>JABSQW010000158.1 GCA_013215605.1 Myxococcales bacterium
ACGCCGGGTTGGACATATTTACCTACGCCGAACTCGCCTTCGGAGCGATCGTCGGGGACGCGGAACTCGAGGGTGTCGATCGGCAGGACGTCCTCGAGGAGCGGCGTGATCTGCGCCGCCGCCACTCCGGCGGCGAGCGCGCCGGCGGCGGCGTCGAGGCGACTCGATCCGCCGTCGGCCGAGGTGTCGCTGGCACGACCGAAGACGAGGTAGTGGAGGACTTCCGACTCGGGGAGCGGAGGCTCGCTGTCGAGTCGCAGAATCGGATCGAGCGCGCGTCCCCCGAGGAGCGCACGGATGATCACGTCGCTGACCCGGTACTCGGTCTCGATGTCGATCACCGGGTTGAGCTCGGAGCCGCCGTCGAAATCGGCAGTGCCTCGCCGGATCGCGAAGCGCCGGCCCTGGAAGGTGTAGTTGCCCCGGACCACCGCGAAGCTCCCCGAGAAGCGCGGCGCTTCGAGGGGTCGCTTCTTCACCTCGAGGACGCCTTCGATGTCGACGTCCGCACCGCGTCCCTTCACGCGGGTGCCTCGAGGAGCGCTCAGGCGGATGTCGATGCTCGACCGGTCGAACTCGTCGGGCTCTTCGGTGCTCTCGACGATGGTGGTGTCGAAGTCGTCGCCGCTGCTGCGCGCGAACACCTGAATTTCGCGCAGCAGCGGATCCTCGCTCTCGGGGATGCGGACGCGCGAGTCCTCGAGGAACACGTCTCCGCGGATCTCGAGCGCGGATACCGAACCCTCGATGGTGAGCTCGCCGTCGAGCAGCGTGCGCAGCAGCGACGAGCGCGCGAGCGGAAAATGCTGCATCGACAACGTGAAGTCCGCCGATGCGGGAACGAGTCGATCGAGACCGAGTCGCCCGCTGAGGCGCGCCTCGGCGTCGGGGTCGTCGGGGGTACCGATGCGCAAAGCGTCGAAGCGCACACCGTCGCCGTCGAGCTCGATGCGCCCGTCGATCGGAGCGAAGTTGCGCTGCAGCAGGGGGACGCGAACGCCGGCGCGACGTATCTCCAGGGCTCCTTCGATCCGGGGCTGTGGTACCGCCCCGTGGAGTGCGAGACGGACCTTCGCTCGACCCCGGAGGTCGCGCGCGTAGCGGGAGAGGAACGGCTCGAAGAGCGACAGGTCGATCGGATCGCCGCGGAACTCGGCGCGGGTCGCTGGCAGCGACAGTAGATCCGCCGACGCCGGGGTGTTGGGCGACCAGGGAAGGGTCGCCCAGGCGGTGAGAATCTCGCGTCCCGCGTGGTTGGCCATGGCGTCGATGCGAAGCGTGGCGTCCCGCGTTCGGGCCTGAAGCGTCGCGCGATCGAAGCGGGCCCGCGAGATCACCGGAGCGGTCCACACGACGTCCGCTCGAACCGCGGGTGTGGGGAACCCGCCGTCGAGGGTGACGTGGGCGTCGAGGCGGCCGGCAAGGGGTACGGGGGCACCCAGCAGGGCGCCGAGCGCAGCGGCGTCGAAGTTGCGTGTGCGCACGCTGAGCGCGCTCAGCTCAGCGGCCGCGATGGTGCCCGTGATCTCGAGCGACTGACCGTCGACGCCGAGCATCAGCTGCTCGATATGCAGCGCTCCCTCGTCGTCGAGCTGTGCGCGGCCCTCACCCGCGAGAGTCAGTCCGCCGACGTCGATTCGCAGATCCTCGATGTCGAGCGCGCCGCCGCCGGAGCTCTCGACCGCGAGATGAACACTGTCGATCGCGCGACCTTGGCCGGCGAGGGAGTCGAGCGCGACGACGACGCGTCCCGCCGGCCGCGTGAGAGAGTCGCGGAGGTCCAGGGTTCCGCGAATGCTCGCGCGTCCGAAGGATCCGGTTGCCAATGCCCTGTTCGCGTCGAGCCGTCCATCGGCGAGCGAGAGCGTGAGCTCCGCGGCCTCGAGGTGTTCGCCCGCGAAGTGCCCGGGGCGCGCCGTCAGCGCGAGGGAGGCCCGCAGCAGGGCGCGCGCCTCGGCGTCGAAGGGGAGGGAGAGATCCGTCGCTTCGAACGCGATGTCGAAATCGAGCGCGAGTTCGCTGTCCCGCACCCGCACCTGGCTTCCGCGCAGCGCGATCTCGCCGAATCCGATCCCGGCAATCAAGGAGCCAGCGTCTTCGGAGAGCGTCTCGTCTTGGGCGCCGCGGTCGGGAAGGTTCCAACGACCGTCACTGCTGCGCACGAGCTCGATCCGGGCGCCTTCGACCGTTACGAGCTCGATCAGCGGCGCGTCCTCGCGGAAGAGAGCCCAGGCATCGACCTTCGCGCGGAAGAGCTCCACCGTCGCCAGGCGCTCCCCCCGCACGTCGATCGTCACGTCGCGCAACGTCAGCTCCGGGACGAGGGGGCCAGCGATCGCGCCGATCGACACATCGGCACCGAGGTTCCACGCCAGGAGCTTCTCGAGCGCGATGCGCAGCGGCTCGCGCGTCCAGTTCGAACTTCCCTCGGCGCTGCCTCGCTGCGCGCTCTCTTCGGTTGCTTGCGCGTCCGAAGCGACGAGCGACGCGGCGAGCAGGACGAGCAGAAGGAGTCGGACGAGTCGGACGCGGGCACGCATCAGAACGCCTGTCCAATCGAAATGTAGAAGCGCCCGGAATCGACGCCGGGCGGGCGATTGAGTAGACGACCGTAGTCGAGTCGCACGCTTCCCACCGGCGTCCGAAGGCGCAGGCCGCCGCCCGCCGACGCGAGGAACTCGCCGATGCGGAGGTCGAAGGGGTCGCTCGAGACCTGACCGGCGTCGACGAACGCCACGCCCGACAGTGAGCGCCAGATCGGAAACCGCAGCTCGAAGTTCGCCTCGCCGAGTGTGAGGCCGCCCTCGGGCTGTCCCTGGGCATCGAGAGGCCCGAGGTGCTGGTACTTGAAGCCGCGCACCGAGTTGCTGCCGCCGCTGTAGAAGAGCTTGAAGGCGGGGACATCGGTACGTCCGCTCCCGGCGAACGGCTGGAGGGTTCCGGCGCGAACGCGAGCGGCCGCGACGAGGAAGCCGAGCGGCGCGAAGGCGCGCACTTCGGCGCGCATGCGCACGTAGTCGACGTCGGAGCCGATCGCCGTGCCCGCGGGTTCGACGGAGAATTCGAACCACGTACCGGCGCTCGGGTTGAGGGAGTCGTCGAGGGTGTCACGACGCACGCCGATCCGAAAGAAGCTCAGCAGCGTTTCGCCCGTCACGCGATTGCTTGCGACGGTGGTGTTGGTGACGTCGCCCCACTCGAAGCGGTAGCCCGCGAAGCCCAGCCACGGACCCCCCAGAGGTCGCTCGAATCCCACGCCCGCGAGCACGAGGTCGGAGTCGTACGCGGGCGGGGTCTCGTGGAGAAACGACGTGTAGATCGTCGCTTCCGTCAGGGCGTCGGGAAACCGGGGCTGCGTGATCCGCGTGTCGACACCGAGTACGAGGGACGATGCCTTCCCGGTGATCCCGAGCCGCCGCGCTCTTCCGAGGAAGTTTCGGTGGGAATAGCTGACCTGTCCGCGGAACTCGTCCTCGGTCCCGTATCCGACACCGACCCGCAGCGTCCGCGGAGATCGCTCCTCGACGACGATCTCGACGGGCCACGTGTCGCTGCCCGCCGCCGGCGCGCTCGCTCGCACCGCGACTGTGCGGAACAGGCCGAGCGCGTAGATGGCGCGCTCGGTGGCGAGGAGCGCGTCGCGCGCGTACCTCTCGCCCTCCGCGATCAACAGCTCTCGCCGAACGAGCGACTCGGCAACCCGCGACAGGCCCGTCAGCGTGATCGCACCGAGTGTGATCTCCGGGCCGGGGTCGATTCGCCAGGCGACTCGGGCCCGGCTGGTGTCGAGGTCGAGGTTCGCACTGCCCTCGAGAAGGGCTGCCGGCCGTCCCGCGTCGGCGAGTCCCGCGAGCAGGGTTTCGCGGGTCTCGCGATACGTCGCGAGGCTGAAAATGGCACCGGGGACCAGCCGGAAGCGTGACTCGAGGTCGGCCACCAGCGACGCATCGACGGGCGCTTCGGGATTCCACGCCACTTCGAGAGACTCGAGGAGAACGGGCTCGCCCTCGGCGACGTGAAACACCACGGTTGCGCGGGTGTGTTCCTCGTTCCACTCGGTCGACGTCGTGATCTCGGCTTCGTAGTAACCGTTCGCGCGATAGGCATCGACCAGGCGTTCCAGGTCTTCTTCGACGAGAAACTCGTCGTAGCGCGGATCGGAGATCCACGGCTTCATCGAAGCGGAGCGCGATAGCATGAACGACTCGAGTTCCTCGTCCGTGAGCGCCTCGATTCCCTCGAAGCGAAACCGCTCGAGCACGGGTACCGCGCGCTGCTGGAGCTGCGGTCGAGCAGCGACGCACAAGAGGGCGGCTGCTGCCACGAACAGAATCGAGCGGAAGCGGGCTCGCTGCGGGGGACGGCAAAAGGGGGCTCGCAGCGGGTGGGTCCTTCCGAAGTGTGCTCGACAAGCCGGCGGGTCGCGCACATGATACTGACAGGAGGGAAGACGTGTCCCAGGGCAGCTCGTTTGGACTCGACGGACGTGTGGCGATCGTCACCGGTGGGGGACGCGGAATCGGCCGGGGTATTGCGCTCGCCCTCGCGGAGGCGGGAGCGGATGTGGCCATCGCCGACATCGACCTGCCGAACGCCGAGGCGACGGCGAAGGAGATATTGGCCCTCGGGCGTCGCGCCCTCCTCGTCCGGGTGGACGTCACCGACTCGCAGTCGATCGGGGCCGGCGTCGCGGAGGTGCTCGCGAAGCTCGGCGGAGTCGACATTCTCGTGAACAACGCCGGCGTGGTGCAGGACAACACCGACGCCGTCGTCACTGCCGAGGACTTCGACCGCTGCTACGAGGTGAACCTGAAGGGCATCTGGTCGATGACCTCGGCGTTGGTGCCCCACTTTGCAGAACGCGGCGAGGGCAAGATCGTGAACATCGCCTCGATCGCGGGACGCCGCGGCGGCGCGCTTTCGCCGTATTCAGCGTCGAAGGCCGCAGCGATCAGTCTCACCCAGTCGCTCGCTACGACGCTCGGCGCGAAGAACATCAACGTCAACGCCGTGTGCCCCGGGCTGTTGTGGACGCCCATGTGGGAGAAGCTCGAGGGGATGTTCGGCGGGAGCACGGATCCCGCGGTAGTCGAGAAGCGCACGGCGTTCGACGCCTACCTGAAGGCGAGTTGCCCGCTGCGCCGCGAACAGACGCCCGAGGATATCGGCCGGGCTGTCGTGTTCCTGACATCCGCCGCGGCGAAGAATATCACCGGGCAGTCCCTCAACGTCGATGGCGGGATCCAGATGAACTGACAGCGCGCGACGTTCAGCGCGCGCGCTTGAGGTTCTTCTCGATGAGCCTGTACGCCACGGTCGACACCGGCAGTTGCTTCTTGCGAGCGAGTCGCTTGAGCTTCTTCAGTTCGTCGTCGCGGAACATCACGGCAACGCGATTGCGCCGTGAGTCCGGACTCGGGCCTTGGCCGGTCCCGGGAGGCCGCCCAGCGCCGGGACGCCGTCCGCCCCAGGTTCCCTTCTTCTTCTTGGCCGAAGCCTTCTTCTTTCGGGCAGCCATTACTCCAACCCCTTCCCAAATCAACAAGTGGCAGACGGAGAGATCAATTCTCTTACTACGATTTCAGCTATTCAACAGCGTCAACATACGGCACTGGACCAACAGCGGTCCGCAGACGTCACGGAGCGTATCAGGCTTTGTTCCAAATTGAAAAAGGAAAAAGTGCGGGGAAGCGTCACTCTCTCCGAACGCTCATTCTCGCCGTGCGCCGACTGGAAGTCGCACGAGCAACAGCACCGCTGCGGACACTGCGAACGAAACGATGAATACGCTGAACGCCGACGTGTAGCTACCGGCGGCGTCCCGCAGTGCGCCCGCCACGATGGGCGCGGCGAATCCAAACGGCAGCATCACGAGTCCCGCAGTGCCCATCACCCGGCCGAACGACGCCGGTCCGAAGGTTCTGGCGACGAGGGACGCATACACCGGCAGGAACCCGCCGGCCGCGAGGGCAAAGAACGACAGCAATGCGTAGAAGACCGTTGGACTCGGTAGCGTGCGGAACGCCGCGAAGGCCACGATCTGCGCAGCGATCAGACTCCAGAGCAGGCCGCGGTGGCTCACGGTGTCGGCGAGGGTTCCGAAGAGAAGTGTTCCGAGAATGGCAACCCCGGCGGTGAGTCCGACGGCGAGCGCCGCCGAGCGGGCTTCGATGCCGAGGTCCGAGGCGAACGGGACGATCTGCGCGTTCCAGCCGGTCCCGACGCCGAACACGATTCCAATCGCCAAGGCGATCGCCCAGAAGTTCCGGTCGCGAACGAGTCCCATGGCGTCCGCCGGGCCGGGCCTGTCGCTCGAACCCTGGTGTGGCGGCATCGGTAAGGTGCTCCCCGTGCCCCCATCGGGTACCTGCCCGAGGTCGCTCGGTTGGTTGCGGATCACGAGCGCGATGAGCGGCATCACGAGCAGGCTGAGTCCGGCGTACACCTGCAGTGTCGAGCGCCAGCCGACCGCGTCGATGAGCCAGCCGGCCAGCGGCGCGAAGAAGAATGGGCCGGCCGGGGCGCCCATGTTCGCGATACCGAGCGCCCGGCCGCGCTTGCTCTCGAACCACTTCGCCACGACCGTCGCCGACGCGAGAGGACCGAGCATCGCGACGCCCACCGCGAGCGACACGCCGAACAACAAGCCGAGCTGCCACAGTTCCGATGAGAACGACAGCAGGAGCAGGCTCGATGAACACAGACCCGCGCCGATCAGCATCACGCCGCGGATCGAACGCCGATCGAGCATCGGTCCCACGATCGGCCCCGCGCCGGTCATCATAACCGTCATGACGGCGATCCCGGCGTTGACCTCGGCGTAGCTGGTTCCGAACTCTTCGACGATCGACTTGATGAACAAGCTGAACGTGCCGATCGAACAGCCGATCGAGACGGCCTGGGTTGCGAAGGCGACGCCCACGATCCACCAACCACGGAAGCCGCTGCGGTCGAACACGGCACCACCCTATCAGCTCGCATCTCGGAGGGTCGGCAGAACTCCGCGGAGTGTTTTCGGGTAGGATGCTTTCGCGTCGTCGCGTCGGTGTCGGTGTCGGTGCGCGAAATCCGGGAGTACGTCACATGGCCGAAGGTGAAGTGCCGTTCAGGATCCTGCCCGCATTGAGCGAGCGCAGCGGCTTCTTTTGGAGGTCGGGACGCGACGGCGTCCTGCGCTTCCTGCGCTGCACGGATTGCGGCGCCTGGCTGCATCCGCCGTTGCCGCTGTGTCCGGTGGATCACTCGAAGAATCTGGCGCCGACTCCCGTGTCGGGGCGCGCGACGGTTCACACGTTTTCGATCAACCACCAGCCGTGGATGCCCGGCCCCGAGCTTCCTTATACCGTGGCCATCGTAGACATCGAGGAAGACCCGAGCGTGCGCCTCACCACCAACATCGTGGGCTGCAGCCCGGACGACGTGTACATCGGCATGCCCGTGAGAGTGGTCTTCGAGCACCACGAGGCAGACGACGGGGAGGTGTGGCTCCCGATGTTCGAGCCCGATCCCGATCGGGCGGGCGATGGAGAACGCGGTCAATGAACGCCAGCGACATCATCGAGCGACGCGCGTGTGTGAGCGGGATCGGACAGTCCGAGATCGGCCGCCGTCTCGACGCCGATCCCCTGACGCTGACCCTTGATGGCTGCCTCGCGGCCATCGAGGACGCCGGCCTTCGCGTAGGCGATATCGACGGGCTCTCGACGTATCCCGGCGCGTTCGGCCCGAGTGGATTCAGCGGAGCGGGTGCCGTCGACGTTCACGATGCACTCCGCCTCGAACTCGGATGGCACGACTCCGGCATCGAGACGTCCGGTCAGCTCGGCTCCGTGATCAAGGCGTGCCTCGCCGTCGGGGCGGGTCTCGCGCGCCACGTGCTGTGCTTCCGCAGCGTCTGGGAGGGGAGTGCCCAGGGGAGCAAGGGACGGGCGGGGATCATGCCGGGGGGCGACGGGAAGAAGGGCGTGCGCGCCTCCGGATTCACCGAGTGGACTCTTCCGTTCTCGGCACCGTCGGCGGCCGTGTGGATCGCAATGTTCGCGCAGCGACACTTTCACGAGTACGGCACTACGCGCGAGCAGCTCGCCCAGATCGCGCTCAACGCGCGCAAGAATGCGGCGCTGAATCCGAATGCGATCTACTCCGAGCCGATGTCGATGGACGACTATCTGTCGGCCCGGTTGATCAGCACGCCGTTCTGCCTCTTCGACTGCGATGTTCCGTGTGACGGCGCCACCGCGTTCGTCATCTCGCACGTCGATGCCGCCCGGGACCTGCGCCAACCGCCGGTGCGCGTCGAGGCCGTGGGTACCGCGCTGCGCGGACGCCCTTCGTGGGACCAGTTCGACGACCTCTCCACCATGGCCAACCGCGACGCCGGCGCCCACCTCTGGTCGCGAACCGACCTGAAGCCGTCGGACGTCGACTGCGCCCAGCTCTACGACGGTTTCAGCTTCATCACGCTGTCGTGGCTCGAAGCCCTTCAGCTCGTCCCGATAGGCGAGAGCGGCCCCTTCGTCGAGGGCGGCCACCGCATCGCCCGCGACGGCGAGCTTCCGCTCAACACCCACGGCGGCCAGCTCTCGGCCGGCCGCCTCCACGGCTACGGCTTCCTCCACGAAGCCGTCGTTCAGCTCCGCGGCCAAGGCGGCGCGCGACAGATCGCCAAGGCGAACCCGCAGGTGGCGATCGCGGCGGCGGGGGGTGGGAACACCTGTGGGTGCATGTTGTTGACGAGGGACTAGGGGGAGCTCCGCCGGCGGGCTAAGGAAGCCCGTACAGCTTCTTGCACGTCTCCCCGGTCACCTTCCGGACGGCCTCCTCTCCGAGAGATCCGAGGGAATGCTCGATGGCTTGCTTCGAGTTCGGCCAGGTGCTGTCGGGATGCGGGTAGTCGCAGGCCCACATGAAGTTGTCTTCCGAAAGCAACGGAATGAGGGTGGGGCCGAGAGGCTCCTCTTCGAAGGTCGCGAAGACCTGGCGCTTGAAGGTCTCGCTCGGCAGGGATTTCAGGGCGACCTCCGGGTAGGGGGCGGAGTGCTTGTGGTAGATGCCGTCCATGCGTGCGACGAAGTAGGGGACCCAGCCGACGCCGGATTCGGCGAGCACGATCTTGAGCTTCGGGTGGCGCTCGAGGGCGCCGCTGTAGATCATGAGCGCGAGGGGCTCGTCCATCTGCAGCGGTGCGATCGCCGCGAAGGCTGCGCGTTGGTCGAGCCGGGTCGGGTCGAGCGTCGTGCCGCCGCCGATGTGGAAGCTGATGGGGATGCCGATGTCCTCGCCGGCAGCCCACAGCCGGTCCCACCCGCGGTCGAGCAGGTTTACCTCGAAGCAGTGCAGGATCGCGCCGCGGTGGCCGAGCCCGACGACTCGTTCGAGCTCGGTGACGGCCTCGTCGGGGGTGTGCGTCGGGAGCATCGGAAGCGCACTCAGCCGGTCGGGGGCGTGGGAGTTGAACTCCTCCGCCGACCAGTCGTTCCAGGCTCGAATGCTGGCCTTCTTGAGCTCGGGATCCTCGATCCTGTAGCCGGAGAGCGCGTTCGGTCCGTAGACGATCGACGCCCAGATCCCGTCGTGTTCCATGTCCTCCAGGCGTCGCTTGGGGTCGCCCGCCCGCAGGCCGTCGGGATCGAGCCCCTCGACGCGATCGATGGCCGTCTTCATGTCCGGGTAGCGCCCGCTGATCCCCACGATGTTGTTCTCGAGCAGCCAGTAGTGCTGGCCGTCCTTCTCGGTGGTGCGAAGACCGGCGTCGCGAAACTTCGCCGGGAGTCGTGAGGACCACGCGTCGCGCGGCATGGCGTTGATGTCGAGGTGGTCGTCGCAGGAATAGATGCGGTGCTCGCTCATGGGGGCCTCCCGTTGGAATTTCGAGCGCTTCGTGCTTTCAGGGCGAATGGGGCGAATCGGCTGCTTCGCCTGATCATATCACCCACGAACTTCAGTCGATGGTCGGCGCTACCGCGTTTACGGTGAGGAAGTCGATCTGGAACGCGCGCGGCGTCGTCACCGCACCGACCACCGCCGACGCGACGTTTGGGGGCTCCATGACGCCGCCGTGTCGCAGGATGCCCAGCTCCGCCCAGTACGCCGACATCTGCTGCTCGTCGGTCGTCCAATCGTTCGCGAAGCCCGTCCCCATGGTGTCGCCGACGCGAGCGGTGATCACGCGGATCCCCGTGCCCTCGAGCTCCTGGCCGAGGGCGCGGCCGACGCTCTCCATGCCGGCCTTCGACGCGGCGTAGGGAATGTGACCGGGCCACGACACCCCGACCGAGCGCGACGAGATGAACACGACGTCGCCCTCGACCCGATTCTCGAGCATCGATGCGACGACACAGCGCGACATGAACAAGGAGCCGATGAGACTCGACTCGATCGCGAAGCGGATGTCGTCGTAGCTCATCTCGTGGAGGCGTCCCGGGTGCGCGCCGCCGGCATTGTTGATGAGCACGTCGATGGGACCCAACGCCTCTTGTGCCGCGCTGCAGAACGTCTCTACGGAAAGTTCGTCGCGGACATCGAGCGCGTGGGCGAAGGCCTTGCCGCCGCGTGCGCCGACCGAATCGACCACCTCGCCGAGCCGCTCGGCGTTTCGGGCGCCGATGGCGATGCGCCAACCGAGGTCGGCGAAGGCTTCGGCGATGGCGCGACCAATCCCGAGGCTGGCTCCGGTTACGATGACCGTGCGCGGTTCGGGGCTGGCGGTCGTTTCTGCGGGGGTGCTCATCGAGGGCTCCGTCGTGGTGGTGCGGATCTGCATCATACCGCGCGAGCATGATCCGGCGGCCACCGGGGGTATGCTCCCGGGGCGTGTCTTCCGCACTCCGACATCGCCGAATCGGCGGGCTCGCCGCGATCCTTCTGCTGGCCCTCACGCTTCGCGTCCTGGGGCTCTTCTGGGGCTTGCCGGGCGACGCCGGCCACAACCGCGCTCCGTACCACCCCGACGAGCACGAGGCCTACTTCGAAGCGGAGAACCTCTACTCGGCGCCGACCGAAATGACGTTCGTGAAGGGCGGAGCCTTCTACATCCGAACGGGGTGGCTGGCGCGTCGTGGCGTCGAGCGGTTCGTTGGACTCGAAGACTCCCGCGGCTTTGCGTGGACGGTGGTCGTGTTGCGTGTCCTCAGCGTGGTGGCGGGAATCGGCTGCGTGGCGCTCGTGTACCTCATCGGTCTGCGCGTCGGGGGGGAGCGGGTCGGACTTGTCGCCGCGGCGCTGCTGGCGGTCTCTCCGGGCTCCGTTCTCGACTCACACTATGCGAGACCCGACGTGGTGATGGCGTGTCTCTCGGCGGCGGCGCTGCTCCTGGCGCTGCGCGCACGCACCGGCGCACGGACAGCGCTGGGTTTCGGTGGAGCGTGCGCCGGGCTCGCCACCGCCACCATTCTCTCCGGGGTGGCGGGCTTCGCGCCGCTGCTGGCCGTGGTCGTGCAGCGGTTCCGGGCGTCCCGCGGAGAATCCGCTTCGCCCTCGGCAGCGTTGCGCGACGTCGGGGCCGTTTCCGTTGGAGCCGCCGCGGGGTACGCGTTCGGCAACTTCGAAGCGCTGCTCTTTCCCGACGCTTTCATCGCCGGTCTCGGCGCCGCGAACGACACCCACCAGGGCGGCGGCTACGCGCTGCCCTGGAAGCTCGTATTCACGACCGCGCCCTACGCGTTTGGCAGCGTCACCGCTTTGGCAGGCTGGCTGGGATTCGCACGGCTGTGCCGGCGTCGCGAAGACGTCGACGTGCCGCTCATCGCCCACTTCGTCTTTGCGTGGCTGCTTCTGGGCCGCGTTGGCGGGGACATGATGCGGCACCTCGAGATCGTCGCGCCACTGTTCGCGATCCTCGCCGCCGTTGCGCTCGATTCGCTCGGGCGTCGAGCGGCGAAGCTGGCCGGGGGAAGGGCGCGCGTCGCGGCCGCGGTCCAGATCGCGGCTGTCGTCTTTGCCGCACAGTTGTCGGTCTCGTACGTGTGGCCCATGCAGTTCGATGAGGACCCGCGGCGGGAACTCGGCGCCTTCATGGCGGAAGCCGTGCCCAGGGGGTCGACGATCGGAGTGACGGCGTCGTTCCACGGCGACCAGACCTACAGCCCTCGGCCGCCCGACTCCTTCGACACGGCTGGCTACGAGATCGGCGGTCTGATGTTGCGCAGCGACTTCGACGCGAACGATTACCTGAGCATGCGGCTCGACTTCATCGCGACCTCCGAGTACGCGCGTCAGCACGCGGCGGGTCCGAGTGCGGAGGCCTTCGTAAAGGCGCTCTTCGCCGGAGAGCGCTACGGGATGATCGCCTCTGCGGGGCCGCCCTTCGAACCGCCGATCCGCGTCGCCAGCGCGCTCGGTCTGCGCCTACCCAGCGATCTCCACTACGTGCGATCGACGTTCTACCTGTTCGAGCGCCTCGGAGGGCGCCCGGAAACGCCTGTTTCCCGCTAGAGTGACTGCTCTTCGGCGCACAGGGTGACCCATGGTGGATGGTCCGAGTGGTAGCAAGGGCGAGTCTCAGCGCACCTTCATCACGGTTCTGAACGAGGTCTTCGCGGCGGTTGCGGGCTGGTCCTTCGATCACCGCTGGATCGTGATGGGGATCTGCCTGGCGATTGGGTACTCGAGCTTGGAGCTCAGCTCCCTCGCCCGGATCGACAACAGCTACGAGGCGTACTTCGACCTCGGCGATCCCGCCTACCTCTCCTACGAGCAGTACCGGGAGGACTTCGGCTCGGACGAAGTCAGCTACGTGCTCTACGAGGTGCCCGGCGCCGAGTACGGCCCGTTCGACCTCGAGATCATGCGCAAGGTCGTAAAGCTCACGAAGGCCCTGGAGGACGAGGTGCCGTTCGTCTACGAGGTGAAGAGCCTCGTGAACGCGGAGCTCGTCACGGGCGTCGAAGACGGCATCGAGATCCGCAAGCTCGAGAAGGACTTTCCGGAGTCCCAAGAGGAGCTTCTCGCGCTACGCGAAAGGTTCCTCTCGAAGCCGATGCTCGTCGGTGGGATTCTCAGCCAGGACGCCACCCACGCGGCGATCATCATCAAGATGGACCGCTCGAGCACGGACCCACCCGAGGAGATCCGCGTCGATCCCGAACTCGGCGACGCGCTCGAGAATCTCTATCCCCAGGCGACCGACACCGTCATCGAGGAGATCTTCGCGCGCCCCGAATACTCGGAGATCCGGTTCTATCACTCGGGCGACGTCCCGCTGAACGCGGTCTACAACCGGATCATTGCCAGCGAGGGCGGGAAGCTCGACATGATCACGACGGTCGTGATTGCGGTCATCCTCGTTGCCTTCTTCCGCTCCTTTCTCGGCGTGGTGGCGCCCGTGGTGGTGGTGCAGCTCGCTGTGTTCATGTGTATTGGCTTCATCGCCCTTCTCGGATGGAAGCTCGACATGAGCTTCGGGAGCGTTCCGACGTTGCTCACGGCGATCGGCGTCGCCCACTCCGTGCATATCCTGTCGGAGTTTCGGGGGCGCTTCGCAGAGCTGGGCGATCGCCGCGAAGCGCTGGTGCAGACCCTCTATCTGGTGGGTACGCCGTGTCTGCTCGCGAGCCTCACCACGGCCGTCGGCTTCGGTTCCATGAGTTTCGCGCCGATCAAGAGCATTTCCCACCAGGGCGTGTACGCGGCGTTTGGTGTGATTGCGGCGTTCGTCCTTTCGCTCACGCTGCTGATGGCGCTGCTCAGCTTCGGGCGCCGCTCCCCGAAACATCCGGCGACCGAGC
>JABSQW010000159.1 GCA_013215605.1 Myxococcales bacterium
CCGCCCCATCGTCGGCGAGTACCTGAAGCCGAAGACCAAGCCCCTCGACGCCGTGCGGAAACGCCACCCCGCGCTCGATCGCGAGCCGTGGCTGCGAGCAATTCGCTCCATCCAGGTGGGTGACTACAAGCTGATCGCGCGCGACGGCGCGCAGCCCGAGCTGTATCACGTCGCCGACGATCCCGGCGAAGAGCGAAATCTCGCGAGCGCGCAACCCGATCGGGTGCTCGTGCTTCGGGAGCGCCTCGCGGCCTTCGACGCCGGGAAACGGGTCGCTCCCCGGCCGCTGCGCCCGACACCAGCCGTCGACGACGAGCACCGACAGCTGCTCGAGAGCATCGGCTACGCGGAGCCGAGTCCGGCCGCGGAGTAGAGCGGGCCGGCCGTCGCTGCGAGGAGTTCGTGAGACAGCGTCGAGCGAGTCAGGGCAGCGCGACGATCGCGTAGCTCGCGTTCTCGGCGAGCAGCGGAAGCGCGGTCTTCGTCTCGCGTTCGATCACGGCGAAGGTCGCCCCGTAGTCGCAGCCGCGGTCGGCGAGCGTCTCGGGAGCCGTTGCGCGATAGCGGGCCGCCAGCTGGCGCGAGGCGCGAAAGCCGGATTTCGAGGTGTCGCCGTAGCAGCGGCGCAGCCTCTCGCGCCACTCGACCATCGCCGTGTCGCCGAACGGGAACGCCTTGAAGTCGACCACAGTCGCTCGCTCGGCGACCATCCGAAACACGCCGGTGTCGGGAGGCGTGACGAAGACGGCGTGGCTCGGGGTGAGGGAGCGGGCGGCGCGCGCGATGTCTGCCTCGTCGCCGGGGAGCGTATCGAGGGTGAGCGCCGGACGCAGTCGGGCCGTGCGTTCGAGCCAGCTCACGGGAAGCATCCTTTCGCCGAAGAAGAGCTGCGCGAGCATTGCAGCGGCGAGGGCCAGCGCAGCGGTGCGCGTCGCGAGCCGGCCCGTCCCATCCGGACGCGGAAGCCAGAGGCCGAGTACTGCGGCGCTGGCGAGTCCGAGACACAGGGCGGTCCCGGCGCTCGGGCGTGCGACGAGTGCGAGGAAAGCCGCTGTGCCCAGCGAGATCGCGATGCGTACCCGCGCAGTGCCGCACTGCTGCCAGGTCGCGGCGAGCAGCCCTCCGACGAGCACGAGACCCCACCACTTCAAGAGATAGAGCAATCGCAGCGGACGGGCGAGCGCGAGTGTGCGGTCGGGGATGGCCTCGAAGAGCAGGGCGCCGAACGTGGCGCCGACGAGCAATCCGATGGCCAGGCACAGTCCCACAACGGTCTGGGTGCGCGGAACGCCCACGACGCGATCCGCGAGCCACAGTGCCACGATGCTGCCGAGTCCGAAGATTCCGGCGCGCAGCACATCGCGCGTCGCCTGTTCGCTCAGCAGGCTGTGGTGCGGGTGACGGAAGAGCGTCTCGATCGCGAGGAATTCCGCGCCGTCGATGCGCTCCCCGGAGAGCTCCGGCCAGGCCGCGACGACACCGATTCCGCCGAAGAGCGCAACGGCTGCGCCGAACGAGATCCCCCGCGAGCCGCCCGCGGGTCGGTCGTGGTCGTGAACGAACTCCCCGAGCGCGCAGATTGCGAGTGCGATCACTCCCGTCTCGAGACCGAAGGTCGGGTGGATGAGCGCTGCGGCGCCGGCGCACAGCGCCGCGGGGATCGGTCGCCGGGCGAGGGCGGCGAAGATCGCCAGAAGCGCGAAGGGCGCGGCCGCGCGGCTCGAAAGCAGCTGCGACACGTAGATCGCCGGCGCGAACCCGAGTCGAAACGTCGACACGCTCATGACGAGGGCCGCGGCGCTCCCACCCGCGAGCCCCGAGCCACCGAACCACCAGCGCGCGGACACAGCCGTGATGGCCGCGATCGAGACGTTGGCGATCCACGTCAGCGCGAAGATCACGTAGGGGAGGGTCTCGAGCGTGGCGAAGCACGCGACGAAGCGCGCGTAGAGAAAGCGGGGACCGGGACCGGCGGTGGCGTTCGTATAGAAGTCGTTCGCGAGGTAGGCGGGATCGATGGCCCGCATCAGGATCGGCAGCTCGGCGATGTGGTTGTCGACGCCGTAGCGGTAGAAGACGACCGTCGTCAGCGTACCCGTCAAAACGCAGAGCGCGGCGAGGTCGAGCGCTGTGACGTCACGTTCCCGCATACGCGCGGGAGTCTAGTAGGCCCGGGCTTCGGCCGGCAAAGCGAGATGCGCGGGGCCCGGTGGGCGTGCGCACGGGCCTCGAGAACCCGGCGTGCTTCTCGTCGGCGGGCAGAAAGGCGGCGCTGTCAGGCGTTGACGCGTCTTTTCATCGACCCGCATAATCGCCTCATGCCGGCGACCGACGCTCGATCCGCCCCCGACCGAGGCGCGGAGGGCCGACTCGCCGGGCGCGTCGCC
>JABSQW010000016.1 GCA_013215605.1 Myxococcales bacterium
AGAGCTCGGCGGCGTCGGGATCGTTTCCGGCTACGGCCTGACCGAGATGCCGATCCTCTCGCAGAACGCCGTCGACGACCCCGACGAGAAGCTCGCGATCAGCGAGGGTCGCGCGAGTCCGGGGGTGGAGATCCGGGTCGTCTCTCCGGACGGCGCGGCGTTGGGCGCCGGGGAGGTCGGCGAAATCTGCGCCAGGGGTCCGATGCTGTGCAAGGGCTACCTCGACAGCTCCCTGAACGCCGCGGCGTTCGAAGCGGACGGCTTCTTTCACACGGGCGATCTGGGTTACCTCGACGAAGACGGCTTCGTCGTGATCACCGGTCGGTTGAAAGACGTGATCATCCGCAAGGGCGAGAACATCTCGGCCAAGGAAGTCGAAGACGTCCTCTACACGCTTTCCTCCGTGGCGGATGTCGCGGTGATCGGCTTGCCCGATCGCGAGCGCGGGGAACTCTGCTGCGCGGTGGTGCAGTGCTCGGCCGGCGAGCCGCCACTGACCTTCGAGGCGATGGTCGCGCACTGCGAGAGCAGCGGCCTGATGCGCCAGAAGATCCCCGAGCGGCTCGAGTTGATCGACGAGATCCCGCGCAACGCGTCGGGCAAGATCGTCAAGTTCGAGCTGCGCGACCGATACTCTTCCTGAAGCGCCCAGCGTCCGGGGGGTCGCGATGCAGGAGTGCCGCCATTGCGGACCCCTGCAGCATGGGGGTTGGCCGAGCTGGCGGCGTCTCTCCTGGGCGTGCCCGGCGAAACGTCATTCCACCTGGAAGTCGTACTGCATCGGGAGGACCGGCCGGTACACACTCTGGAACAGGATCTGTGAGGCGCCGCCCGGGGCGGGGGAGCGACCGCGCTCTTGCCATTCGGGGATGCGTCGGTCGAGATCCCGCTGGGTCTCGAGGGGATCGCCCTCGAGCATGTAGACGTTCGCGTAGCGGCCGGGGGGCCTGTCGACGCGGGAGAAGCGCATGGCGGCGGTGACGCCGTGGACCTCCAGCAGATCGGGGGCGTGCATGTCTCGGAACCACTGGTCGACCCCGGCGCGCTCCGCGGGGTCGGCCACCTCGGTCAGGACGATCATGATCCCCGTGTCGCGGAGGTGAGGCGCAGCCTCCGCGGAGGCGGGGATGTCGTCGCGTACCTGGGTGTAGTCGAGGCGGTAGTACCCGACATCGGCGATCTTCCCGTAGCGGAACATGCGTCGCTGCTTCCTCAGATCGTCGCCGCGCTGGCTCCAGCGTTCTTGCACCGCGTCGAAGTCAGCGTCGCCGATCAGATAGGTCGTGCAGTAGGTCCCGCAGCCGTCGGCAAGCTCGGGGAGCGGGCTCGGGAGCCGAAGCGCCTTGTACTCCGGTGGGGCGACGTAGCGACGACCGAGGAGCATGCCCGGCAGTGCCGCAAACTCCGGCAGGTGATCGAAGTCGTACCAGCGGTTGTAGTCCTCGGTGTGCTCCTGGGGCACATCGATCAGCGCGATGACGATTCCCTGGGTGTTCATTCGGCCCATTCTACTCTCAAGTCATACGCCGCATGATTCCCTCTCCGACACCGATCCGCATCGCCGAAAAGGGGCCGTCGAGAGCTGCCGCGGCGAGGTAGAATGAGTCGGCGCCGCATTTGCGTCAGCACGAGAACGAGGAGAAGCACTGCATGAGTGACGTATTGGGCTACAGGGGCAAGCGAGTCGTCGTGACTGGATCCGCTTCGGGGATGGGGGAGGCGGCGGCGCAGATCCTCGTCGATCTCGAGGCCGAGGTGATCGGCCTGGACGTGAAGCCCACGGGGGTGCCGGTGGCGAAGAGCCTCGAGATCGACCTGCGCGACCCCGAGGCCATCGAATCCGCGGTCGGCGCGATTGGCAGCCCCATCGATGCCGTATTCAGCGTTGCCGGCCTGCCCGGGCCGCCGTTTTCGGAACTCGACACGATGCTCGTCAACTTCGTCGGAGCCAAGCAACTCATCGAATCGCTCGTGCCCTCCATGCCCCGGGGCTCGGCCATCGTCTGCGTGGCATCGACGGCCGGGCTCGGCTGGCAGGAGAGCGTCGCCGAGTTCATGCCGCTCGTCTCGTCACCGGACTTCGCGGCGGGCAAGGCCTGGTGTGAAGCGAATGCCGCGATGCTCCAGGAGTCCGGCGGTTACGTGCTGTCGAAGAAGGCGCTCAACATCTGGGTAGCGTGGCGCGCGGCGACCCTGCTTCCCACGGGCATCCGATTGAACTGCACGAATCCGGGGCCGACCGACACGGGCATGATGTCCGACTTCGAGGCACAGTCGGGCGCGGATCTCATCAACGCCTACGTGGGACCCTCCGGTCGCCGCTCCACCTCCATCGAGCAGGGCTGGCCGCTCGTCTTCCTCAACAGCCCGCACTCGTCCTACATCGCGGGGGAAGCGCTTCACACGGACGCCGGCTTCACCGGAGCCCTGGTCACGGGCCAGATCGAGGTGGTGAGGCCCGACGCTTCGGCGCGGCGCGACTGACCGCGCCGCGCAGCGGGCTCGGCCCGCCCGGAACCGAGGCCACCCGCAGGCTCGAACAGTGAGTGCTCTCCCCACACCGATCCGAATCGACCCGCTCTTCGACGATCCGTCGCTGGTGATGCACTGCGTTCGGGCCGGTGCGCCGTACCGGCTCCAGAGCGTCATCGACCTGGGGTACGAGAACGCCGGCGAGAACCCCGACCCCTGGTTCCGCGCCTACTGGGTGGTGCCCGGCAAGACCTTCCTCCCGGAGGCCGAGGCACTGCTGCACGACGCGAGGCTGGTGGAAGCAGCCGGGCAGTTGTTCGGCGCGCGGGTCGTCCGGCCGCAGGCCGTGATGGCCAACCTGATGGGGCCGATGCCGGCGGGCGCGGCCCACGTCGACCTGCCGTACTTCCGCGGGGCGCCCGCGCGCGACCATCCGGCCGAACTCCTCTACGCGATGGGTCGGTCGGGCCTGTTCGAGCGCTGGGCGATTCGCGTGGCTTCCGCGCTCTGCTGGTTCCACCTCGGCGCGGACGGAGGCTTCGAGTACTGGCCCGACGGTCCGGGCGCGCCATCGCGCCTCGAGGCGATGCCGCTCTGGAACGCGGCACTCGTGAGCGACAACGACCGGATGCGCCATCGCACGCGGGAGGTCGGCCCGGCCTCCGAGAGGCTTCCGAGGGGTCGGCTTCGCCGTTCGGCGAGGCTCCACGCCCACTCCGACGGCGGCTGGGAGATCTGCGACGGCGCCGAGGGCGTGGTGCGCTGGCCTTTCGAGCGCATACGGCTCTCGATCCTCTGGAAGGCGCACGTCTTCGCGGACGCCCAAGCCGCGGCGACCGTGGACGAAGGGAGCGATGACCTCGATCCGGCGACCATCGCACGCGTGTTCGCGGACGGAGCGAAGCGCCAGGGCGCCACGCTTCCTTCGACGCGCGATCCACGCACGGACCGCAGCTGGATCCGCGCGGTCTGCGCGCTGTACCCAGCCCGCTGATCGCCGTACGCACCGATGTCCTAGTATGGATCGCACCCGTACCGAGGCGACGCACGCGATCAGGGAACAGTTTTGCACTCGACATTGAAGCCGCATGAATTGAATCAGCATTTCGAGTGGCGGGATCGCGAGGGGCCCTTCCGCGTTCTCAGCAACGAGCAAGCGGAGCAATACAATCGCGACGGCTTCGTCGTCCTGGAGAATGTCTTCGATCCCGAAACGATCTCGGAGCTGATCGAAGAGATCGACCCGCTGGAAGCCAGGATGGAGGAGATCGTCCGGGATCAATTCAACGGCAAGGCCTTCATCGCGCGTGCCGGCGAGATTACCTTTACCCCGCATCTGGTCATGGAGTCGCCGAGGGCGAAGGCATTCACCCAGCGGTCCTTCTTTCGGGACATCGCATACGACCTGTTGGGTGAGGACGTTCGGCTCTATTGGGATCAGGCGGTCTACAAGAAGCCGGGCACGTTGGAGCGCTTCCCGTGGCATCAGGACAACGGTTATACCTTCATCGAACCACAGCAATACCTCACGTGCTGGGTTGCACTGACGGATACCGATGAAGAAAGCGGCTGTCCCCTCGTGATGAAAGGACGCCACCGGGATGGCACCTACGCCCACACGATGACGGATCTCGGGTGGGAGATCGTAGAAGAAGCGCCCGGGCCCGTGGCCGCCGCACCGGTTCGCGCCGGGGGCGTGGTCGTCTTCTCCTCCCTCACGCCGCACAAGACCGGGCCGAATCGCAGCGCGGATCACGTCCGAAAGACCTATATCGTGCAATTCGCGCCAGAGGGTGCGTGTCTGCGCATGCCCGAGGGCGGTGAGCAGCTCTCCATCCCTTGCAATGACCCCGAGCGGCAATACGCGATCCTGGTCGATGGAGAGACGCCGGCCTAGCGCTCATCAAGCGCGTAGCACGGTTGATCAAGTACTACTGGGACGGCGTGAGCAACGCAGCGACGACAAACGTCACCAACGCCAGGAGCGGAGGGTTGAACTCGAAGATCCAGCGGATCGTCTTCGACTGAGGGAGATGAGCCCGCCAGACGCGAGACGCCATGGCGCAGCTCGGGTGGATTTCGTTCTGGATCCCGCACGCAACGATCCCTCCAACCAGACACCGTGATTGCCTTTTCCTCATCCCAAACCTTTGTGTAGATCTTTCAATGGTCCGCTAATCAGCTGTTCGCGATGGTAGTTCCTGTTGTTCTTCACAAACGGCTTGTGTACAAGGGTGGGGTTGGGCTTCATCTTCAAACGCGGTACCAGACCGCTGCTTGCTGCGGCGGTTGGGATGCTGCTCGTCCTTCCGACCGACGCCGGCGCAGCGGTCACCGCGTGCCCGGCGGCAACGACCCTCGAGGCGCTGACCGCCTGTCTTGTCGACTCGAACCACATGCCGCGCAGCGGCACCAACGGCTTCATCGTGCCGAGCCTCGGTGAGCAGATCGAATGGGACGAAGTGGTGAAGGACATGCTAGACGGCAGCCAGAGCGGCGCCTGTGCTGCGGTCTCACTGCCCCCAGGCCTCGCTGGCCTCTACGAGATCACCGCCTTCACCGATGCCTCGAACGGCGACACGTACTGCGTACTGGCCGAGATCGCCGAGATCGGCGACCCGAACAAGAAGGCCTGGGGAACGTTCGTCACCAGTCTCGAACCGCAGCGCGAGCTGGCGATCCAGATTCCCCATCCTTTGAACGATCTCGATACCGCGCTCCAGGGGGCAAGCGTCTTCAAGACGATCCGGGCGCGAAGCTTCCTCTTGACCGGCAGCCACCGCAACGCCAACGATCCCGACAGCACCTGCCAGAGCTCGTATAGGGAATCCGACGCTGCGCACAACGTCGAGAACATGTTCCATACCACTACCGAGGCGACGCTCGACTGGTACCAGACGCAGCAGCTCGACCAAGAACTCGTGGTGATCCAATTCCACGGCATGGGCACTTCGAGCTGCCCCGGGGTGGACGTCTACATGACCAACGGTCGCTCCCCCGGCGACGGCACGCCGATCGCCGGCGACGACATCCTGACTCTGCAAGCGGAGCTCGAGGCGCGTCACCCCGGCTGGGTCGTGGTCGTGCCCGGAGGCACGCCGAGCTGTACCCTCAACGCCACCACCAACACCCAGGGACGTCTCTTGAACGGCGTGGCTCCGCAGTCGGTCTGCGGCACCGCGGCGACTGGCTACAACGGAAGCTTCGTCCACATCGAACAGAAGCGGGACTTCCGCATTCCGGAAGGCTGGTTCGATTCGATGGAGGCCAGCTGGCCCGTGGGCGGCGCCGTCGACGAGCATTTCGAGGGCGGCCTCGCCGGCTGGTTCAACAGCGCCGCCTCGACCTGCTCGACTGGGGCCTTCGTGACCGCCACTCCGACCGAGCAGTCGTCCGCGGGCGGCATCGTCACCCAGGTCGACGGTGACCACACTTCGGTCTCCGGCCAGGCCCTCTTCACCGCCACCAACACGAGCAACAGTACCGGTGACGTCGACGGTGGTGTCTGCATCGCCGAGTCGCCGGTCTACCCGGTCGGAGTCGACTCCGAGATTTCGATCTGGTACTTCCACGGCCAGAGCGAGACCGCTGACGACCCGGCCGGTGACTTCTTCCTGCTCGAGATCTCGACCGATGGCGGGACCAGCTATTCCACCCTGGCGTCGACAGGCGACGTCGCCACGAACGCGGCCTGGAGCGAAGCGACGACCACTTTGGCGGCGGGATCAACCGTCAAGTTCCGCGTCCAGGTCTCCGACGGCACTGCCGACGGCAGCCTCGTGGAAGGGGGCGTCGACGACCTGCTGATCTGTCCTTCGGCGACGGCGTCCGTTCCGCTCCTGCCTCCGCTCGGCTGGGCCGTCTTGCTTTCTGGCCTTGTCTATTTCGGAGCGCGGGCGGCAGATAGGAAGTTCGAGAACCTGTGGAACGACTGACTCCATTCGCAGCCGTGGTATCGACACGGGTGCAAAAAACTCGCGGGTGATTCTTGGACGCTGGTTTGAAGGTCTTCGCTCCTACGCTGCCACGTCCAGTCCGACGAGATCGCTCGGTATCGAAGACGTCGTTGCGGCATTGCCGCCTACGGGTCCCTCAGGCGGCACCGGGATCTGAAATGGCGCGGCGCTCAGAATTTCCGAAAGAAGTTCCAGTCCTGTTTGACGGGCAGTGATTCGGTTGCCTCGGTCTTTCTGAAGGCTCGATAGGGGCGCGTCATGACGCCACTCTGGCTCAGTACCATCCAGATCCGCAGTCGTGAGTCTTGTCCGTATTTTGAGTAGTCGAGTTCGCGATACTCGTAGTGGGTTGTGAGGAACTTGTTGATCTTCGACACCGCCGGCATGGGTGAATCGTCGAAGACCATGATTCCCCCTTTTCGCAACATCTCGTTGCAGAAATAGACGTCGATCATGAGG
>JABSQW010000160.1 GCA_013215605.1 Myxococcales bacterium
CGGCCGCGCGGACCTTCGGCGCATCGAGCAGACTCTTCAACGGGCTGGGTTTCGCTCTCGTCATGGGACATCATTGGGTATCGGCGCTCCCTCTCCAGGGCTTTTGCTCAAGTTCGCAAAGTCGCGTGACGACGGGCTATTAAGAGTACCCCCTGCGCGGAAGTGGACGCTCGGGCACGATGATGGGGTCGAATCCCCGCTCTCATTCGGGCGAGCGTCGGGTCGATTGAGAGTGAAGCCAATCCGGTTCGAACCCTCTTGACCACTGCACTGGGGCGAAATCCAGCACGTATGGCTCTTCGGACCCGAGCAGGGCAGGCGCGCGCCGTCAGGCGCGAGCGAAAGCGACGCAAGGCACAGCAACCGACGTCCCCCGCGCACCTGACGACGCCCCACCTGTGTCTGCTGCGGGCGCCGAAAGTCGGGCTCCCCGCGCTGCCCGTCCGCGGCACGATCTCGGTCGCGACGTACAACGTCCACCGCTGGGCCGGTCTCAACGGTCGCACCCGGCCCGACCCGGCGCGCGCCGGGTTCGTGATCTCGGAACTCGACGCAGACGTCATTGGACTGCAGGAGGTACTGCGTCCACTCCAGGGATCGGATCCGCTCATCGCGCTCGCCGACGCACTGGGTCTCCACCTGGCGTTTGCGGCGACGCGCGTCCACAAGCGCGGCGAGCTCGGCAACGCCATCCTGTCGCGCTACCCGATCTCCGGGGTGGCGATGCTCGATCTGTCGTACTCGCGCCTCGAGAAACGCGTGGCGGTGGCGGCGCAGTTCGACATCGAGGGTTCGCCGTTGTCGGTGGTGACTACGCATCTCGCCCTCTCCGACCGCACCCGGCACACGCAGGTGCGTTCGCTGCTCGACCACCCGCAGCTGCACGCGGGCCCGACGGTCCTGCTCGGTGACATGAACGCGTGGCGCAAGTGCAAGGCGACTCGCGTTCTCGAGAAGGAGCTCGAGACACACCACAACCTCGACTGGCCCGCGTCGTTCCCTTCGGCGCGGCCGGTGTTGGCGCTCGATCGCATCTACGCGCGCGGCGTGAACATCACCGAAGTCAATGCGCACACGAGTCAGGCGGCTCGCCGGGCGTCGGATCACCTGCCCGTGATCGCACGGATCGCGATCCAGTAGAGGTGGCCGCTCGTGTCGCCCGCATTGTTTTCGTCGCCGCGCTCGCCTGCTGCGTCGCGCTGATCGCCGGTTGCAGCGCCTGGCAGGGTGCCGTGCTGTACGGGAGCGGGACGGGCGCCCTCGACCGCGGCGAAGTGTTCCGCGCCGTCGACGACCTCGAGCGAGCCGCGGCCCTCGTCCCCCAGGCGTCCGAAATCCAGAATCACCTCGGTCTGGCCTACACTGCCGCGGGTCGGGACGACGACGCGCTGGTCGCCTTCCAACGGGCTGTCGATCTCGACTGCGAGAACGTCGCGGCGCAGCGCAACCTGAGCAAAGCGGAGCGCGCGGCGCGTTCGTCTCCCTGAAGGAGCGGCTCATGGGTGGCGACGACGAGCGGCCGGAACGCGAGAAGCGCAGCTGGAGCGAGATCGACCGGATGCGCGGAAGCGCGCGCGGGTCCTCGGAGCCCAGACCGCTGGGACCCGCCGCCAAGGCGCGCGCCGCGGCGGCGTCCCGGCAGTACATCAAGCAGATCGACGGGCTCTTCACGGATGCGAAGGGCGGCGCCGAGGGCGACGACCTCGCAAAGGCGGTGAAGAACGCCCACGGCACCCCGCAGCTCGCCGACTCCTGCGCGGCTTACGCGAAAGCGCTCGGGATGCCCGAGGATCCTTCCCTGCTCTCGATGTTCCTCGACTCAGGGAATTCCGACCTCATGGTGGGAGCCCTCGAGAAGCTTCGAGAGCTCCACGAAGGCGACGGACCCAAGCTCACGAAGGGTCAGAAGAGCCAGGTCCGCACGCTGGCGCTCGACTCGAACAACGCCGTGGCGGACATGGCCGAGGAGCTTCTCGAGGTTCTCTGACGGGCGCAAACGCGCGGAGTTCCTCGAGTTCGGGCGGTGACTCCGTTGAATCCCGAAATGCGCTCGATTACTGTGGGCTGATGGCCAACGAGGTCCAACACCGCGCGCTCGCGCGCTATCTCGAGGATCACGGCCTCAAACACACGCGCCAGCGCGACCTGATCCTCGACGTGTTTCTCGAGAAGACCGGGCACACCACGTTCGAAGAGCTCTACCAGCGAGCCCGCGAGCAGGCGTCCAACATCGGGTACACGACCGTCTACCGCACCATGAAACTGCTCTGTGAGGCCGGGCTGGCTTCGGAGC
>JABSQW010000161.1 GCA_013215605.1 Myxococcales bacterium
TCAGCCATCGTTCCCTCCGTTCATTTCCGATCCGGTGTGCGGAACCGCAGATCTCGCGGGTCGACGGGACCCGCGGGTTCGGCAAGCAATCCGTCGTCGCGCGCGATATCGAGCTCGTAACTTCGCTCCAAAGCGCGCGCGACCTCTTCGGACTGACGACCCAGCGCCAGGGACTCTCTCATGGGAGACCGTCCGAGCTCAATGTGCTGCGTCTCGACGTCCGCCACGTAGATGAAGCGATCCCCGGTGTCGAGGGTGTGCGCGACTCGGCAATCCGCCCACCCGCAGGTACCCGCGACGAGGGGGAGACCCGCGGGCGAAGGCGCTGTCTCGAGGCCCTCCCACTTGTCGACGCCCTTACGCGTTCCGAGTCCGAAGCGGCCCACGAGATCGAGCTGACTCTCCTCGAGGAGCTGCAGGGTGAAGCGTCCGGTGTCTTCGATGAGGGACCCCGTGCGGCAATCGCTCGAGATCACGGCCAGCGCGCGCGGCTGCTTCGAGGCGAGTGTGGCCTGGGTGACCCACGTCGCGATCAATCCGTTGCGCTCGGCGCCCGTCCCGGCGGTCACGAGATAGACGACGGGATCGGCGAGCGAGAACAGCGAGGGGGAGGCCACGAGAACAGAGTAGTATGGAACGCACCCCGGAGCGTGGTCCGCCGACCCGATGCGGACCGCGACGAACGATGAGGAGCCCCCCATGGAAACCCGTCCCTACTTCATTCTCGGCGACGCCGCCGCCACGGCTACCGCCGGAGCCATCGCGGGCCTCGCTGCGTTGGGCGCCACCGGTGAGGGTTTCAACATGCTGCTCGCCATGCTCATCGGCATGGTCGTGGGCATGGCGGTGGTCATGCCCGTCTTCTTCGCCTTCGCGCCGTTCTTCGGCGCGATGGAAATCATGATCCCGGTGATGTTCGGCGGCATGCTGTCCGGCATGTGCATCGCCATGGTGGAAGCCATGCGGGGTCTCGCGGTCGGCGACGCCGCGGGATGGGGCGCGCTCATCGGACTGTTTGGTCTCGTGATCACGTCGATTGCGAACGCGCGTCTGCGCGCGAACGCTTAGGGGAATTCCATGGACGCCAACGTCTCCGAGATCACGCGCAGGAAGTGGGACAAGGCCGCTGCGAACTTCGACCTCATGGCGGGCAACGGACCCGAGAAACGCTGGGCTCCGTTCAAGCAGGAGTTCTTCTCCGCGATGGACGGGAAGGTCCTGTTCCTGGCCGTCGGCACGGGTCTCGACATTCCCTTCTTCCCCGAGAATCGCGACATCGTGGGCATCGACATCAGCCCGAAGATGCTCGAGAAGGCCCGCCCGCGCGCCGAGGCCTACCGGGGAAATTTCGAGATGCGCGTGTGCGACGTCCACGATCTCGACTATCCCGATGGGCACTTCGACAAGGTCTTCACCTCGTGCACGTTCTGCTCGGTACCGGATCCGGTGCGCGGCCTCGAATCGCTGCGACGCGTGCTGCGGCCCAGCGGTGAGCTCCACATGTTCGAACACACCGGCAGCCGCTACTTTCCGTTCAGCCTGATGATGAACCTGATGACGCCGCTCGCGAAGAAGTTCGGGCCCGAGATGAATCGCCCGACGGTCGACAACGTGAAGCGCGCGGGCTTCGAGGTGGACGTGGTGCGCCACGTCTACCTCGATGTCGTGAAGACGATTCACGCGCACTCTCCTGCTGCCGGCTGAGGACGTTGCCGGAAGATCGCCGCTGGTGTATCGATCCGGCCAGCGCCCGGAAAGCCAGGGAGAGATGGAGCCCACCCCCCCCGATCGACTTCTTCACGCCGTCGACCTCGACTACTACCGCTCGCACGTTCTGTTCCTTGGGAACTCACCGGCCGGCGAGGTGGTCGACAGTCGCGACCTGCTGATCGCCTGCTGCGGATTTCCGATGGGCGAGCACAACCTCGCGATCCTCAAGCCGACGCTCGACGACCTCGACGCCGCCATCGAGCGCGCCGAGCGCTACTACGGAGAGCGGGAGTTTCCGTTCCGCTTCAGCGCGCGCAGCGGCTTCGAGGAGCGCTGCGCGAAGCAGCTCGTGGAA
>JABSQW010000162.1 GCA_013215605.1 Myxococcales bacterium
GGTCGCCGGTCTCGTTCGGTCGGATCCACGCGGCGAGGCTGATCGCGTCGGTCATATCGAGGGACGGGTGCGTGGGGATGAGCGCGCGGTCCGACGGGTTCAAGAAGTCGATGGTGCCCTGGATCCAGAGCGGTGCACCGACCAGTCCGCCGTGGTTCGCGTACGCGGAGCTGTCCACTGCTGTGGTGCCGGCGCCCTCGTCGAAGTACCAGGTGCCCGAGTTGCCGTAGACGATGTCGTCGCGGGGGTCCGTACCCTGCCTGTATTCTTCGAAGTTGCCCATCCCGTCGCCGTCGGTGTCGGCGAGAGCGTCCGCCGCGTTCATCGGATCGAGCTGATAGAGCAGCTCGTAGCTGTCGGGCATGCCGTCGCCGTCATTGTCGAGGTCGGCGTTGTTGCCGACGCCGTCGCCGTCCGTGTCGTTCCACTCGGTCGGGTCGTAGGGGAAGGCGTCGAAGGCGCCATCGACGCCGTCGCCGTCGCCGTCCGGTACGACGTCGGCACTCATCAGATACGCGATCTCCTCGGCGGAGATCGCCTCGTCGTAGAGGCGTACCGCGTCGAGCGCACCATCGAGTCCCAGGCTGCCGTCCGGCTGGCCGCCGAGCGTGAGCGGCAGCACGTTCGCTCCGATGGCGAGTCCCGGCACGTGGAGCACGCCATCGAGGACGCCGTTCACGTAGAGCTTGAGGTCGACCCCGTCGTAGCTCGCGCCGAGGTGAACCCAGGTCTCGCCGTCGAAGGGATAGTCGGAGAACGAATCGACGCGGTAGAGGTCGCCGTTCGTCGCCTGGTTGACACGCGCGAAGGCGGAGCCGCTTGCGGAGAGCGCCAGCTCGAAGCCGTCGGTCACTCCGGTCGCTGCCTTCTTCATCAGGTACTGCGTGGCCTTCGTGTTCGCGCGTACCCAGACCAGCGCGGTGAAGTTCGACCCGAGGTCGAGGGAGGCCGCGTCCGGGACCTCGACCCAGTCGCCGGGAAGAGCGAAATCGAGAGCGGAGAGGTCCTGGCCCAGGGTGTAGGCGGTGCTGCCGCGGATCGCACCGTGATTCGCGAAGCCCGAGTCGTCGAGCGCGGTCGGGCCGCTCAGCTCGTCGAACCGCCAGTGACCGACCCGATAGATGCCGACGTTCAGATGCGGGTCCGTGCCCGCCAGGTACTCGGTGAGGTGGGTCGCCCCATCTGCGTCGGTATCGTGGAGCGCATCGGCCGCGTCGCGCGGGTCGAAGCCCTCCGCAAACTCCCACAGGTCGGGCATCCCGTCGCCGTCGGCGTCGAGGTCGGCGTTGTTCCCGATGCCGTCGAGGTCGAGGTCGTCCCACTCCATGGGATCGAGGGGGAAGGCGTCGATACTGTCCCCGAGGCCGTCGCCGTCCTGGTCGGCCGGGTGGGTGCCCGCCAGGTACTCCTCGAGGTTGATCACGCCATCGCCATCGGCGTCGAGAGGGGCGTCGCCGGCCATGAGCGGGTCGAAGCCGTAGAGGATCTCCCAGTCGTCGGGCATGCCGTCGCCGTCGGCATCGAGATCGGCGTTGTCGCCGATGCCGTCGCCGTCGGTGTCCAGCCACTCGATGGAATCGGCGGGGAACGCGTCGAAGGGATCGTAGACGCCGTCGCCGTCCGAGTCCGGGAGCAGCGGGAGGCCCTGGGTGACGAGGTCGATCTCGGCCGGCGCGAGCGCGCGGTCGTAGATACGCGCGTCATCGAGTGTGCCGAGGAAGGGATTGTCGCCGTCGAATTCCGCGCCGATCGTGACCGGGTCAGTGCCGGCTGGGATCCGCTGACCGGGCAGCGCGAGCGACCCTTCGAGCACACCGTTTACGAAGATGCGCAGGTCGGCTCCGTCGAATGTAGCGGCGATGTGCATCCAGGTGGCGCCGTCGAAGGGGTATTGCGTGGTGGCGAAGAGCTTGAGCGTGTTGCCCAACGAAGCCTGATTGATCCGAACGAAGGCCACGCCGGTGCTTCCCGAGAGCGAGAGATCGAATCCGTCCGAGTGGTTGTAGTACGCCTTGTTGAGCAGGTGCTGGGTCTGCTGCTGCTCCGGGCGGATCCACAGGGTGACGGAGAAGGCGTCGGTGACGTCGAGGCTGTCTGCGTCGGGGACCACCACGCGGGCGCCGGTGCCATCGAAGTGGAGACCGCCGCCGCTGCGGCCCGCGACCCACGTCGGCGTGGTTGGCGTGGCCGCGAAGGCGCCGTGGTTGCCGAGGCCCGTGGTGTCTCCCACGAGCGTGCCGGCGATCTCGTCCATGCCCCACACCCCCACTTCGGTATAGCCGTTGTGGTCGAGGGGAGCGGTGCCCTGGAGGAACTCGTCGCGGTTGACGAGTTCGTCGCCATCGGGATCGCCGAGGGCATTGCTCGCATCGTTGGGGTCGAAGCCGTAGCTGAGCTCCCAGGCGTCGGGTA
>JABSQW010000163.1 GCA_013215605.1 Myxococcales bacterium
CAGCGCAGGTCCTCGATCAGCTTCGCATAGCCCTCGCGGAACGTCGGGTAGCGGAACTCGTAGCCCGTCGCGCGGAGCAGTGCGTTGCGGCAGCGCTTGTTGCCGCGCCGCGCGGGTTCCGGCACTGCGTCCTCGGCGGGCCGCGGCGCCTGCGTGCCGAGAACCCCGGCGATCCACTCGAGCACCACCCGCTCCGGTGCCGCCTCGTCGTCGACGCCGAGCACCACCGGAGGCGCGTCTTCGCGGTCCAACAGATGGGCGAAGACTCCCGCGCAGTCGTCGCGATGGATGCGATTGGTGTACTGCGGGGGCTCGGCGCGGTAGTGCGCGCGACCCGCGCGCACGCCGTCGATCATCCGCGTGCGCCGAGGCCCGTAGATGCCACCAAAGCGCACGACGGTTGCGGGAAACGGTCCGTTCGCGAGCAGTCGCTCGGCTTCGAGGAGTCGCACTCCCGAGAAGTGCGTGGGCTCGGTGGCTGACGTCTCGTCGACCTCCTCGCCCGCGTCCTGTCCGTACACCGCAGTGCTCGATGCAAGGAGGATCCGCTTCGGGTACTGGTCGCGCTCGATGAGCGCGTCCAGCAGGTTGCGCAGGCCGTCGACGTAGCACCGGCGGTACAGCTCGTCCTCCGATCCACCGGGCGATGCCGCGAAGACCACGTAGTCGAGGTCGCAAGGCAGTTCGGAAAGCGTCGACGGAATGCCGAGGTCTGCCTCGACGGCGCGAATGCGCGCCGACAACCCGGGCACGCGACGGCGCAGTCCCCACACCACGTCGCCCCGACCCACGAGCAGGTCGCCGAGCGCGGACCCCACGTAGCCGCAGCCGGCAATCAGGACGCGCGCCACGTCGCTCGTTCCCGAATCTCCCGAATCGATTCGCCCATCCGTTCCCGTGCGCGTCCCCCGAGCATCCGGGACCGGAGGGTATACTCTGGTCGATGCGTCCGCTCATCGGGATCCCGCAGTCTCTGGACGACCGCGGGCGCTGGCGCGAGGGCCGCGACTACCTCTACAGCGACGCGGCGTACGCGCGCGCAGTGTCCCAGGCAGGCGGCGCTGCACTCCACCTGCCCGTGCAGGACGACCCCGAGCGATTGCTCGACGGCATCGACGGTCTGCTGCTTTCCGGTGGTGACGACTTCGCGCCGCCCGACCCGGCGCGCTACGACGACTCGGTGAGGTTCGACATCGCTCCCGCGCTCCAGGTGAGCTTCGACCGGCAGCTCCTGCGCGGTGCCCTCGACCGCGAGCTCCCGATCCTCGCGGTCTGCTACGGCATGCAGCTCCTCTCCCTCGAGCTCGGGGGGAGTCTCCACCACCACCTTCCCGCCGATCTCCCGAGCGCGGGCCCCCACGCGCTAGCGGAAGCCTCGGGCCGCCACGGGATCGCGATCGAGGCCGGAACCCGCCTCGCCAGTGTCCTCGGGGCCTCGCCCGAGCCCGTCAACAGCCTCCACCACCAGGCGCTCGCCGACGCGGGACCCGACCTCCGCGTTTCGGCGCGCGCGGACGACGGGGTCATCGAGGGCGTCGAGCTGCCGGGGGCGCGCTTCTGCATGGCCGTGCAGTGGCACCCCGAGAAGCTCGTGGGGCCCCATCGGGAGCGGCTCTTCGAGGCGTTCGTAGGAGCCTGTGCGAGACGGCATACTGGGTGAATGCTGCGCGCAGCAACGTCGATCGTCTTCTGGGCCTTCCTGATCGCCAGCTCGATCCTACTGTTTCCCATCGCCCTCGGGATCTGGCTCGTCACCCTGCCCTTCGATCCCCGGCGCCGTGTCCTCCACCAGTTCACCTGCTTCTGGGGATCGCTCTACACGTGGCTCAACCCCGCGTGGCCCGTAACGATCGTCGGCCGTGAGAAGATCGATCCCGGCGCCACGTACGTGATGGTCGCGAACCACCAGTCGCTCCTCGACATCCTGGTCCTGTTCCGACTGTTCACCCATTTCAAGTGGGTGTCGAAGGTCGAGAACTTCCGCATCCCGTTCATCGGCTGGAACATGCGCCTCAACCGCTACGTGCAGATCCAGCGCGGCAAGAAGAAGAGCGTGTTGCAGATGATGAAGGAGTGCCGGCAAGATCTCGAAGCCGGCAGCTCGATCATGATGTTTCCCGAGGGCACGCGCTCGCTCGACGGCAAGCTGCGCCCGTTCCGCACGGGAGCCTTCGAGCTCGCGCAGCGGACGGAGCGGCCCCTGCTCCCGATCGTGCTGAACGGCACCTGCGAAGTCCTCCCCAAACGCGGTTTCGTCCTGCGCGGCCGACATCCGATCCGCGTCGAGATCCTCGACGAGATCCCCTTCGAGAGCTTTCGTCGGGAATCGGCGGAGGCGTTCGCGGCGCGCGTCCGCGAGTCGATCGAGAAGCACCTCGAACGCCCCGCACGCATCTGACCGCAATTCTTGCGCACCTCTTGCCTGCGCATTTCCGCGATTTTGCGTCCCACTAAGAACTGGCGCGCCCGTATAATGAACCCATCTCGAACGAGTTCACGCTCGGATGCTGTGCCGGAGGTCGAGATGACGCACGAAGAAGCGGTCGATTGGCTACACGCCGTCGATGGGCAGCTCTACAAGAGCTCGATCGGTGGCGCGGGAAAGCCCGAATCGTGGGTAGCCGTCGTAACGACGCCCCGCGCGGGCTCCGCGAATGCCAAACTCATCATCGCGCTCGGCGAGACGATCACCGATGCCACGTCCGCTGCGGCCGATCAGTGGCACCAGGAGTGGGACAAGCTCTCGGGCGGGCCCCACTGACGAGAGCTGGACTACTCTCGCGCGCATGAACGACCGCACAGGTCTGCGCGCTGGAAAGCTCGCCCCCGACCTGCTCCGTGACCTCCTTGGGGACGGGACGGATCTTCCCACGGAAGTGCAGCTCGGCCCCGCGCTCGGCGAGGACGCCTGTGCGATTGCCGTGGACGCCGGCACCCTCGTCGCCGCCACCGATCCGATCACACTCACGGGGAGCGAGGTGGGCGGACACGCCGTCCACATCAACGCCAACGACGTCGCCGTGATGGGCGTCGCGCCGCGCTGGTTCCTCGCGGCGGTGATGCTCCCGGTCGGCACGCGCGAGGCCACGGTGCGTGCGCTGTTCGACGGGATGCGTGCCGTGCTGCGCGAAGTCGGCGCGTGTCTCGTCGGTGGACACACCGAAGTGACGGACGCCGTCACGCAGCCGGTCGTCGTAGGCCAGATGCTTGGACTTGCAACGGACGCAGAAGTCGTCGCGACGGGCGGGGCGCGTCCCGGCGACGCGATCGTCCAGGTCGGACCCACCCCGGTGGAGGGCGCTGCGGTGCTCGCCCTCGAGGCGGCGGAACGCCTGGGGTCGCTGTCGCCAACTCAGCGCGAACGCGCCCGCGGCGCGATCCGCGATCCGGGAATCTCCGTGGTGCGGCCCGCGCTCCTGGCGGCGCGCCACGGCGCACACTCTCTCCACGATCCCACCGAGGGCGGCATCGCCACGGGACTCGCAGAGATCGCCGCCGCGTCCGGCGTGCGCCTCGTCGTCCGCGAGGACGAGGTGGCGTGGTTCGAACCCGGCGTCGAGGTCTGCCGCGCCGTCGGTGCGGATCCCTGGGGCACGCTCGCGTCCGGCGCGCTCCTGGCGGCCTTCGGACCCGACGACGTCGCGGCGGCCCTCGACGCGCTCGGTGCCGCGGACTTCGAGGCACATGTCATCGGCGAAGCGAGCCCGGGCTCGGGACTGGTGGGGAGCGACGGCGCAGCGCTGCCCGTGTTCGCCCGCGACGAGGTCAGTCGCGTGCTCGAGGACATCGGGCGGGCCGCTGGGAATGATCCGTCGCGAAATCGGTCTCGCTGACCCGGCGACGCCGATCGACAGACGTCGAGCTTTCCGAAGACGCGGTAGCGCACGAGGTTTCCGTAGAAGAAATCGGTGCGTCCGCGCGGCAGCACCCGCACACGCCGTCGAACAGGATCAGCCTGGGAGGGGTGTCCGTCCTTCAGTTCGGGGGCGCCGCGTCCGCCGGCGCTTCGCGCATCGCCTCGGAGCCGGGGTGGCTCGCCGTGCTCGCGATGAGCGCGGGAAGAACGACGAGATTACACACGAGTGTGAGGCTCACCCCGATCATGAGCAGCTGCCCGAGACTGGCAAAGCCCGTGTGCGACGAGAGCGCGAGACTGCCGAAGCTCACGATCGTGGTGAGCGCGCTGAAGAGCACCGCCTGCGCGGTGCTCGAACCGAGCAGGCCACGCCCGGCGTCCGCGCGCAGGCCCCCCTCCCCGGGTGCGACGAGCGCGGCGTCGCGAAACCGGTGGACCATGTGCACGCCGCTGTCGACACCGATCCCGAGCAGCAACGGCAGGACCACGACGTTCGCAAAGTTGAAGGGGATGCCGAACACCACCGCCGCCGCGGTCGTCGCCGATGCGGCCAGGAGCAGAGGGAACAGTACGAGTCCGACGTCGACCGGCTTGCGCCACAGCGCGAAGAGAATCGCGACGACGGCGACCAACGCGGAGACGAGCGCCTGCTGGAACGAGCGGACCACCGCCCGGGCCCATTCGAGAAGACTGACCGCGCTGCCCGTGGCGCTCGGCACCACCGCGCGAACACCATCGACGAAACGCGCGTGTTCCGCGTTGTCGGCGAGGTTGCTGCTCGGCAGTATCTGCACGCGCGCGCGTCCGTCGGGGGAAACCATGCGCCGGCGCAGATCCTCCGGCAGAGCATCGAGCTCGATTGCCCCGGGCCCGAGGGCGTTCCACAGACGTTCGATCTGGGCCGGCAGGTCACCGGTCAGGCTCGCCTGCAGATCACCCACGGCGACGTCCTGGCGGTCGACGGTTTCGAGGTGGGCGAGAAAGCGACCGAGCTCGTCGCTCGCCTCGCGGGCGCTCTTCGCGCGGGGCGAATCGCCTTTGGCGAGCGACGTGTTCGACAGTACCTCCTGCAGCCCGCGGAGCGCCGCGATCTGTTCGTCGACATCCTGTAGCGGGCCGTCGTCGCGCGTGAAGCGCGGCACGAAGAACGCGAGATCGGCGAGGATCTCGAGCTTGTCCTCCTGCTCGTCGGGCACGTAGTCGCGCAGCGTCACGGCGCGTTCGACGAATTCGAACGTGCCGAGCTCTTCGGCGATGCGCATCGCGTCGGCGAGGCTCGGAGCAATCAAGTCGATCGACCACGGCGACGTATCGCTGTCGGCGAGCAGATCATCGAAGGTCTGCGCGCTCTCGGTCGACGCGTCGCGCATCGCTACGACGTTGTGGTCGAAGCGCACACTGGGAATCACGAGAGCAAAGGCAGCTGCGGAAAGAAACGCGATGCCAACCACCG
>JABSQW010000164.1 GCA_013215605.1 Myxococcales bacterium
ACTGCGTTAGCATCGCGCGCCTGGAAGTTCGACCGGCACCGACTCATTCCCGGTCATCGAGGGGGGTTTCCATGAATCCGCGTCTAGCGATTCTCCTAGTGCTCGCGATGGTTCTCATGAGCGGCGGCTGTGTGGTCATCGAGGACGGCGAAGTGGGGGTCTCGAAGAGCTTCGGCTCGATCTCGGACGAACCGGTCATGCAGGGGGTCGTCATCCAGGTCCCGATCGTGCGGACCGTGGAAACCTGGAACATCAAGCTCCAGGAGCTCAAGGAGTCCGCCCAGGTGCCGTCCTCCGAGGGCTTGGTCGTGGGTCTCGATACCTCGCTGCTCTTCCACATCGAAGCCGCCGCCGCGCCGGAGATCCGAAAGACGATCGGTATCAACTTCGTCAACAAGCTCATTGTCCCGTATTTCCGGAACGCCCTGCGCGACGTCGTCAGTGGCTATCAAGTCAAGCAGGTCTACACCGAAACGGGCCGCAAGGAAATCGCGACCAAGATCAAGGACTTCCTCATAAAAAACCTTCAGCCCCGCGGTGTCCGGATCGTCGACGTGCTGCTGCGCGACGTGAAGCTTCCCCAGCGCTTCAAGGAGAGCATCGAGGCGAAGCTCACCGCCGAGCAGCGGGTGCAACAAAAGCAGTTCGAGCTCGAGCAGGCGGTGAAGGACGCGGAGATCGAGGTGGCGCGCGCCGAGGGCGCGGCCAAGGCGCAGGAGATCGTGCGGTCGACGCTGTCGGACTCCTACCTCCAGTACCTCTGGATCAAGACGCTGAACGAGAACCCCAACGTGATCTACGTCTCTACGGAAGCCAACCTGCCGATCTTCAAGGGTGTGAAATAGCGCCAGCCGTCAACGGGTGTCGAGTTCGAGAAACGTCGGCTTTCTGATTCGTCGACGGTTGCTGCTATTTTCTCTTCAACCGGTACAACCGCCTCTCTGAATCTCGCACGTCCATCGCCGCTTCCATGTGAAAACGCGTTTGGAAAGCGGCCTCGAAGCCCTCCTGCGTGTAATGGGGAAAGACATCCTCGCGCGTGGCGAGCAGGGTCTTGACCTTCGGGTCGCTCTTCGGGACGAACTCGATGATCAAGTTCGGAGCGAGGCCGGCGAAGAAATCGGCGATCCGGTCGAGCGGGACGTTGTTCGAGATCGCGAGGTGGTGGATCAGGGCGAGCGCCATCACGGTGTCGGCGTTGCTGCGTGCCGTGACGGACTCGCGCTCCTTGTGGGCCCAGCCGATCCCCGGGCTCGGGTTCGCGAGGTCGAGCAGGAGCGGGAGGATGTTCTCCTCCCCCGTCTTGCGGACCTCCCGGTAATTGCGCTCGACGCAAGCGGGATCGATGTCGAACGAGAGCGTCGGGATACCGCGGGCGCTCGCGAGGCGGCTGAAGACGCCGGTGTTGGCGCCGAGGTCCCAGAGGCAGGCCGGTTTCAATACATCGAGACACTGGGAGACGAGCTCCCGCTTGTGATCGCTGCCCGTATCCGTGTAGCTGTCGCCGTCGTAGTACTCGGCCCACTCGGTGCCTTCAGGCTTCCACTCGAGGCGGTCGACCGCCGAGCGGAGTGCAGTCACGAGATTGGCGAGAGCCCGACTCGTGACCGGCCGACTGCGTTCCGTCGCCCGCGCGTCTCCCTCATAGCGCTTCTGGAAGCGCGCGTGGACACGGATGTGCATCAACAGGTGGAGGTTCAACCAGGCGCGGCGCGGGAGCAGCGCACTGGCGAGATCGAGCGGGATCCCGTCGAGGTGCACGCGCAGCAGCTGCGACAGGCGCACGTCACGGCGCGCCATGAGCGCCAGTGGCGCCAGGAAATGCTGGCAGAACTGCCGGTAGCCCACCCACGGCGACCCCTCGGTGCGCCGCGCGAACGAGAGGGTGTCGATGAACACCGGCCGGCCGCGATGGAACTGGATGTTGTAGGCGCTCGCGTCCTTCAGCGTCATGCCGTGGCGGAGCGCGGCCAGCTGGATGTCGAGTGTGGTCTTGGCGGCGTCTTTGAGCGCGCTGAACGACCACTCGTAGGGATACGAGATGAAGGGTAGGCGCTCGGGTCGAAGCGTACGGTGGAGATCACCTGCGCCGGTGTCGATCGGCTGGACCTCTTCGTGCGCGACGAGCAGTCGCTCGCGCACGAGCTCTTCGTAGAGGCCCGACTCCATGAGCGCCGCGTAGTCGTCGGCGCACGAGCGATCGACCTGGCGGTACAACACGCCGTCGCGCTCGAAGAGGAAGCCGCTCGGGTCGCGAAAGGAGGCGCCGAGGATTCCTTCAGCCATCGTCGGAGCGCGCGGCCGGCTTTTCGTCTCCGTTCCCGTCGTCGGCGCCGAGGCCCAGGAATCGCTTGATTCGCGCCCAATAGGCGTTTATCGCGACCACGGCGCCGGCAAACATCGCGACCGCGGCCTGCAGGATGAAACTCCCCGCTCCCGGGTCGACGTACGCGAGACGCGACGATGTGCTCGCGGCGACGGCGGCGTCGGCGAAGCCCAGGAAAAGGGCGCCGAGCGACGTCAAGAGGATGACCGCCAGCCGCCGAGTGCTCCGTGAATTCGCCATGGCCCCGTATAGTGCCATATCATCGCGTCGATTCCAGCGACCGCCGAATTGCGTCTCCCGCGAACGAATGCAAGCCCCAGCACGCCCATGATGGATCGAAGCGACGGCGGGGCCGTCGACACCCGGCAGACGGTGCGCAACTCCGCGTGGGCGGGCGCGTTCCTCGTCTCGGTTTTTTTCCTCGGGATGTGCGCGCTCAGCTGGGGAAAGTGGGCCGACATCTTCGTCGACTTCGGCAACGAACTCTACCTCGCCTGGCGTCTGACGGAGGGCGACCAACTCTACCGCGACATCGCGTACCGCCACGGGCCGCTCCCCCACTACGTGAACGCCATCTGGTTCCACGTGTTCGGGGTCTCGATCCGGACGCTCGCGCTCGCCAATCTTCTGCTGTTTGCCGGGATCAGCGCGCTCGTGTTTCGCCTCGTCCACCGCGCGCGCGGGGTCGTCGCGGCGACGGTGGCGGGCATGGTGTTGGTCGGGATCTTCGGTTTCGGGCAGTACGTCTCGATCGCGAACTACAACTACGTCACCCCGTACCAGCACGCGCAGACGCACGCGCTTCTGCTGACGCTGGTCATGATCTCGGCGCTCGGCGGAGCGTCGCAGGGTCGCGTCGTCGCGCGATTTGTGACATCGGGTGTGTGTCTCGGGCTCGTGTTCCTCACGAAGATCGAGCTGTTCGTACCGGCGGCGGTCACTGCGGCGGTTGGCCTTGGAGTCCTGCTCCGAGCGGGGAGGGCGACGACGCGGCACCTCGCAGGATTCGTGGCTGCCGTCATCGCCCCGTTCGTCCTCGCGTTCGCGGCTCTCTCGAGCGCGATGCCCGCCGGCACGGCGCTCATTGGCGCGCTGGGCAACTGGTCGCAGCTCGGCGACGGCGGCGCGGTGCTCGCCGATGCCTTCTACGTTGCCGGCGCGGGGCTCGACGACGTCGTCGCCAACACGTTGCGCATGATCGTCGCGGCGCTCGGCGTCGCGGCCTTTGCTGGCGCCTGCGTCACGCTCGACCGGCTCGTGTCCGCCCGCCGGGCGGCCGTCGCGGCGGCAGCGGCCTTCGTTGCGTTCACCGCGTTGGCGAGCGGTGTTCTGTTCGACTGGGGCGGAGTCGCCCGTGGTCTTCCCGTCTTGTGTGCGTTTGCGGCCACGTCCTGGTGCTTGGCGTGCCTGCGGCGCGGCGGAGACGGGCCAGCTCTCGAGCGCGAGCTGCCGCTCGCGCTCTTCGCGGTCTACGGGGTGGTTCTGCTCGCGAAGATTCTGCTCGCCGCGCGCATAGAACAGTACGGCTTCGTTCTCGCGATGCCCGCGACACTCGCGCTGTGCGTCGCGCTCGTTGCGGATCTGCCGGCGCGGTTCTCGGCCGGTGGGGGCGAGATTTCCCGGGCGATGGCGATCGGAGCGATCGCCGCCGCGCTGTTCTTTTTCGTCAGCGTCTCGTCGAGCTTCTACGCCCGCAAGACCCTGGCTGTGGGGACCGGCGCCGACACCGTGATGGCCTGGCCGCGCCGCGCACGGCCGCTGGCGACGGCCCTCGAAGTGCTGGACGCGCAGCTGCCGAGCAGCGCATCGCTGCTCGTGATGCCCGAGGGGGTGTCGCTCAACTATTGGCTGCGCCGCGTGAATCCAACGCCCTATACGTTGTTCCTCCCCGCGGAACTCGCGGCGTTCGGTGGAGAGCAGCGGATGCTCGAAGCGATCCGGCGCGCGCCTCCCGACTTCGTCGTTCTGGTGAACCGCCCCGGTGACGAGTTCGGGCTGGGCCCGTTCGGCTCCGATCCGCGCTTCGGTCGCGAGCTCTTGCGCTACGTCGAGGGTGCGTATCGGCGGATTGCGAAGTTCGGCGCGGAGCCGTTTCGCGAGGTGCTGCCGGGCGTCGTCGTGATGCAACGCGAGCGCCTAGAACCGGGAACGCCTTGAGGGAGCCCGTCAAGATGAGCCGCGGCTTCTTCGCGTCGGCGGTGCTGTTCGGAATCGCGGTTGCGGTTCGCGCGCTCACCTGGCCGACTGTGCTTCTCGCGGGGCGCGACGTGCCGACGCTCCCGTTCGGAAACGACGCCTACTATCACCTGCGGCGCATCGCGTACACGCTCGTGAACTTCCCGAACGTTCTCGGTGCCGATCGGTACATCAACTTCCCTCACGGCGCGCGCCCAATCTGGACCCCGACGTTCGATGCATTCGTCGCTCTCCTGCTCGCGCCCTTCACGGGCGTGGGCGCAGAGGCCGATCTCGTCGCCGCCGAGCGACTCGCGATGTGGGTGCCGCCGATCCTGGGCGGGGCGACGGTGGTGGTGACCCATCGTGTGACCCTCGCATTCTTCGGCTCGCGCAGCGCGCTCGTGGCGGGAGCGATCTTGTGTGTGCTCTCGGGGCACGTCTGGTACTCGCAGCTGGGGTTCCTCGATCACCACGTCGCGATCGCACTGGTGTCGACGCTGCTTTTCGGCACCGCGATGCTGCTGCTCGATCGACAGTCCCGGGAACGCTCGACCCGGTTCCCCGCCGTGGGTCTCGGTGTCGCGCTCGGGACGGCGTTGTGGGTGTGGCCCGGGAACCTGTTGAGCGGGGTCGTCGTCGAGGGTGCGCTCATCGCGATGCTTCTGACGCGCCCGACTCGCGAGCAGGCGATCGGCTTCGCGTGGCGAGTGGCGCTGGTCAACGGCATCGCGGCGGCGGTCGTGCTGCCGATGCTTCTCCGGGCGGTCGAAGCTGGGGCGGGTTGGGGACGCTTGTCTCCTGTGGTTGCGTCGGCATTCCAGCCGTGGTTCTTCGGCGTGCTCGGTATCGGGTTCTCGGGATGCGCGATCCTGTGGCGACTCATCGGTGTTGCGCGGGACGCGAAGGGTCGCGTAGGCAGCCTGGTGGCGGTCGCTCTGGCACTCGCTGCCGGGAGCGTGGCAGCACTTCCCGATCTCCTCGTCGGGGCCGGCGACGCGTGGCAGTGGCTCGCGCGTTCCGAGAGCTTCCAGGCTCAGGTGTTCGAGTCCATGCCACTCCTCTCCGACCGCGATGGCGGCTTCGACCTGACCACGGCCGCTTATCGGTTGTCGTTCTTCTTCTATCTCTACCCACTCGCGGCCGGCTGGCTCGTGGTACGCGTTCGACGCGATCCGCACCGCGCTGCGACGTTTCTGCTCGTCGCCTGGTCGCTGGTGCTGTTCGTGGCGACGCTCGCGCAGCGGCGCTTCTTCAACTCGTTCTCCGTGCCGCTCTCGATGTGTATGGCGATCTGCCTGTGCGGAATCGAGGACCTGGTCCCGCCCGCATGGCGGGCGTCGCGGCGCGCGCGAACGATCACCCGCGCGGGCATCGCTGTCGGAGCCCTCGTACTGCTATTTCCGGTGTTTCTCACGCATCGCGTGCCGCTCGAGAACGCGGTTGGCGCGCTGCGCGGCCAGCCCGCCGCCTATTCGCTGCCGCGCGCTCGAGACGCGCGCATGCTCGAGGTGGGCCACTGGATCCGGACGCACACCCCCGAGACTTCCGGCTGGCTCGACGCCCGCGCGGTGCCCGAGTACGGCGTGCTCGGACCGTGGTCGATGGGTCACGTCGTCGAGTACGCGGGGCGTCGCCCGACGGTGACGAACGCTTTCGGTGACGACATCGGCCGGGAGAACTTCGACCTGGCGCGGCGCTACTTCCTGGCCGGCGAGGCCGAGGCCCTCCGGATCGCCGAGCGGCTGGCGGTGCGCTACGTCGTCACGAGCGAAGATTACGCGCACCTCGGCGGGGATCCCGAGTCCCACTCGACCATCGTGGCCTTCGCGATGTACGACGGTACGCGGCGCGGCGCGTTTCCGGCCCTGCAGCTAAGGCCCCGGCGTCCACTGATCCGCCACCGGTTGCTCTTCGAGTCGCTCGCCGTGCCGAACCGACCCGATGCGGTCGGGGCGTTCAAGGTCTTCGAAGTCGTTGCGGGCGCCCGCATCCGGGGTCGAGCGAGACCGGGCGCGCGCGTCATCGCGCGACTCGGGCTGCGGACGAATCGCGGGCGATCCCTCGTCTACGAAAATGGGGCCTCGGCCGACGGGGCGGGGCGCTGGGAGATTCCGGTCCCGTACGCCAATCGGGGCCAGCCGGGCTCCACGGCGGTTGGTGATTCCTACAGCATATTGTGTGAGGGAGAGCAGCGACGGGTGATCGTCACCGAAGCCGCCGTGCAGCAGGGCCTCGCCGTCGTCGGGCCGCGCCTGTGTGGCGCGGATGAAGCGGGGTCTGCGACTCCGCGCGGACCGGAGGCAGCGCGCCGAGGCGTGCTATGAGTAGGGCCGCCGCGTGCGGTGCGTGTGACCGGGCGCAAAACGCCGCTGGGAGGGTGCGTGGAGCGGTTCGACGTCGTCGTCATCGGAGCCGGTCCCGGCGGATATGTCGCGGCGATCCGCGCGAGCCAGCTCGGACTGCGGACCGCCGTGGTCGAACGCGAGCACCTCGGTGGCATCTGCCTCAACTGGGGATGCATTCCCACGAAGGCGCTGCTGCGTTCGGCCGAGATCAATCACATTCTCCACGATCTCGATGCGTATGGCTTTTCGGCCAGCGACGTCCACTTCGACCTCGACAAGATCGTCGAGCGCTCGCGCCGCATCGCGCGCCGGCTTACCGGCGGCATCAAGCACCTGCTCAAGAAGAACCAGGTCACGGTGTTCGATGGAACGGCTCGCCTCGACGGGCCCGGTCGCGTGTGCGTGGAGCGCGACGGTGCCGAAACCGTCCCGCTTCGGGCTCGGAACCTGATCCTCGCGACCGGCGCCCGCGCGCGAACGCTGCCCGGCATCGAGCCGGACGGCGTGCGCATCTGGACCTACAAGGAGGCGATGGTGCCGACCGCAATGCCGTCGTCGCTGCTGGTGATCGGCTCCGGGGCGATCGGCATCGAGTTCGCGAGTTTCTACCACGACCTCGGCGCGGAGGTCACGGTGCTCGAGATCCTGCCGCAGATTCTTCCCGCCGAAGACGCCGAGATCGCCGCCGCCGCCCGCAAGATCTTCGAGAAGCGGGGGATTCGGATCCTCACCGAGGCCGCCCTCGACTCCCTCGAGCCACAGGGCGAGGGGCTGCTGGGACGCGCGAAGCTCGCCGACGGCTCCCACGAGACCCTCGCGGTGGATCGCGCGATCCTCGCGGTGGGGATCCGGGGCAACGTCGAGGGCATCGGCCTCGAGGGCACCCGTGCGGTGCTCGACGGGGGTCACGTGGTGGTCGACGAGTGGATGCAGACCGGCGAGCCGGGCCTGTTTGCGATCGGCGACCTGGCGGGCCCACCGTGGCTCGCACACAAAGCGAGCCATGAAGGAGTGCTGTGCGTCGAGCGGATCGCTGGAGTCGAGGGCCTGCATCCCCTCGCAGCCGAGAGCATCCCGGGCTGCACGTACAGCCGACCGCAGATCGCGAGCGTCGGTCTCAGCGAGGCGGCCGCTCGGGAGGCGGGGCGGGAGGTCCGTGTCGGGCGCTTTCCCTTTCTCGCGAACGGCAAGGCGCTCGGGCAGGGCGAGTCGGACGGACTCGTGAAGACGGTCTTCGATGCCGGGACGGGTGAGCTGCTCGGCGCGCACATGCTCGGGAGCGAGGTCACCGAGCTCATCCAGGGTTTCGCAGTGGCCCGAAATCTCGAGACGACCGAGGCCGAGTTGATGCACACGGTCTTCCCCCACCCGACGCTTTCGGAAGCCATGCACGAGGCGGTGCTCGACGCCTACGGCCGCGCGATCCACTACTGAGCCGAATTCCGACCGGACACTCTCGACTCGCTCGAACCGGCCGGTTGTGCAAGCGGCGCGCAGCGAGCGCGCAATTCCGCTTCGGCGCTGTGAACCTGCGGCATCCCGGGGGCGGTCGTGTCGTCAAGTTGTGCTTGTGACCCGTCGATAAATGATTGTGGTGAAATCACCTCGCTAGCGCTCATCGAGGCGCTTGCCCCTGGAAGGGTTGCGGTCATCTCCGGAGAGGTTCTCCGGCGGTGGAGCGTCGCGCTGGCGGGGGCCGCTCGCACGAAAGAGCAAACCCGGCGAAAGCCGGCGACGCAAAGCCAGTACCCGACCCCGCGGACCTGCGTCGCGGGAGGGTCGAACGGCTGCCGAAAGGAGAAGCGTGCCCTCACTTCATCGACTCACCGGCCTGCTCGCAGCCGTGGCGCTCAGCTCCGCCTCGTGCGGTGTGATCGCGGCGCCGATGACCGTCCTTCCCCGGGAAGCGGGGGGGAGCCGCGCGCTGTCGGCCTCCGGCGCCTTCTCGCCCCACGAGCCCGGGATGGATCACCACGGCATCGCGCGTACCCTGCGCGATCTGCACACAGGTCTGCTGCCTGCCGAGATCGAGCACGTCTCGCGCGTGATCATCGCGGAAGCGCGCCGAGCCAATCTCTCCCCGGCGCTCGTGCTCGCGGTGATCCGTGTCGAGAGCAGCGGTTACAACTTTGCGCGCTCGCACAAGGGCGCGCTCGGACTCATGCAGCTCCTACCCGACACCGGCGCGTGGGTTGCGAAACGCACGGGCATCCCGTGGCACGGGCCGGACACGCTGTTCGATTCGGGGACCAACGTGCGCCTCGGCATCGCCTATCTCGAGCAGCTGATTCGCCGGTACGGGTCGGTCCACACCGCGCTCGCGGCCTACAACTGGGGGCCGACGAAGATCTCGAGGTTCATCCGCAACGGTCAGCCGGTACCCGCCGTCTACGCCGATCGCGTGCTCGACACGTACGGGGCCGTCGTCGGCAGGCGCGTCTAGCCCGCACGATCCACGCAACCCTCTACTGCGTTCACAGAACGCAGCTTTGCGACCTGCTCCCTCCGGGCCCTCGACGTACCTTCAGGCTCGCCTTCGGCGCCCTCCGGTCCGCGGTCCGCAAATCTGCGGCACGCTCTGTGACCTCGCTGTGCGGGCTGACGGCCTAGGACGGCGCGGCGGGATCGAGCTCGAGTTCGAGGATTGCGCGCTGCTTCATGCGACCGACGAGCGTCGAGAAGAAGTCGACGATGCGGATCTGCCAGCCGTATTTCGCGCGGAGAACGCGGTAGGCGGTGGCCACGGTGGCCTCGTCGGCGACCACCCGGCCGCGACCGTCGACCCACTCCCCCGTCCGTTTTCCGCGAAGGTCGCACGGGGCAACCTGGATGCGCGCGTCGTTGCGCAGCCGCTTCACCTTTCCGGCGGTTCCCTCGCTGAAGACGTACAGGCGGTCGCCGTCCCGCGCGAACCAGACCGGCGTCGGCACGGACACACCGCTCCGACGGAACGTGGCGAGGCTCAGGTACGACTCGGTGTCGAACTCGGCGGCGTTCACGCCGGGAGTATCCCATCGGCCGCATGCCGCGTCGAGCGGGTCGATTGGCGGAGTCTTCCCCGTGCCGCCACGAGCGACCCACGACGCCCTCCGAGCGAGGTTCAGACGCCGGCGACGCCTTGCTGGGTGAGGAGCCAACGCTTCCGCTCGAGGCCACCCGCGATTCGCCATTTTCGGTCCTGCTCCTCGCCCGTACGGGTACTCTGCGTATTCCTCGGGCACAGGCGACGGCCGCAGCTCACCTGCTGCAGGTGCACGGCGGTGCCTGCGGGAAATCGCGGAGCGCGCGCTGCAGGGGCCGGGAGAGACCCGGCACGAGGGTTGCTAATCAGGTCGGAAGGAACGCCGCGAGGGAAGGTCGAATGAGGCAAAGCGCCGTGCTCAGCGTGATCGCCGCCGGCTTGGCGGTGGGTTGCGGGAGTGCGGAGACGATCGACCAGCGGATCCCCTTCGTGCGAGACGGGACCGTCGAAGTCGATCTCGACTACGGCGAGGGGCTGCGACCGGACCCCGGCGCGCTGCGCGTCACGGCCCACGACCTCGACGAGGTGCACGTCTTCGGTGAGTCGAGCGGCTGGGGGAGCTGGGACGTCGCGTTCCGGGTGGACCAGCACGAGTCCTCCGTGCGCGTCGTCGCCTCGGTCAACGGCGCGACATCCTGGCTCTTCGGGGGACCCCAGGTGCAGCTGCGCGTTCGGGTGCCGCGGGAGACCGCGCTCGACCTGCGCTGTAGTGACGGGCCGGTGCGGATCGAAGACGTGCACGGCTCCGTCCGCGCGCGCACGGGGGACGGCAGGATCGAGGTGTTGGGCGTCGAGGGGGCGGTGCGGCTCCGAACGGCCGACGGCGACATCCACGTCTCGGATGTCGTCGGCGACGTCTACGCGAAGGCGAGCTTGGGAGATCTCGAGCTGCGCTGGATCGAAGGGGACGTCGAGGCCCGCACCGGTAGCGGTCGGATCGAAGCCGCCCACATCTCCGGACACCTCGAGGTACGCACGGACCGGGGCGAGATCGACCTCGATGCGATCGCCGCTTCCGTGGAGGCAAAGACGGAGCGCGGCGGGGTGAGCGCGCGGTTCGCAGACGTCGCGGAGGTTTCGCTCGAGACGCGCCGGGGTTCGATGGAGGTGCTGCTGCCCCCGGTCGCGGGCGCCCACCTCGACGCCGTAGCGCGCGGGGGAGACATCGAGCTCGGAGACGGGCTGCGGCTGGTGGCTGACGTGGCCGCCGCGTCCGATGGCGACGGCGGGGATGGAGCGAAGCGGGTCCAGGGAGAGATCGATGGCGGCGGTCCCCCCCTGCGGTTGTACACCTCGAGGGGGCGGATTCGGGTGGGTCGGAGATGAGTAGAAAGCAAACGAGTGGTTTCATGATTCGCGGTGGCTGCTTCGGAATGCTGCTGGTCTGGTCGTTCGTGTCGACCGCGGTGTGGGCCGAGGACTTCGAGGCGCGGGTTCCGGCGCTGCCCGGAGGGAAGCTGTCCCTACACATCTCGTCAGGTGAGGTCGAGATCGAGAGCCACGACCAGAACGAGGTCCGCGTCGATGCGAGGGCGCGGGGCTTCGGTCCGGGGGGTGCGAACTTCCGCGTGGTCCCGCGGCGGGGCGACGTGGAGGTGCGTGGCGCGGCGCCGGGGTGGCTGAGCTTTGGTTCGAGGATGCGAGTCCGCGTCCGCGTTCCCTTCGCGTACTCGGTCGACGTGTCGACTTCGGGCGGCGATGTGAACGTCGAGCAGCTGCGCGGGTCGGTGCGGGTCAAGTCGAGCGGTAGCCGCATCGAGATCGGTCAGATCGAGGGCGACATCGACCTCGACACGAGCGGCGGCGAGATCCAGGCCCAGGAGATCTTCGGCGAGGTGAAGGTGCGCACGTCTGGCGGATCGATCAAGCTCTCGGAGATTCGCGGCGAGGTCGACGCGCGGACGAGCGGCGGCAGCATCGAGGTCGACGGGGTCGCCGGCGGGGTCAATGCGCGAACGAGTGGCGGGTCGATCGCCGTTCGCTTCGTCGCCGATGTGGCGGGCCGCATCGAGACGAGTGGCGGAAACATTCAGATTCGCGTGCCAGGGCGCACGAACATCGATCTCGATGCCGTTGCGAGCGGAGGCGGCATCGAGATCGAGCGCGAGCTGCGTCCGCAGGGTCGACGCAAGAACGGACGCTTCCGCGGCAAGCTCGGACGCGGTGGCGAGAGTCTCGCCCTGCGCACGTCGGGTGGCAGTATCTATATCAAACCCGACTGAGGTCCGTGGCGCGGAGCGCCGTCGGACGTTCGCGGGCGGCCCCTCCAGGCAGCGCGCGCGGGAGTGCGGCATTCCTCCCCGGGCCGTACCCTGTGCGCCCATGGGGGGCGATTCAGCGCCGAGCCATTCCAGCGAGTATCAGCGCCGCCTCGACCTGCACGCAGCCGAGGAGTTCGCGCTCGAGCGCCGTTCGGCGCAGCTCTCGAATCTGCGTCTGCTCGTGTTTGCCGTTGGCGCGGCGGCGTCGTGGTTCGTCTTTGGGGCCCGGAGCCTCGAGGCCGCCTGGCTCGCGCCCGCCGTCATCGGATTCGTCGCGCTCGTGATCCTGCACGACCGCGCGCTGCAGGCCCGGGATCGCGCGGGCCGTGCCGTCGCGTTCTACGAGGGCGGCCTCGCGCGCCTCGAAGATCGCTGGCTCGGCAGCGACGCGGCCGCGCGCGCTCACGATCGTCCAGAGTGGAACGATCCCCACCACCCCTACGCCGAAGATCTCGACCTGTTCGGCCGCGGGTCGCTCTTCGAACTCCTGTGCGGAGCCACGACCCAGTCGGGCGAAGAGACACTCGCGCGATGGCTGCTGGAACCCGCTTCGCCGGAGACGGTTCGCAGCCGACAGCAGGCCGTGAAAGAGCTCGCCGGAAAGCTCGATCTGCGGGTCGACCTCGCACGCCAGGGCGCCGCGCTCCGCGAGCGATTGCACCCGGATGCGCTCACGCAGTGGGGGAGCGAGCCCGTGAAGCCCGTGGCCAGGTCGCTTCGCGTGAGCGCCGCGCTGCTTGCAGCAATGACGGTCGGTACGCTCGCCGCCTGGCTTCTCGCGGGAGCATTCGCGATCTGGTTTGCGCTCGCGGCCGGCGCGCAGTCGGTGTTCGCGCTGTTCTTTCGGGGTCGCATTCATTCGGCCCTCAGTGCCGGCGGACTTCCAGTTCGCGAGCTCGCCGCCCTCGGCGGCGTGCTGCGACGCATCGAGGGCGAACGCTTCGAGTCTCCCAGGCTGCTCGCATTGCAGGGGCGACTCGAAGGGGCAGGTGTCCGGCCTTCCCAGCAGGTGGCCCGCCTCGTCCGTCTCGTAGAATTCCTGGACGCTCGTCGAAATCAAATCTTCGCGCCCATTGGCGCGCTGCTGTTGTTCAGCACCCAGATCGCGTTCGCCATCGAGTCGTGGCGCGCGGAGTGCGGTCCGCGCATCGCCGACTGGATCGCAGCGGTCGGGGAGTTCGAGGCACTCTGCTCGATCGCGGGCTTCGCGTACGAGAACCCTGACCACACCTATCCGGAGATCGACGACGACGTCTCGCGCTTCGAAGCCAGAGGGCTCGGGCACCCGTTGCTGCCGCGTGCGAACCGTGTCCGCAACGGCGTGTCGATGGGCGGCGATTTGCAGGTGCTCGTGGTCAGTGGCTCGAACATGTCGGGCAAGAGCACGATGCTGCGCACGATCGGTGTCAACGCCGTGCTCGCCCTCGCTGGGTCGCCGGTGTGCGCAGAGATGCTGCGCATCTCACCGCTCGCGATCGGAGCGTCGATCCGCGTCCAGGACTCGCTCCTCGAGGGTAGCTCGCGCTTCTACGCCGAGATCACCCGGCTGCGGCAGATCGTCGAGATCTCCGAGGGATCGCGGCCGGCGCTGTTTCTACTCGACGAGATCCTGCATGGCACGAATTCCCACGATCGGGGCATCGGTGCCGCTGCTGTGGTGAGGAGCCTCGTCGAGCGCGGCGCCCTGGGGCTGGTGACGACGCATGACCTCGCTCTCGCGAAGGTCGCAGACGAGCTCGGGGAGAAGGGCCGCAACGTCCACTTCGAAGACCATCTCGAAGCTGGCAAGATCGTCTTCGACTATCAGATACGGCCCGGGGTGGTCTCGAAGAGCAACGCGCTCGAGCTGATGCGCTCGGTGGGGCTCGACGTATGAATGATGAAGGCGACGGTAGCGCGCCGCTTTCGCGGAACGCTGGGTCGGCAGGCGAGGCTCCGGCCGTCGTCCGCGAGGAACAGGCGCTTCTCGACAGGGTCACGGACACGCTTCACGAGGCGCCCCCGCCGAAGATGGCGTCGGAGGAGCCGATCGTCCGGGAGCTCGAGCGCGTCCGCGACGCACTCGTGAGCGGTACGGCGCAGAGCGACGAGGTCGCCCTCACCGATCAGTGGCACCGGCAGAAAGCACTCCTGCGTCAAGTGCGGCGCGCGAAGGAGGCCCCGGAGGTCGACCTTGCGTCGCCGTACTTCGCCCACCTGCGTCTCGGGGAGAACGGCGTGGAGCGCGACCTCTGCCTGGGACGCGCCACGTACATCCAGCGCGGCGTGCGCATCGTCGATTGGCGCAATGCCCCGGTGTCCCGGGTCTTCTACCGCTACGAGCAAGGTGAAGACTACGAGGAGGTCTTCGCCGGTCGCCCCCGCGCGGGCCGCGTGATCGCCCGGCGCACGGTGTCCATTCGCGACCGCGTTCTGGACCGGATCGAAGCACCCGAGGGCATCTTCGTCGCCGAGACCGGCGAGTCGGGCGGCTGGATCCAGACCCACCGCGAGCGACCCCGCCTGGCCGGCGGCGAATCGGCGGCACTGCGCGCTCACGCCGTGGATTCCGACGCATTCTCACGCCGCCTCGGTGGCGATCCCGAGGTCGGGCTCCACCGCATCGACAAGCGCCTGCCCGAGATCACGGGGCTCATCGATCCCGATCAGTTCGAACTCATCTCGCGCCCGTCGGCGGGCTTCCTCGCGATTCGCGGCACGGCGGGATCCGGGAAGACCACGGTGGCGCTTCACCGGATCGCGTTCCTCGCGTTTGACGACCCGAAGGTCGACTCGGACGAAACCCTGTTCGTCGTGTTCTCCCCGGCGCTGCGCAGCTACGTGGGGCACGTGTTGCCGGCCCTCGGCGTAAACGCCGTCGGCATCCAGACCTACCGCGAGTGGGCATCGACGCTTCGCCGCAGGCATTTCCCGCGGCTGCCCGGGGACGTGCGGGAAGACACCCCGACGGTCGTTCAGCGCCTGAAGCTGCACCCGGCGATGGGAGTGGCTCTCGCGGAGCACATTCGTCGCAACGAGGGGCCGCAGACGCCCGCGCAGGCCCTCGACGACTGGTCGAGCCTGCTGACCCACGAACGCCTGCTTTTCGACGTCTTCGACCGCGAGGGCGAAGATCTGGGCGGCAGTCGACGGAGTGCCGTGACACAGCTGGTGGAGTACGCGCGGCGTCGCAATGAGGAACTCCACGCCTGGCTCGGCGGCGACGACGACGTGCAGCTCGAGCTCGACGCGGAGGACGACACTCTCTTGCTGCGTGCGTGGCAGCTGCGAATCGGGCCGCTGCGCTCGCGCGCGAGGCGGCCGGTGCGCTACCGCCACGTGGCCGTCGACGAGGTGCAGGACTTCTCGCCCCTCGAGGTGCAGGTGCTGATCGACTGTCTCGACGAACGCCGGAGCATCACGCTCGCCGGCGACACGCAGCAGCACGTCGTCACTCACAGCGGCTTCACGTCGTGGTCCGATTTTCTGGGCAAGCTCGGCATCCCCGGCACGGAGATCGAGACGCTGCAGATCAGCTACCGCTCCTCCCGCGAGATCGTCGAGTTCGGCCTCAGCGTGCTCGGGGACCTGCGGGAGGACGAGGCGCCGCCGATCACGACGAAGTCGGGGCCCCCCGTCGAGTTCTTCCGATTCACCGATCGCGGAGCCTGCGTCGTGTTCCTCGCCGATGCGCTGAATGACCTGGCGCGCTCCGAACCGCTGGCGTCGGTGGCGGTGCTTACGCCCTCGCGCGAGCTGACGGAGATCTACTACCGGGGCCTCGTCGAAAGCGAAGTGCCGGGCGTCCGCCAGGTGAGGAACCAGGACTTCACCTTCTCCCCCGGCATCGAAGTGACGGAAATCGAGCAGGTCAAGGGGCTCGAATTCGACTACGTACTGCTCGTCGACATCACCGACGACGCATTCCCGGAAGGGTCGCCTTCGCGGCGTCTGCTCCACGTGGCCGCAACCCGGGCGATCCACCAGCTGTGGCTCACGTGCGTGGGCACGCCGTCGTCGATCCTCAGGGGCCTCGCGGCAGAGCGGCGCTAGAGGTCCGGCGAGAGCTTTGGCTGGGACCGCGGGGCGCTGCTAGAAACCGAGCCGCAGTCCAACGGTCGACGAGGTGTAGTCGGCGAGGCCGTTGGTGAGGATGGCGTAGGTGAGGTCCCAGCTGACGGCGAAATCGTCGGTGATCCACCAGTCGACACCGCCGCCGAGGCGCAGGGCCACGGCGGTCACTCCCTTCTCGCCGGGTGTGCCGACGTTGCGGGTGACCCGTCCGAAGCCGATGCCGCCGACGACGAACGGCTTGACGCGGCCGCGCAGAAAGGCCGAGCGCTGCTGGAAGGTGAGGACGAATCGCTCCGCGGAGCGCGAGCCCTCGAGTTGGGCCTCGAGCGCGAGGTGCTCGATGAGGTCGATCCCGAGTTTCCCGGAGATGTTGCCGTCGACGCCGGACACGCCGTTGACGTGGTGGATGCCGCCGCCGAACTGGATATAGGGTCCGCGGTGGAGGAATTTCTTCGTCTTCTTCTGGGTCGCGTTTTCGTCCGCCTGGACCGCTGCACTGGCGAGCAGGAACCCCACCGCCACGCTGGCGCAGACGAGTCGACCGATCATGCTCGCTCCTTCCTCCCGCACCATTGAATCTGCCCAGCAGCTCCGCATGCGCCGAGTCGCACCTATTACCAGACCGGCCGTCGCCATGGAAAGCACTGTTCCCGGGAACGCTGGGATTTCCCACTCGACCCGGAGGCGGACTCCGGGTCACCCGCTCGGTGAGGGTGTTCCGACCCACGGATTCGAAGCATCTCTCAGCTTTCTGGCTATTCCGCGATCACGTAGCCCAGGTCTCGGAGGTGCTCCACGTCGTCCACCACGACCGGAGGCGCCTCGGCCATCTGAACCGCGAAGCGCGAATAGGTGCGGATCTCCTCCTTGCGCCCGAAGGCGTTGCTCGCTCCGCGCTCGAAGCTGCCGTCTTCGCGCCACTGGAAGGACTGCCAGGCCATTGCCGGGTCCGATGTGCCGCTCTCACGAACCGCCCAGGCGAATCCGGTGCCCTTCACACGGACGAATCCGCCACCCGTGTAGGCGCTGAGTTCGCGGCCAATGTCGCAGTAGACGATGCGATCCGGGAGCTTTTCGTTCGACCGGTGGTGCCGAGCGAGCGGCAAGCCGCTCTGAGTGAACGGTGACGTCAAGCCGGCCAACTCGAGCAGCGTCGGCTTCACGTCGACGTGGTGGACGATCTCCCGGTTGCGTCCCGGCGAGAGGCCCGGCGCCTTCAGGATCATCGGGACGTGGGCGACTTCGGGCGTCGTCGTATGGCCGTGAGCGAAATAGCGATAGCCCTCGCCGAACGCCTCGCCGTGGTCGGCTGTGAGGAGGACCACGGTCCCGCGCAGCGGCTGATCGGCGTGCAGTCCTTCGACGGCTTCGAGCAGCCGGCCGATCCAGTAGTCGGCATAGACGATTTCGTTTGCGTAGCGCGTCGCGTACTCGCTGAGCCGGCTCAGCCCGTCGATCCGCTGGTAGGGCGGGATGCCCCCCAGCGCGAAGTCGGTCTGGAGCACGCGAAGTGGCTCCTCGTCCGCCTCCGGCGGAATGCGAATCCGATCCGCGAAACCCGCGGGCGGGCTGTAGGGACCGTGCGGATCCTGGAGGTGGACCCACAAGAACACCGGGCGGGCGGCCTCCTCCCCCGACGCTTCGTGGGCTGCCAACCAGGCGAGGGCGCGGTCGGCGGTGTGCTCGGCGATTCGCTCGTAGAACCTTCCACGGTTCGGTTCGGGAGTGGGGAGGTCGTCGTCGTAGCGGTCGAAGCCGCGGTCGAAGCCGAGGCGCCGCGTCAGCATGAAGTTTCCCACGAAGCCCGCCGTGGCCCAGCCGGCGTCGCGAAAGACCTCCGCGACGGTCTCCTGATGGCCGAGTCGCGTGACGCCGTTCATCCATCCCACGGTGTGCTCGCGGACGTACTTCGACGTCATGATCGAGGCGTGGGCCGGAGCCGTTGTACTCGCTGCGGCGATCGCGCGCTCGAACACGACCGACTCGCGAGCCAGGGCGTCGATGTGAGGACTGGTCGCGTGCGGGTACCCGTAGGTCCCCAGTCGATCCGCGCGGAGCGTGTCGACGGTGATCAGCAGGACGTTTGGCGCCTCGGCAGCCGGCATCGCGCGCGGCGCCGGGGCATCCTGCCTGCACCCCGACAGCCCGAGCACGAGAGCGAGGGCGAGCACGGACGACCACGAGTGCATGGGTGGCACAGCATAACCCGTTATCGAGGTCCGGCCGGAAGCCTAGAAGTCGGCAACTTCGGCGCGCAGCTGGTCGATGCGCGCGCGGTCGACCGATGCGCCGAGCGCGGCGGCGCGTTCGTAGAGGGGGAGGGCCTCGACTGCGTTCCCGCCCTCGTAATGAACGTCGGCGAGGCTCACGATCGCCGGCGCGTGTTCTGGCTCGAGCGCGATGGCGCGCTCGAGGGAGCGCTTCGCCGCCGCGGTGTCACCGAGTGCGAGCTGCGCGAGTCCGAGATGGTGCTCCGCCGCCGCCATTCGCGGTGCGAGGACGAGAGTCGCCTCGAAGTGCTCCGCGGCATCGCGGGGATTACCCTGCGCGAGATGGAAACTCCCCACCGCGAAGCGCATCTCCGGGTGATAGGCATTGCGTTCGAGAGCCCGGCGGAAGCTCGCGGCGGCGTCCTCCGCCTCGCCGAGGCGCGCGCGAGCCAGCCCGAGGTTGAAGTGAGCGAGGCTCCACTCCGGACGAGCGCGTACGGCCCGCTCGAACAGCGCCGCCGCGCCAGCGGCGTCATTGCGCTCGTCGAGCCGGAAGCGACCGAGCTGGCTGAGCGCAATGGCGGTGTCGGGGTACTTGGCGAGTACGTCGTTCCAGAAGGTTTCCGAGTCCCGCCAGACTCGTGCGCGCTCGAAGCTCTGGATCGAAAGCACGGCCACGATCACGCTGCCCAGGGCGATCGCGACGCGGCGTCGCGGCGCCGGCCAGGTGGCGAGCGAGCGCAACGGCAGGACCAGCAGGAGCAGGAGCCCGACGCTCGGGAAGTACATGTAGCGGTCGTTGAAAATGGAGTTTCCACCGAAGGGGACCACCTTCAGGACCGGCGCGATGCTCACCAGGAAGAACAGCATCGCAAGCCGCGCGTCGTTGCCCTTTCCCGGGTTCCGCAGCGAGGCGATGACGCCCAGGCTCAACACGAAGCCGGCGGTGGCCCACTGGTAGAACGCGACGCGCACGAGATCGATGTCGTAGTAGGCGCTGAGACCCAACGGCAGGATCGTCTTCGCGATGTAGAACGCGAGTGCGCTCGTCCCGAGCCCGATGCGCTGGAGGATCGAGAACTCGTAGACTACGTATGCCTCACCGAGTGCCGGGGCCTGGGTCGTGAGGCTGATCCAGCTGGCCACACCGGCGAGCGCAAAGAAAGGCAGCTTCTCCAGCACCAGTCGCAGCGGTGCCTTCCGCCCGCGCCAGTGGTCGAGCGCGAGCATGAGCACCGGAATCGTCACGGCCATCGGCTTCGACAAAAGCGCCAGCGTGAACAGACCCAGCGCCGACGCGAAGTCGCGGCGCCGCCCCGAGTCGGCGTACCGGAGGTATGCGAGCAGCGTGAGCAGGATGAAGACCGTCGACAGCAGATCCTTGCGCTCCGCGACCCAGGCCGCGGATTCGACGTGCAGGGGGTGGACGCCGAACAGCGCGGCCACCGCGAACGGCACGAAGCTCGCATCGCGCAGGGCGCTCCGGAGGAAGACGGCGACCAGCAGCGTCGCGAGCACGTGGAGGACGCTGTTCGTCAGGTGGTAGACCCGCGGATCGAGGCCGAAGAACCGGTGCTCGACCGCTACGCTCAGGAGCGTGACGGGGTGGTAGATTCCGAGAGTCTTCTGGCCGAGGATTGCGGGAATGTCGAAGCTGCGCACGGGGAGGTTCATGTGGAGCAGAAAGATGTCGTCCCAGTTCAGGAAGCCGTTGCCGAGTCCGCTGCTCGTGACGGCGAAGGTGAGGACTGTGAGGGCGAGGAAGCCCAGCGCTTCGCGTCTCCGAGGCATCAGGTGAGAGAATCTACTCGATCCCCGATTTGCGACGCGGTTCGCTCCACGGCTCGCATCGTCGTCCTCGCGCTCCCGCTCGGGGTCGTCGGTTGCGACGATCCCTCCGGGGCTCCGGTCGATCCCGCAGTCGCCAACGATACCGGGGCGGCGGCTGCCCTCAATGCTCGACGACTCGTTCCGCTGTCTTCGGAGCTCGCAGCGGTAGTCGAGAGCGCGGAGGCCGGCGACGCGGCCGCGCAGCTCGTGCTCGCCGACCTGTTCGAAGCGGGTGATGGGCGCCTGCGCGACGACGCGAAGGCCAGGGTCTGGTACAGACGCGCGGCCGAGCAGGGCCTCGCCGAGGCGCAGTACGGGCTCGGCGTGCTGCTGTTCGAGGGACGTGGCGGGCCTGAGGAGCCCGAGGTGGGCATCGAGTGGCTCCAAGAGTCGGCGGCGGGCGGGTACCTCGAGGCGATGAACAGCCTCGGCATCGTCTACTCGATGGGGCGGGGTATCCCGAAGGATTCCGCCGAAGCCATGCGCTGGTTCGCGCGCGCTGCGGAGGGCGGCCACCTCACAGCGCAGCTCAGCCTGGGTGCTCGCTTCGCTGCGGGGTACGGCGCTCCCGCCGATGCGGAGAAGGCGGCGTACTGGTTCCACGCGGCCGCGGAGGGGGGTCTCCCCGCCGCTCAGTGGCGCTACGGACTCGCTCTGGCATCAGGCGAGGGGGTGCCCCAGGACGATGTCGAGGCGTACGTGTGGCTCAGTCTGTCGGGACCGGCCAGGTCCCACCGCGCGGCTGGGGATCTCGAGGACGTCGCTTCGCGCCTGACCCAGGAGCAGCGCCTCGAAGCACGTCGTCGCATGGCCGAGCGGGTGATGGGTCGGCTCGAATGAGTCGGCTGCAGCTCACGCGCGCCCGAGTCGCCGGCTGCGGGGCGAACCCGGCGTGAGAATCCAGTTCGTTGGGAGACCCCTCACACGGCCGGACCCGAAATCCCTACGAATTTTTTTTCGCGGTTCGAGCGCCTTCGTGCGCCGCGCGGTTTCGACTGCTTCTGCGGAATCTCTGCGCAGGAGCTGCTGCCCCCGGGTCCTTCTCGCATGACATTTGCGCGTTCGCAATTCCACGACATGTGCGTGGGAGGTCTGCGAATGCTGAAACTGAACAATCTTCGAAAAATCCTTGGATCCGCTGCGATGGTCGCGGCGGGCCTGGGCGTCTCCACGCTTGCGGAGGCGGACGTAATCTTCTCC
>JABSQW010000165.1 GCA_013215605.1 Myxococcales bacterium
AGTTTCGCAGCGATAGAGCCACTGTTGCATCGGAGCGTAACAGCAGATTTTCAGCGTCGTCAAGTGACAACACTAAAAAAAACGCGATGATGCGACGCGAAGCTGCGTGCGTTGGGCCGACTTTTCGTCGAAAAAGCGCCCACACACAGGGCTCGAACAACGCGAAACAACGAAGTGGGAAGCGTTCACTTCGCCGTCTACGTGCCGCTAGTGCACGGTCTCGACCCTCGAAATGGAGTGGAATCCGGGTTCAGCGCTTGCGCTTATGACGCGCGCGCTTGAGCAGCTTGCGCTTCTTGTGCTTGCGCATCTTCTTGCGGCGCTTCTTGATGACACTGCCCAAAGCTGATCCTCAATGGAAACAAGGCCGGATGACAGCCGAAACGAATAGTCTTTGCGCGGCTCGAAGTCAACACCGGAGGGGAACGAGAGCATCGCACCGGTTCGCCCAATCGCATGCATCTGGGGGGATCAACGAGGTCCGCGCGCGGGGGACCGACCCCTAGAATGAGGACGGGCGGGTGCGTGCCAGAGATTTCGCACTCGCGGCGTGGCTCCGACGCGCGATTCAGACCTGGAAGAGTTCGAGCGCCGGCGCTCCGACGTCGCTTCGGTTCCGCAGAAAACCGAGCCACCGGTTTACGAGGTGTTTCCGTCGAAGAAATCCTAAAACCGGGCGGCGCCGCATCCCCAGTTGCCCGAGATCTGCGAGGATCTCCTCGTTTGCCGGGTCGATCATCAGCCCCCGGCGCAGGAAGCGGATTCCCTCGGCCTTGAAGCCGAATGCAAGATGGACCGTAGCGAGGTTGCGGTAGAGCGTGGGGTTGAAGAACTCCTGCTTCGCCGCGTCGCGACAGAGCTCGAGCGCCTTGTCGAAGCGCCGTTCGCCGAGCCCGATCGCAAGGCCGTAGTACGAACGGAAGCGCGGACTCGAGGGATCGAGGCGATTCGCGCAGCGAAAATGCTCGCTCGCATCGACATGCGCGCGACGCTCGAGGGCATCGAGACCCTGGCGAAAATGCTCTTCTGCGGAAAAGGTGGCGTCCATCGATCGTCCTCCCGTCTCGATCTCGCGAGACGTCGACCAGATCACATGGCAAGCCCCGTGCCGAAATGCAGGAATCGGCAAGAGTTCGGTCAAGTCCGCGTGTCTGGACGGGGCGGGACGATATGGCGGAATCTGGATGGGTGATGTGTCGTGGATCACAAGTCCGGTTTCGTAACTCGCGAGAACGAAACTGTGCTCCGTGGCGTCGGAAAGCGGGAGATCAGGGATCGAGCCGTGAGGTCCACTGATCTGCGCGAACCTCGATTTGCATCGGGCTCGGTGCCGTGCGCCGTCGATCGAATGGAAGACCTCGCCTGTGCAGCGAGGCCGGCCGGTCTCGCCAAGATCGCGCACGAGCCCAGCGCTGCCGCGTCCGACACGTCAAGCTGTGGCATCGGGGACGGCCGAGTCTTCGGTTGTGGTCTAGGAGGTCCGGGGGAGAAGCCGGAGAAGGTGCGGTGCCGCGAATCGCCCTGCCAGGATCCCGGCGATCAGTACTCGATGATCTCCAGGATGTAGCGCTTCTTCTCCTTGCCACTCGTCGCAGCCATGAGCGTCCGGATCGCCGAGGCGTGTGCCCCACCCTTTCCGATCACCTTGCCGAGGTCTTCCTTGGCGACCCTGAGCTCGAGCACATGGGCGTGCTCGCCAATCACCTCTTTGATCTGAACCTCATCCGGCTTGTCGACCAGCGCCTGAACGATCGATGTGATCAGCTGCTTCATTGGCTCCTCCGCGTTTGCAACTTCGCTTCAGCGAGATGACGATGCCAAATCTGTCGGTACGGTCGATTCTGCGCAACTCGTCGACAAGACAGCGTGATCATCCACTTTCGCGACTCGGTGGCGGTTGCCCGATTTCCAGGCCGCAGCGGGCCAGATCCTGAGAGTCCAGCCCCGTTGCTGATGCGAAACCCACGACCCCGACTGGCCAACCCGCGCCATTGTATAACTCCTCACATCGGAACCACTGCGAAATCGAGCCACCGAGCCCGAAATTGCCGATTTCGGCGTGTTCCAAGAGTATAGAACATTCGCAGGATCGGTTCCTAAACCCCCCACCTCGAGCGTACAGAGCGATGTCCTCGAGTTTCGCTGCTCTTGGGGAAAAACACCATGCACGTCTGAACCCCTAGGCCCAGGAGTTGCGGGTCGCCCGTGGCTGGGGGGGGGAGTCAGAGAATGGGCGCTGCGCAGCTGGGAAGCGCCGAAGAGCCCTTCCCTTTCCGACGAAATCGTGCTCGGGGGCGCGTTCAAGGCCGATAGCCAATGCGCCGAAACTGGGGTAAGCAATAGCTTCAGATCATGTGTGAAGAATACGACAGAGACGGCGGATCGCGGCCAGAGCCGCGGCCGGACTGGCCAAGTCGAACCTTCCCCGTCTGAGCCATTCGTCACGGCTCCGACGCGCGCGAAGTCGGGGCCCATCGGTATGGCGACTCCTGAAGTCACCACGAGAATTCTGCGTCGATTGCTCGCAAGCGGTGTCACCGCTCGCGCGGAGCGCCTGCTTGCGCGCATGCCTCCCGCCGACGTCGGACCGCTTCTCTCGGGACTCACCCCGGACGAGATCCGCACCGTCATCGAGCTGCTCTTCCGACAGCACCGGGCCGCACGTGCGCTGAGAGAGCTCCCGCACGAGATGCTCCCACAGGTCTTCGACGCGGTTACCGATCAGCGTCTGGCCGACGTGATCGGGCGCCTCGAGATCGACGACCTCCTCGAACTCGTCGATTTCATCCCCGAGGATCGCCGCAGCGACGTCGTCGAGCGTCTGCCCGCCGATCGCCGGTACGAGCTCACCAAGGCCGAGCTCTACCCGGAGTCGAGTGCCGGTCGCGCGATGACCACGAGCTTCATCGCGCTCGACGAGAAGATGACGGCGCAGGAGGCAATCGACTCGATCCGCGCCGCCGGCAACGAAGACGAGTCGATCCTCTACCTCTATGTCATCGACGACCAGAGCTGCCTGTCGGGTGTCATTCCGATTCGTCGCCTCGTGGCGGCTCCGCCCGAGCGCGAGATCCGGGACCTCATGATCCCCGATCCCGTGAGTGTGAGCGCCGAGTCCGACCGGGAGGAGGTGGCGCATACGGTGGCCCGCTATGACCTCCTCGCGATTCCGGTCACCGACATCGACAATCGCATGCTCGGCGTCATCACGGTGGACGACGTGATCGACGTGATCACCGAAGAAGCGACCGAGGACATGTACCACCTCGCGGGCCTCTCGGAGGAGGATCGCGTCTTCGTCCCGGCGACCCGTTCGGTGCGCAAACGCGTCCCGTGGATGTTCCTGAACCTCGCTGCCGCCTTCCTGTCTGCCACGGTCGTGGGCCTCTTCGAGCGCACCATCGAGGAGATGGTCGCCCTCGCGATCTTCATGCCGGTGATCGCCCAGATGGGCGGCAGCAGTGGTAGCCAGGCGCTGACCGTGATTACCCGCGGCATCGCGCTCGGCGAGATCGAGTTCTCGAGCGGCTTGCGCGCCGTGGGAAAGGAGTTCGCGGTGGGCCTCAGCGTCGGCGTCCTCACGGGAGGCGCCGCGGGACTCGCCGCGTACCTCTGGCTCGGGAATCCGGTGCTCGGCACGGCGCTCTTCCTCGCGATGGTGTCGACCATGGCGATTGCGGGGCTGATGGGCGCCAGCGTGCCCCTGATCCTGAAAGCCCTCCACCAGGACCCCGCCCTCGGCTCCGGCGTGATCGTCATCGCGATCAACGACGCGTTCTCGTTCTTCTCGTTCCTCGGAATCGCAACGCTTCTCCTCAACCGAGTCGGCTAGCTCGGCTGGCGATCGGCGGCACGAGGACTGCGGGGGGTACGCTGAGTGGCTTCCGGGCGGGGCCGGTCGGACGCCACTTCGCGTGACGTCGGCGTCCTCCGCGCTAGGAGCGCGCCACGGTGTTGGCGCCGCGGTAGACCACGAATGTGAGGTCATCCGGCTTCGACGGCCGGCCTTCGCTCGCTTTGGCCATTCGGTGGCGCGCGTCATCCGCGATCCGAGCCGCGGCGCGGTCGATCGGGCCGACGCGGATCTGGTCGACGATCTCGATGGTGTGAAGATTGTCAGCGAGGCCGTCGCTCGCGAGGAGAACGGTATCACGCGGAGCGAGGGCGATCGCCGAGCCGATCTCGATCCTCATGTCGGGGGCGCCGAGGACATTCGAGACCAGGTGGCGATCCTCGTGGTGCATCGCCTGGGCCTCGTCTAGCACGCCGGCCTCGACCGCGAAGCCCACCGGCGAGTGCGCCACGGTCTGGAGCTTGAGCCGACCGCGCTGCCCCGTGACGAGGATCATCGAATCGCCCACGTGATAGGGGCGCACGGTTCTCCCCTGGACCTCGAGCGCTGCGAGGGTGGTGGCGGCTCCGAGACGCATCTCGGTCACGGCCTCGTTCGCGGCCTCGATGGCGTCGAGGATGGCCGAGCGCAGGACGGCGCCCGACTCCGCGGCCTTCGCGAGCTCTGTCCAGAGTGCCTCGACGGCGAGCCGCGACGCCTGCTCGCCGCCGCGCACTCCGCCCACGCCGTCGGCCACGACGAGTACGACTGCGTCGTCGCCGAAGGGAATCAGCGCAGCGGCGTCCTCGTTGGGCGTCTCCTTGTCGGGAGAACGCGACGAGAAAACCGAAGCGACGCCACCGGGTACGGGGAACGTCTCCGGCGCTTCCATGTCCCGTTCGAGGAAGAGTCGCGCGTCGTCGGGATTGCGCAACGCCGCGTGCGTCACTGCGCGTACGTTTCCTCCAGGTACCTGACGATGTCGGCGGATTCGAAGAGCGCGGTGTCCGTGTTCGGATCGACGAGGTAGGGGACCATCATGCGTCCGGAGCGCGCGACGAACGCCTCGCGTGCCTCACTGCCCTTGGCGACATTGTGGAGCCGGTACGGGAGCTCGAGGCTGCAGAGCTTCTCACGCACGAGGCGGCAGAACGGCGAGGCCTCGAAGCTGTACAACTCGAGAAAGCGATCCGGTGTCCGCGCTGGCTCGTATCGAAGGCCCGACATCGGTCGCATCAGCGACGCCAGACTCGCTGTGATGTTCGTGATCGGCCCGAGCGACAACGCGAGGGGCGGGGAGCCGTTGCCGTAGCGATCGAAGAGGGTACGAATGATGTCGTCCGACTCGTACATCTCGGTCCCCGTGTTCGGATCGACGAGATACGGAAACTGCGCCTTGCCGCCTCGTTTTTTCACCGCTTCGCGGTAGAGCGGTCCGCCCTTCGGACAGGGATGGACCATCGCCTCGAGGTCGAGGATCGACAGCGCCTCGCGGACCTTCCGGCAGAACGGACACGCCTCGAACTCGTAGAGCTCGAGGGTCTTCTCGGGCCGCGGCCCCAGGTCGCCCACCGAAGCCCCCGCTCCGAGGCGGATGACGGTCACGAGCGATGAAGTGACGAGATCGAGGGGGCGTGACATCGCGTTCTCCCGCGGCCGCGTGGTGCGGCGCGGGGAGCCTAGTTCGTCCGAACTTCGTTCGCCTCCGCGCGATCGGCTTCGCCGACCTGTGCCCTCCAGCTCCGGTTCCGGGGCTCACTGCGCGGAGGCGGACTCTCGCGTCGACCTCCTGGCCCCTGCTCAGGGGAACACGCCGCGGCGGCGTTTCGCCTCGCCGACCCTGTGAATCCCGAGCATCAGCGCGGCCGTTCGCATGTCCACGGACCGATCCTCCGCCACCGCGAGCACCTCGTTGAATGCCCGCTTCATCAGGCGAATCAGGCGCTGGTTCACCTCTTCTTCCTCCCAGAAGAACTGCTGAGCGTCCTGCACCCACTCGAAGTAGGAGACCGTCACGCCGCCCGCGTTGGCGAGCACATCCGGCACCACGAAGATGCCGCGGGCAGCAAGGATCGCATCGGCCTCGAGGCTCGTCGGTCCGTTGGCGCCCTCCACCACGACGCGACACTGGAGCGCGCCGGCGTTGGCAGCGGTGATCTGATTCTGGATGGCGGCCGGCACGAGGACGTCGCACGGGAGCTCGAGGAGCTCGGCGTTCGAGATGGCCGAGGCATCCGGGTAGTCCTCGAGGACCCCGCGCTCCGCGAGCCACGCGTCGACCGCGGGGAGGTCGAGGCCAACCTCGGCGTAGATCCCCCCCTTGGCGTCGGACACGGCAACCACGCGCGCGCCCAGCTCAGCCACGAGTTTCGCCGCGTGGCTCCCGACGTTGCCGTAGCCCTGGATCACGACCCGCACCCCCTCGAGGGGCATCTCGAGGTGACGGCACGCCTGCACGACGCACACCACCACGCCGCGTCCGGTCGCTTCGCGACGCCCGAATGACCCGCCGATCTCGAGCGGCTTGCCCGTCACTACGCCAGGAACGGTGTGGCCCGCCTGCTGGGAGTACGTGTCCATGATCCACGCCATCACCTGCTCGTCGGTACCCAGGTCCGGCGCCGGGATGTCGCGATCGGGACCGATGACATCGAAGATCTCGGACGTGAAGCGGCGCGTGATGCGCTGCAGCTCGGCGGGAGACAGCACGCTCGGATCGATGCGCAG
>JABSQW010000166.1 GCA_013215605.1 Myxococcales bacterium
CAGCCGACCGTCGAGGGCACCGACGTAGACGCGTCCCTTCCACACGGCGACGCCGCGGTTCACCACGTCGCAGCAGGCATCGCGCCCCTTGCTGCGGGGCACGAGCGGGTCGAAGCGCCACAGCTCGCGCCCGCTGGCGGCATCGAGCGCGTAGACGACGCTCCAGGATCCCGTGGCGTAGAGGACGCCGTCCACCACGATGGGCGTCGATTCGAGACCGCGCTTCGTGCCGGTGTCGTACGACCACGCGAGTCCGAGCTTCCCGACGTTGTCGCGCGTGATCTGGGTGAGGGGGCTGTGGCGCTGCTCGTCCCACGTGCGGCCGTGGAGGAGCCAGTCGCCGGGCGCGGGATTCGCGGCGCGTTCCGCGTCGACGCGGCCGGCGGTGTTCGCTGCGGAAGCCGCGGGCTCTGCGGTCGCCGCCGCTGCGAGCGCGGTCGTGGCGAGTGCGACCCGCCCGAGCGCAGCGAGGAATCCGATGCCGGAGGATCGGCTCACGAGTCCTCGAATACCGGCGTGCGATTCTCGAGGTTGGCCTTCACGGCTTCGCGCTGGTTCTTCGAACCCATCGCCTTCCCCTGCAGCGCCGCTTCGAGCGGGAGACTCGTCTCCGCGTCGGCGCCCCAGGCCTCATCGAGGAGCTGCTTGCCGAGGCGGATTGCGTCGGGCGACTTGCCGGCGATCTCCCGCGCGAGCTCGAGCGCGGCCTCGAGGGGTTCGGCTGCGACGCGCGTGACCAGGCCGAGACGATTCGCCTCCTCGCCGGAGACGACGCGCCCGGTGAAGATGAGGTCCTTGGCGACGTCGCGCGAGACGACGGCGGGCAAAGTCTGTGTGATCCCCACGTCGGGAATGAGGCCCCACTTGATCTCCATCACCGACAGCTTCGCGTCGGGGCTGGCGATGCGGATGTCGGCGCCGAGAGCGATCTGCAAACCGGCTCCGTAGGCGATGCCGTGGATGGCGGCAATGACGGGAACGGGTGCGTCCTGCCACGCGCACGCCGCGCGCTGGAACCTGTTGGCCGCGCTCTTGCCGGTGCGCTCGAACATGTTCTTCCCGCTGGCCCCGCCGCCGCCGGGGGAGCCGAATGCCGACGTATCGATTCCCGCGGAGAAACCACGCCCGTTCCCGGAGAGCACGATCGCCCGGACGCCCGGCGTGGCGCCGACGCGCTCGGCGGCGTCGCCGATCTCGCAAAACATCTCCAAAGTGAGCGCGTTGTACTTCTCGGGCCGATTCAGCCGGACATCCGCAATGCCACCCGCCACCGAAACCTCGATCAACTCAGCCATCGCGACCTCCATGAGACTCGTGAGAGAATGCGCCCGTGGGATCCCGGGCGTCCCGAAGTTAATGAAAACCGCGAGCGCGCCCAAACGAGCGGGGTCTGGAGGAAGGGATGAGAGTTTCGGTGGTGACCGGTGGAGGTGGGGGGATGGGGCTCGCCTGCGCGCAGCAACTCGCGGCGCGCGGAGACGGACTCGTCCTGAACGAGATCGATTCATCGCGATCGAAGCATGCCGTCGAGACGTTGCGCGCGCGCGGTGCCAGCGTGGAGAGCGTCGATGGGGACGTCTCGCACGCCGACGTCGCCCGCGCGCTCGCCGCCGCGGCTTCGGAGATGGGGGCCTTCGGCGCGCTCGTTCACACCGCGGGGCTGTCGCCCACGATGGCCGACGGACGGCGGATCCTCGAGGTGAATCTCGTCGGCACGGAGCTTCTCCTCGACGCATTCCAGCCCCTCGCGACGGCGGGCTCGGTGGCGGTCTGCATCGCTTCCCAGGCCGGGCACTTCGGAATGACCGGCGCGACTCCGGAGATCTGCGCGCTCCTCGACGAACCGCTCGCGCGCGACCTCGCTGACCGCCTCGAAGCCGCAGGCGTGACACTCGATCCGGGCACCGGCTACGCGATGTCCAAGCTCGGCGTGATCCGCGCGGCCGTGCGGCTCGCCCCGGCGTGGGGCGCGCGCGGCGCGCGCATCGTGTCGCTGTCGCCCGGGATCATCGAGACCAAGATGGGGACGCAGGAGTACGAGGCGCAGCCCGTCATGGCCACGATGGTCGAGCGCACGCCGCTCGGGCGCATGGGCGCGGCGGCGGAGATCGCATCGGTGGTGGAGTTCCTCTGCTCCGACGCGGCGTCGTTCATCACGGGCACCGATCTGCTCGTGGATGGCGGAAGCACCGGGGCGATGCGGGCGCTGATGCCGTCGTGATCGCCGTGAATCGGGGCGACGAAAAGCGCGCGGCGCCTGGTTCGTCCGAGCTTCGTTCGCCTTCGGCTCGCGGCGCGGACGCCGACTCCTGAGCCGGCCTGCTATTCGAAGGCGGCGAAGAGCTCCTCGAACGCCTTCAGCTGGTTGCCGGTCGCGGACGACGGCACGAGGATGGGCGTCTTGACTCCAGCGTCGAACCACGCCTCGAGACCCTCACGCACTTCCGCGACCGAGCCGAACAGCGTCACGTCCGCGAGCCAGCGGTCGGTCATGAGGTCCGTGAGCGTGTCGCGCTCGCCCTTCTCGAGGGCCTTCTCGACGGCGTTCATCTCGTCCACGTAGCCGGCTTCCTTCCAGTAGCGCCGGTAGTTGGGAAACCCGAAGTACATCACGAGGGTTCGGCGGTTGCGCTCCATGGCCGCCGCGCGGTCGTCGCTGATGCAAACGGGAATCATGTTGCCGATGAAGAAATCGTCGCTCTCGCGTTGGGTGGCGGAGAGCTGTGCGAGAGACTCGCTCATGTGCGACCGCGCGACGTTGGCGAATACGACGCCCGCGGCGATCTCGCCCGCCAGCGTCACCATCTTCTTGCGCAGCGCCGCGAGCACCAGCGGCGGCTGCTCGCCGGCCTGGCGAGCCGCCCCGAGCGCCTCGGCGAACGCCCGCATGTCGCCGAGCGGTGAGCCGATCTCGACCCCGAGGCGTCGATTCATGGGCGCGTGGCTCACGCCGACGCCAAACCGGAAACGTCCTCCCGACAGCTCGTGGATGAGCGATGCGGTGGTCGCGTACTCGGATGCGTGGCGGGTGTAGATGTTGGCGATCGACGTGCCGAACGCAATGCGCTCGGTGAGAAGGGCCAGCGCCTCGCACAGGCCCATCGCGTCGCCGAAGCTCGGGCAGTAAACGCCCGGGTACCCGCGGCGTTCGATTTCGACGGCGAGATCCACGATGGCGCGGCGACGTCCAGGCGGAGCGGCCAGGGAGAGGGCGGGGAGGCGGATTTCTGACATGAAGTGAGACTAGCAGTGGGCTCCGAGACTCGGCGCGCCACGATCCTCGGCGGCGGTTTCGCGGCGGTCGGCGGGTGGCTCGAAGCGACCCCCCCCTGCGACCCCGAGCGAGTAGACTGGCCGGCGTGGCCGAGACCAGAACGAAAGCCGCTGCCTTGCGGCACGCCCTCGCCGAAGGCTGCGTGACCGCACCGTTCGTCTACGACGCCATCCAGGCGAAGCTCGCGGAGGCCGCGGGGCTTTCGGCGGTTTACATGACAGGCTTCGGTACGGCGGCGAGCCGTGGCTTCCCCGACATGGGTCTGCTGACGATGACCGAGATGGTCGAAGCCGTTCGCACCATCGCGGACAGCACGATTCTTCCCGCCATCTGCGATGCCGACACGGGCTACGGGAACCCCCTCAACGTTCAGCGAACCGTGCGCGAGTACGAGCGCGCGGGCGCCGCGGCGCTCCACCTCGAGGATCAGGTCTGGCCGAAGCGCTGCGGATTCTTCGAGGGCAAGGAGGTCATCCCACTCGAAGACCACGCGCAGAAGATCCGTTCCGCGTGCGATGCGCGGTCGGATTCCGATTTCGTCGTGATCGCACGCACCGATGCACTGCAGACCCACGGCTGGGACGAGGTCGAGAAGCGCGCCCGCGCGTACCGGGACGCCGGCGCCGATCTCATCTTCGCCGACGGGCTCAAGAGCGACGCCGATCTCGACACCTACTGCGAGCGCCTGGCGGGTCTTCCCCTGGTCTTCAACGGCGTGTTCGGCGTCCCCGACGATCTCGCCGCGCGCGGAATCCAGCTCGTGCTGAACGGTGCGACGTTCACCGCTTCGATCGGCGCAGCGCGGGACGCGATGCAGAAGCTCGCCGCTGGCCAGCCCGTGCACCGACCCGAGGACGGCGAAGCGCTGGGCAAGCTCCTCGAGCAGCTCGGGGTGGCGGAGCTCTTCGAGCTGTCCGGTCGCTACAAGTAGTCACGGCGCCGCGACGGAGATTCGCAATGGCAGGTTCGCCGCAAACGATGGCCGGGAAGGTTCTGGCGCGGACGTCGGGACGCGATGACCTCTCCCCGGGCGATTTCATCACGGCCAGGATCGACGTGGCGATGCTCCACGAGGCGTTCGCGATCTGCGCCATCCAGATGAAAGCGGCGGGCATCGAGAAAGTCTGGGATCCGGACAAAGTGATCGTGATCCTCGACCACTTCTTCCCGGCGCCCTCGGAACGTCATGCGCAGGGCCACCAGGCCGTGCGCTCCCTCGTCGAGCAGCTCGGCATCACGCACTTCCTCGGTCACGAGGGCATCTGTCACCAGGTCCTGACGGAGCGGGGCCTGGTTCGGCCCGGCGAGCTCGTGGTGGGCACCGACTCCCACAGCACCACCTACGGGGCCCTCGGCGCCGCGGGCGCCGGGATCGGAACGACGGACATGACGTACGTCCTCGCGACCGGCGAGCTCTGGATGCAAGTACCCGCGACGATTCGCTTCGAGCTGATCGGCGAGCCGGGCCCGGGCGTCACGGCGAAGGACATCGTGTTGCACATCGCGGGGACCTACGGTGTCGACGTGGGCCAGTACCGCGCGATCGAGTTCGGCGGGCCCGTTGCGGCGCGGCTCGGCCAGTCGTCGCGGCTCACCATGGCCAACATGGGGACCGAGCTCGGCGCGAAGTTCGCGATGTTCGAGGCGGACGCCGTGACCAGCGCCTACCTGGCCGAGCGGGGAGTGACCGCTGGTGGCTTCGGGCCGGACCCGGGCTGCGAGTACGAAGCCGTGTACGAGGTGGACGTCTCGCCCCTCACGCCACAGATCGCGCTTCCCCACAGCCCGGGCAACGTCCGATCGGTGGCCGAGCTCGAGGGAACGAAAGTCGATCAGGCGTTTCTCGGCTCGTGCACCAACGCGCGCGCCGACGATCTCGCCATTGCGGCCGAGGTGCTCCGGGGACGTCGCGTGTCGCCGGATACCCGGTTGATCGTGACGCCGGCGTCGAGACAGGTCGCGCTCGATGCGGCGCGCAGCGGCGCCATCGAGACGCTCCTCGAAGCCGGGGCGTCGATTACGGCACCCGGCTGTGGAGCCTGTCCGGGCGGGCACAACGGAGTGTTGGCGGGCGGCGAGGTCTGCATCAGCTCGACGAATCGGAACTTTCGGGGGCGCATGGGGAGCCCCGACGCGGAGGTGTATCTCGCATCTCCCGCTTCCGTTGCCGCGGCCGCCATCGAGGGTCGGATCACCGATCCACGCAAGTACTGGAAGGGGCGGATCCAATGACGAGCCGCGAGCGGCGCCTGGTCTTCGAGGGGCGCGTCTGGGTGCTCGGCGACGACGTCAACACCGACGAACTCGCGCCGTTCCAGACGATCGGAAAGTCCTGGGAGGACGCGAGGGTGACGCTGCTGCCCAGTCGCCCCGAGCTGCCGGGTCTGGTGGAAGCCGGCGATCTCCTGGTGGCGGGGAAGAACTTCGGCTGCGGGTCGAGCCGCGAGATGGCGGTCACCAACCTTCAGAAGCTCGGCTTCGCGGGCGTCGTCGCCGAGTCCTTCGCGCGCATCTTCTTCCGAAACTGCGTCGCCAACGCGTTCCCGGCACTCGCCTGTCCGGGAGTCCGTGGAAGCGTCGAAGAGGGATCCAGGCTCACGATGGATCTCGGCGCCGGCAGCCTGTCGAACGCTCAGGGGAGACTTCCCCTCGAGCCGGCGCCGTATTCGGAGCACCTGCTCGAGATTCTGCGCGCCGGTGGGTTGATGGCGCTCTTGAAAGAACCGGGGAACGGCCCCGTGGGAGGACCGACATGATCACCCGACGGCGACTCTCTGCAATCCCGCTCGCGGCGCTGGTGATCGCCGCGGGCTGCGCGAAGATTCCGACCGACGACACCCCTGCGGCCGAACGGCCCACCAACGAACGCATGGTGGTGATGCGCGATGGGGTGCGACTGGCCACGAGCATCTATCTCCCCAAGGGCCCCGGACCCTGGCCGGTGATCCTCAAGCGCACGCCGTACGAGAAGGACGTGACGCTCGCCATCGACGGCGACACTTTCGAGCGCGTGCCGATCCGCCCGGCCGACACCGCGCCCTACACCGAGGCCGGCTACGCACTGGTCCTGCAGGACGTGCGCGGCAGGTTCCGTTCCGAAGGCGACTACGCGCCCTACGAGGAGCAGATCGAAGACGGCTACGACAGTGTGGAGTGGGCGGCCGCGCAGCCCTTCTCGAACGGCCGGGTGGGAATCTCGGGTGCGTCGGCGCTCGGCATCCACTCGAATCTCGCTGCGGCGTCCGCGCCGCCGCACCTCGTCGCGGCCTTCGTCGTGGTCGCACCTGCGAGTCTCTTCTATCAGGGTCGATTCATCGGCGGCGCCTTCAAGCGCGCGGATGGCGGCGGCTGGATGAAGAGCCAGGGGATGGGCGAGGACGAAATTCGCGCCTACGCGGAGCGCGCGATCCTCGACGACCGCTGGCGGGCGAGCGACTTCCTCTATCACCGCCACGCGGTGCAGGTTCCCATCTACAACGTCGGCGGCTGGTACGACCTATTCGCGGCGGGCTCGGTGGACAACTTTGCCTACCTGCAGCACTACGGGCGCGAAGGTGCACGCGGCCATCAGAAGCTCTGGATGGGCGCCTTTGGTCACGGCCCGAAACTGGCGGGTGACCTCGCCTACCCGGGCGATTCGGGACTCGCGGGCACCTTCGACGAGGAG
>JABSQW010000167.1 GCA_013215605.1 Myxococcales bacterium
CCACGCGTCTCGTCTTCGAGCTCGACGGACCGGCGAGCTACCGCCTCGCGCGTACACAGAACGGCAGGGGCAGCGGCGACCTGTTCGTTGCACTCGACGCCACGGCCCGCTCGCGCAACCTCCCGCGCGCCACCGGCCTGGTCGACAGCGTCAGGGTCTTCGAGGGCGGCAGCGACCCCGCCCTGATCCACGTGCGCCTGCGGGAGCCCGGCCTCGAGGTGATCGACAACGTCCTCATCAATCCACAGCGCTTGGTCGTGGACGTGACCCGGCCGGACTACCGCGCCGAAGTCGCCTGGGAGCAAACCAAGCGCAAGGCCGCCCACGCGACGGATCCGTTCGCCACGCCCGCGTCGCCGGCGCGCAGCGTTGCCCCGACGAAGACTCGTGGGACGCCGGCCCGGGTGAAGAAGCTCGCGCGCACGGAGCTCCGCGAAGTCCGCATCGGCTCGCACCCCGCCTTCTCGCGCGTCGTGTTCGAGCTCGACTCGCCGACCAGCTACCAGATCGAGACGCCCAATGGCGATGGGTCGCGCGAGTTCGTCGTCACGCTGAGCGCCTCCGCAGAGCCGAGCCGACTCGCTTCGAAGAGCGAGTTCATCGAGGGCGTCTCGATCGAAACGCACCGCGGAAAGAGCGTGGCCCGCGTCCGGCTGCGCAGCTCGAACGTCGAGCTCCGCGAGCTCACGCTCGCGAACCCGGACCGGATCGTCATCGACGTCCAGGGAATCTGACCACGCCCGCCCCTCCTGGGTCGCCCTCGCCGTTGATCCGAGTGCGCTTCTCCTCGTAAGCTGGCCGGCGAACTGCGGGGAGACCTCCCATGAAGCTGTCGTGTGCCTTCGCTCCGCGATGCGACGTGATCGAGAACACGAAGCTCGCCGAATCGCTCGGCTACGACAAGGCGTTCTTCGCCGACTCGCCGGCGCTCTACGGTGACGTGTTCATCGCGATGGCCCGGGCCGCGGAGGCGACCGAACGCATCGGCATCGGCACCGCGGTGTTGATTCCGAGCTTGCGACACGTCATGACCACCGCCGCGGCGATCGCCACGCTCGAGCAGATCGCTCCGGGCCGCCTCACCATCGCGGTGGGCACGGGATTCACCGGTCGCCGCATGTTCGGGCGCCGCGCACTCAGCTGGAGGACCACTGAGCGCTACGTGCGCGATCTCAAGGGTCTCCTGCGCGGATTCGAGGTCGAGGTCGACGGGCACGTGACCCGGATGTTCCAACCGCCGGGATTCGGGCCGGAGCGTCCCATCACCACGCCGATCTGGGTCGCCGCGAATGGCGCCAAGGGACTCGCCGTAGCGGACGAGGTGGGGGATGGCCTCCTGTGCGCAGCGGTCGTGCCCGAGGGCGCCCGCAACGCCGCCGTCCTGTGCTTCGGCACCGTGCTCGCGCCGGGCGAGGACTGGGCGGATGACCGGGTGCTCGACGCCATCGGCCCCGCCATCGCGATGGCCTACCACGGCGCGTACGACACCGCCGGCGACGCCGTCGACGCGCTGCCCGGCGGCAAGGGATGGCGCGAGGAGATCGAGGCGATCCCGGAGCCGGTGCGCCACCTCTACGTCCACGAGAACCACGCGGTCTCGATGACCGACCGCGATCGGCGACACGTGTCGCCGGCACTCGGGGCCGGTATGACCTTCTCGGGCACCGCGGAGCAGCTGCGCGAAAAGCTGAACGCCCTCGAGAGTCGGGGCGTCTCGGAGCTCGTCTTCTTCCCGCTCGGATCCGACCTGCCGGGCGAATTGCAGCGCATGGCGGAGGCCCTTCGATGAAAGCGGTCACCTACCACGGTCACGAGGACTTCCGGGTCGACAAGGTCGACGACGCCATCCACGGCTACCGCACGTTCGCATCCCACGACGACGGTGTGCTGAAAGTCGTGCTAGAACCCTAGCCCGACCAGCGCTGCCAGAGGCTGCGCTCGACCTCGAGAGGCGCTTCGGCGAGATGCGAACGCCTTCCGAGCACCATCGTCGAGCGATTGCCCGACGCGTAGGGTTGCCAGGCCGGGAGGCCGCCGCTGGCCGGGATCCCCGACGCGGCGAAGCGTGTCCACGCGGTCTGAATGTCTTTCGAGAGTTTCGTCGCCGTCGGGGCGATGCCCTCGAGGCCGCGCTCGAGGATCTGCCGCGACACGCCGAACAGAAACGGTACGTCGATGGCGTGGAACGCGCCGAGCGAGCGGCGCAGCAGTCGTGGCTGCCAGGTAAACAGATACGAGTAGGCGTCGCCCCCCGCTGCCACGTGAGCATCGGCGAGTTGCGAG
>JABSQW010000168.1 GCA_013215605.1 Myxococcales bacterium
AACCGTTACCGCGAGAGCTACGGCATCGACCTCGCGCAGCCGACTCAGTTCGTGAACTTCCGGGTCCGCGTGCGCCGGGTGCTCGGTGAGCTCCACGTGTCGTTGGCCGCTGCGGGTCTCGGTGGTTCCACGCTCGCCGACGCGCAGACGAGCACGCGCGCGGCCCATTTTCCCGAAACCGGTGGAGCCATCGATACGCCGGTCTTCGATCGCCTGCGCCTTCCCCCCTATTCGAGAATCTTGGGTCCCGCCATCATCGAGGAACTCGACTCGACGCTGATCGTCCCGCCCGGCTGGGGCGCCGGCCTCGATCTGCTGGGCAACGTGATGCTGGAGCGGACCGCTCGGATTTCGGCCGAAAAGTAGGCTGCGTTCCGCGTCGGACGCGAAACGCCCTGGGGTAGGGGGCGCCGCGTCGTGACGCGGGCCGCGCGGTATCATGAGTGCGTGACCGGATGCCGCGCCGCCGACTTCGCGCGCCGAGCCGCCCCGCAACGGCGAGCGGCACGGCGGCCACTCTTTCTCCGGGCCGCGACGCACCCGGGACGCTGGCCGCTGATCGCGCCTCTCTACCACTCGGTTTCCCTGAGGGGCCGCCCAGTCGGCTACGTGGCGCTCCCGGTGCTCCTCGAGGGACTGCTGTTCGTGGGCGTCGGCGCCGCCCTCGCGCGCGCGCTCGCCAATGGCGACTTCGGCGTCGGCGCCGGCTACTCCGTGGCGGCGAGTATCGCCCTCCTCCAACTCGCCTGGCACGGGCTCCACATCGTCACGCGCTGGGGCGGCCGTGTGCGCCTCGTCCCAAAGCCGTTGTCCCGCGCGTTTCGGGGCGAGCGCGTGCTCGTGTCGATCCTCGCCATCACCCCCCCGGCGATTGCCGCCTGGCTCGGCGTCGACCCGGGGGTCGTCAGCCTCGTGGCCTGGATTGCTCTGGCCGCAGCGCACTTGCAGTGCGAGGTGCGCTGGCTCATCGCCAACAGTGATCTGTGGACCCTGCAGTGGGAGATCGGCGAACGCCGCACGGCGTTCGGCCCGCGTCACACCGGCAAGCAGCGCCGATTCTGGGAGGACTTCTTTCGCAGCGTGCGAAACGAAAAGCCCGACGCGCGAATGGTCGACATCGGGTGCGGCAACCTCGATGTGTCTCAGCTCGCCCTCGGTGTCTCCAAGCAGTTCGAGCTCCATGCCACCGACACTTCGTACGTCGACAAGTCGCGCTGGGAATGGGCGCGCGACCTTTTGCTCCACCGCTGGCCCTTCGAGGAGACCGAGTACCCCACGGAATACCTCGATGCGCTCACCAGCTCGAACGCCATCGAGTACTCATCCGCTTTCGACGACGCCCTCGCGGAGGTGTTCCGGATTCTGCGTCAGGGCGCACGAGCGGCCATGTTGATCCACCACCCCGACTCGGCCGTGGTGGCCCACTTCCGCGAGAGCTACACGGACTCCGAATTGCTGAAGAGCCTCAACGTGGAGCCCGTCGTCGAGCGATTCCTGCGCACACAGAAGCCCGAAGACAAGAAGGCCGTGCAGGCAAAGCTCACGGAAATGCGCAACGCCGGTCGGCCGGCAGTCGCGAAGCAGGCGAAACTGATCGCGGAGTTCTACGAAGACCCCCACGCCGCCCTGCCCTGGCTCGAGTTCAAGGACACGCTCAAACGAAACTACGAGCTCGCCGAGACGCTTCCCGCCATGGCGGACTCTCTGCTTTCTGACTTCGACTCGCTGCGCGAGCACTTCGTGAAGGCGGGTTTCGAGATCGAACGCTTCGAGCGTTTCGAGTGCGAGAAGGACGTGGTCAACTACGCGGTCCTCGTGCGCAGACCCTGGCGCGACGAGGTGTTCGGTCTGGGAGACGCCTATGTGGGCTACGAGAATTCAGTCACACGCGCCCTTCCCCGTGATGCGGCGCGCGGAACCGTGAAGGAGCTGCTGCGGCGACAGAAGAAGAACTTCCACGAGGCCAACGGCACGGAGATCGCCTTCAAGGCCGACCGCACGGCACAGAGCGTCGCCGCAATCCTCGGCGAGGACTGCCTGCGGTCGCTTCCCGTCGAAGAAGTCGAGCGGACGAATGCCGGTGTGATCTACCGCGTCCCCGAGGGTGCTCGTGCGGGCAGCCCCGTCCCGGCCGGCGCGTCGACCCTCTTCGATCTGCGCGAGGACGGCGACGCTTGGATCGGCTGACGGCCTGGCCACAGGATTTTCCGCCCCGTAAGGTTTGCTGAGCGCGTTTCGCGTGTCCGGGTCGATCGAGCGGAACCGCTCGAGTGGCGCGATAGGTTAGGCTCGGCGGATGGAATACCAAGACTTTGGCGGAACCGGGATCCAGGTCAGCCGTTTCTGTCTCGGCGCGATGATGTTCGGCAAGATGGGAAACAGCGACCACGACGAGTGCGTGCGTATGACCCATGCC
>JABSQW010000169.1 GCA_013215605.1 Myxococcales bacterium
TGGGATGGATCTCCTTGATGTACACCGTGCAGAAGGCGACCTGGTCGCGGAAGCGGGCGTAGATGCGGTTGAGGGCTCCAGCCTGGAGCCGGAAGGGCGGTCAGGTGTAAGAGCCGAAGACCAGCGCTACCGGGCGTTTGCCGAAGTGTTCCGAGAGGGTGAGGGTAGCGGTCTCGCCGCCCTCGGAGCCCGGGAGCCAGGGCAATGTGAAGTCGGGAGCGGGTTGATCGGGCTTCACGCTCGAGGGCTTGATTCCCATCAGCTCGGTCACCACAGCGCTACCTTCGGGTGCGACATCGCGTCGGCGAGGTCGTCGAGCGCGAGGCCCGCGAGCTTGCCCGCGGCCGCATCGGCTTCGAGCTGGCCCCGCATGGCTTTCATCATCGACTTCAGCATCTCGTCGCCCATGGTTTCCTCCGGCGGTCGCGACGGACAGGATACTTACCCCACCGTTCCGTCGCCCACGGCGCGGGCCGTGGGTGGTACGGTGAACCCCGTCATGATCGACTTCGACCTCGGTGACGAACTCGAGCTGCTGCGGAGCACGGCACAGCAGTTCGCGGCAGACCACCTGCGACCGGCGCTGCGCGACCACGAGTCCGCGCGGCAGATTTCGCAGCCCGCCCATGCGGCCTTCGCCGAGATCGGATTCGCCGCTCTCGAGTGTCCGGAGTCGCTCGGCGGAAGCGCGCTCGGCTCGCTCGCACGCTGCCTGATGATGGAGGAGCTCGCGGCAGCCGATCCCGGCGCCGCACTCGCCCTCGACCGGCTCGGGGCCGCGCTGTATCCGATCGCCGAGATGGGGGGCGACGAAGCGCTCGAACGTTTCGCCCGACCCGTGCTCGACACGCCCGACACGCGCGCAGCACTCGTGTGGTGCGGCGAGGGTGCGCGCGCGCAGACTCTGCGGAGTGGCGACCGGATCAGCGGATTCGTGCCCTGGGTCCCTTCGGATCGCGTCGATCTCCTGCTGCTCCTCGACGAGCGCGGCTGCAGCATCGTCCACGAGAACATCCGCTGCGAGTCGCTGCGCGGGGGCGGCCTGCGCGCCGCGGGCGCCGCCGAGCTCCACCTCGACGACGCGCCCGTCGCCGCCCACCTCGAGGGCGAGGCAGCGGCCGGGCGCGCACTCGCGCGCGCCCGCCTCTACGTCACCGCGCTCCTGGTCGGCGTGATGCGCGAGTCGGCGGAGTTCTCGCGGCAGTACGCGCTCGATCGCGTCGCGTTCGGACGACCCATCGCGCACCACCAGGGGCTCGCTTTTCTGATCGCCGACATGGCGACTGCCGTCGACGCGGCGCGCGTGTTGCTCTGGGAGGCCGCCGTCCGGCGCGACGACGCCCAGGCGAACGGACTCGCGACCCACGAGCAGGCAGCCGAAGCCGCCGCCACCGCCTTCGCGGAAGCCGCGGAGCAGAGCTTGTTCGTCACGCCGAACGGCGTCCAGATCCTCGGGGGTCACGGTTTCATGCAGGACTACCCGGTGGAGAAGATGATGCGCGAGGCGCGCTCCCTCTCGCTGCTGCTCGGCGGCGTCGACCTCGCGCGCGAACACGCGGCGCGCGACCTCGTGGTCCACGAGGGTCCGGTCGCGCTCACACTCGAGGCGCCGCCGTGAACCTCGTCATCGATGGACCCACGCGGGAGCGGCTCGACAGCGTGCGGGCGATCGGCGAGAGCCAGATCCGCCCGGTCGGAATCGAGGCGGACCGCCTCGGTCGCCCGGTTCCCCCCGACCACCCCTTCTTCGAGATGCTCGTGAAGGTGGGGCTCGGTCGCACGCGCTGGGACGGCAAGGCCGAGGCCGATCGCGCCGCGGCGAGCTCGTCGTCCGGCGCTTCGACTCCGAAACTGGGAGCGTCTCGCGGACAGCTCGCCGTCGCCGAGGAGACGTCCTATTGGGACCGCGGCGTTGCCGTGGCGTTCCCTGGCCCGGGGCTCGGCGACCCGCCCATCAGCAGCATGGGAACACCGGACCAGAAGGAGCGCTTTCTCGGGCGCTTCCTGAATCCGGACCGGCCGATGTGGGGCTCCTTCGCGATGACCGAGCCGGGTGCCGGCTCGGACGTCGCCGGCATCCAGACCACCGCGCACAAGGACGGCGACAGCTGGATTCTCCACGGCGCCAAGTCCTTCGCCGCCCACGCGAGCCGCGCCGAGTGGATCGTCGTCTGGGCCACCGTCGATCGGTCCCTCGGACGCGACGGCCACCGCGCCTTCGTGGTCGAGCGGGGAACACCGGGCCTCGGTGATTTCGTCGTCGAGCGCAAGATGGGCCTCAAGGCGTACGAGTCCACGTCGTTCACCCTGAGCGATTGCCGCGTGCCGTCGGCCAACCTGCTGGGTGGCGAGGACTACTACGCGCGCAAGGCGGGCTTCAAGGGGGCCATGAAGTCCTTCAATGCGACACGCCCCCTCGTCGCGGCGATGGCTGTGGGGATTGGTCGCGCCGCACTCGATTCGGCCGTGGTGTTCGCGCGGGAGAACGATCTCCTGGGCCAGGTGCGCGTGCGCGACCGCCTCGAGCGCACTCGCCGGCGACTGCGTGCTGCGCGACTGCTCTGCTGGCGCGCGGCGTGGCTCGCCGACTACGGGCGGCCGAACATCCTCGAGGCGTCGATGTCCAAGGCCTTCGCGCCGAGCGTCGCCTTCGAGGCGGCGAGTCTCGGAATGGAGCTGCTGGGCGAAGTCGGCGGCCGCGGCGACCATCTCATCGAGAAGCTCTTTCGCGATGTCAAGGCGATGGACATCGTGGAGGGAACCGGCCAGATCCAGCGCGTCGTGATGGCGCGCCAACTCGTCCGGTTGCCACGTGACTGAGTCGGAGGAGTCCGCCATGGAGGAAGCCGTACGGCTCGAGATCGACGCGCACGTCGCGACGCTGACGCTGAACCGTCCGGAGAATCGCAACAGCATGACGCCCGACGTCCTTGCGGGCCTTGCCGAGGGCGTGGCTCGCGTGCGCGCCGATCGGGACATTCGCTGTGTGATCGTCACGGGAACGGGCAAGAGCTTCTGCGCGGGTGCCGATTTCAAATCGTCAGGCGGCCCGACTGAGGAGGCGGAGGCAGGAGCGGCGGCTCCCCACGAGCGCTCTTTCGAGATGTACTCGCCGTTCCTCTCGATCCTCGAGATCGAAGTCCCGACGATTGCGGCGATGCAGGGCCACGCGATCGGCGGAGGTCTCGGACTTGGCGTGGTCTGCGATCTGCGCGTCGCCGCCGAAGAGTCGCGCTACGGCGCGAACTTCGTGCGCCTTGGCCTGCACCCGGGCATGGCGACCACCTGGCTGCTGCCGCGTTTGATGGGCGTGCCGCGCGGGGTGGAGTTCCTGCTGACGGGACGCATCGTGAGCGGGCGCGAGGCCGCCGAGGCGGGGCTCGTGAACTACGCGGTGCCGCAAGCGGACGTTCTCGGAAAGGCCCGGGAACTCGCCGGTGAGATCGCGACGGCGGCGCCACTCGCGGTGCGCTGGACCAAGCAGACGATCTACCGGGGTCTCGAGTGGCGACCCGCCGACGCCGCCCGCCACGAAGCGCACGTGCAATCGCGAACGCTCGAGACCCACGACGCGCGCGAGGGCATCGCGGCGCTGCTCGCGAAACGCAAGCCCGAGTTCGAGGGTCGCTAGGAGTCTCCTCGAAGGTCGACGCGCGGCGCAGTCCCAGCGTCGCCGGTCAGCCCCGACCCCACTGCGAACGGAACCGCGGACCGGTGCGCGCGAGCTGAAATCAGGGCTCCCCGGTAGCGCTATTCCACGATCGCCTGGTAGGTGAGGGACTGCAGGAGATTCGTGAGCGGGAGGTTGCCCGGGAACCGCTGGGTCATGAGGACACCGACGATGCGCTCCGTGGGATCCACCCAGAATCCCGTATTCGCCGCGCCGCCCCACCAGAAGCTGCCAACGGGCATGGCGCTGCCCGCCTTCGCCTGGTCGACGATCACTCCGAAACCGAGTCCGTAGCCGAACCCGGGCAGCTGATTCGGACCGATCTGCTGCACGACGCCGTCGGGCATGTGATCGAGGGTCATCAATTCGAGGGTCCTGGGCGAGAGGATGCGCGCGCCGCCGAGCTGACCTCCATTCGCAAGCATCTGGGCGAAGCGCAGGTAGTCCCGCGCGGTGGAGACGAGCCCGCCGCCACCCGAGAAGAACTTCACACCCGTGACGTAGTCACTCTTCGCCGGGGAGTCGATGAGCTGTGCGCCGTCCGGAGCGATCATGTAGTTCGACGTGAAGCGGTCGACCGCGTCGGCCGGGACGACGAATCCCGTGTCCGGCATGTCGAGGGGGTCGAACAACCGCTCCTTCAAGTAGACGTCGAAGGTCTGACCGGTCAGCACTTCGACGAGGCGGCCCTGCACGTCGTTCGCAATGCTGTACGACCAGCTCGTGCCCGGCTGGTAGAGGAGCGGCAGCTTCGAGAGCTTCGTGACCATCTCGGCGAGCGTGTGTTGATTCTGCAAGAGGTCAGCGCTGGCGTACATGGACTCGACGGGACCCGCGGAGTCGCCGAAGATCCCATAGCCGAGGCCCGCCGTGTGACTCAGCACCTCGCGCATCGTCATCGGATGCTCGGGCTCCTCGAGCACGGCACCGTCGGCGCCCATCTCGACGAAGACCTTCATCTCACCGAGCTCCGGGAGATATTTCGCGACCGGCTCGGAGAGCAGAAAGCGCCCCTCTTCGAAGAGCATCATCAGCGCCACTGCGGCGATGGGCTTGCTCATCGAGTAGATGCGGAAGATTGCGTCTTCGCGCATGGCGCGACCCGTATCGAAGTCCAGCGTCCCGTAGCTCTGCTGGTGGACGACGCGACCGTCGCGCGCGACGAGGCTGATGATGCCGGCCACGTTCTTCTCGTCGATGAATTTCTGCATGACGGGCCCGATCCGCTCGAGGCGCTCTTCGGACATCCCGACCTTCGAGGGCCGCACCGATCGAATCTCGTCGGCGGCAACGAGTCCGGGAAGAACGAGGAGCGCAGTGAGCAGACCGATGCGGAACTTCATGGACGAAGTCTCCTTACAGGGGTGGCGGGGAACGCGGTCGGGATTGCTAGAGCGGAGCGTCGCAGTGATACGTACGGCTCACGATCTTCCAGCCGTTCTCTTCGAAGAGGAAGCGGTCGCGGCAGTAGCCGGTCTGCTCCACGGACCGCGCGCCATCGCGGGTCGAGACGGTCGTGTGGTACGAAACCACCACGGCGTCTTCGTTGCCGTCTTCTTCGATGAAGGTATTCGTGATGAGGTGCCGCGTGATCGCGGACCGACCGGCGTAGCTCTTGCGGCAGAACTCGGCGATTGCCGGTCGGCCGACCACACGGTCGACCTGTCCCTCGCCTTCGATCGTCACGACGATTTCTCCATCGTCGACGAAGCACTGCGCCATGGTGTCGCCGTCGCCCTGGTCGTAGGCGAAGAAGCAGCGACCGAGGGTGTCCTGGATTCGCGGTCGGTCGGACATCGGGCCTCCGGTCAGGCGGTGCCTTGGGGTGGGAAACCCCAGAGGCTGGCCGCGGTAAGTCCGGTCATTGCACGCCGTTCGTCCTCGGGCACGCCCGCGAACAGCTCTTTCACCTTCTCGACGGAATTGGGATAGGTGCCCTCGGGATGGGGGTAGTCGTTGCCCCAGAGGAGCGCCTCGATGCCGGTGATCCCGCGGTTCGCGACGCCGATGGGGTCGTTCATGAACGTGGCGTGGCACTGGCGTTTCACGTACTCGCTCGGCAGGAGGGAGAGCTTCGCGGCGCGCCTGGCGCGGCGCATGGGCGCGCGCTGGTAGATCGAGTCCATGCTCTCCATCAACCAGGCCAGCCAGGCAATGCCCGACTCGACCATGACGAAGTGAAGATTCGGGTGGCGCTCGAGCACACCGGCCACCACGAGGTCGTGGAGCATCACCTGCGCGGGCGCCGCACCGCGAATCTCGCCGAAGAGCGAGATCGGTGGCGCCTTCTCGCGATGCACCGAGCTCGCGGCGAGGGCGCGCGCGGGCATTCCCGTCACGATGTGTGCCGACACCGGGAGTCCGAGAGCGTCGAGTGCGTCCCACAGCGGCTCGTATTCGGGGAGGTGATAGGGGCGGCCCTCGGGCGCGGTGAGCGGGAGCATCGCGCCGTGCAGGCCGAGCTTTCCGATGCGCTCGACTTCGGCAATCGCGAGGTCGAGGTCGTGGACGGGCACCATTCCGGGACACACGAAGAAGTCCGGCTTCGTTGCGAAGGTCTCGGCGAGCCAATCGTTGTACACCGCCGCGTACGCGGCGCCGATGTCGGGCTCCGGCATGCTCCACCCGAAGTTTCCCATGGTCGGGTACAGGACTTCACCGGACAGGCCGTCGGCGCGCAGATCCTTCATGCGTTCTTCGGGCTCGTAGCCCGAGCCCGCGCCGGGCTGGTCGTCGTCGTGCTCGAAGTTCTCTGCTTCGAAGGTCATGGCGCGCACGTCGCGGCCGCCGACGTGGACGACGATGTTCCAGCCGCCCCCATCGCGCCGCTCGCGGCGCGGAGCGCGGTCGCGCAGGTTGGCGGGAAGGCGCTCGTTCCACAGGTCGAGGGGCTCGACGACGTGGCAGTCGGAAGAGAAGAGCCAGTCCGTCACGACGATCCTCCTGATCCCAGTCTACACCCTGGGCGGGGGCAGCCGGTGGTTCGAGGCCACCTCGCGCCTGGCAATTCGCCAGCCTTCCGGGCCGCGTACGAAATCGTCCACCCAGCGCAGCGCGCCGTCACTCCAGCGGGACGCGGGATCGTCGGGGGTGTCGTGGTGGGTGCGGTACACGTAGCTCTCGGCCCGCGCTGTGTCTCCGTCGACCGCGAGCAACGGATTTCCCACGAGGTGGCGCGCTCGCTCCCACTTCGTGAGCTCGGACGCCTGACGGGCGACGAAGTCGTCGCGTTCCGACGACGGCGCGAAGCAGTCCGCAAGAATGTCGAAGTCGCGGTGGTCGAGGCTGCGGCCCGTGAGCGACACCAGGTCCGAGATCTCCGAGCGATCGAGGAGAGTCCGAACGTCGGGGTCGTCTGTCTCGAACTCCGGCTGCACTCGTGCTCTACGTTCGGAGAGGCTCCGATCGAGCTCTCGATCGACGATCCGCCAGGTGTCGCCGTGGCGCTTCCAACGATCCCGGTACCAGGTGCCGCCCAGCATGTGGTCACGCGGTTTCTTTCCCTCGCGCGCCTCGCGGCGGGTGTTGTACGCGAGGGCTTCCACGAGGGCTTCGTCGCCGTCGAGGTGGAGGAGCGGGGTGCCGAAGAAGTGGGTCGTCGATTCGAACTGCTCGACACCCCGGACGTAGTCGATGTGCTCACGGGTGTCGCGAATCTCGCGCTCGCCGTAGTAGCGCGCGGCGAACTCCGGTGCGAAGCAGGCGTCGACCGCAGCGTAGTCGCGCCGATCGACGGCGAGTGCGTAGTGGTGGATCGCGTCTTGCAGGCGGGCTCGATCGAGCAGCCAGTCGACGGCGGGGTCGGCGCTCTTCGCCGGGCCGACGCCGTTCGGGGACCACGCCGGCTCACCGCCTCGACGCTGGATCGCCCAGCCATCGGGGCCGCGGACGAGTTCCTCGACATAGAGCGAATTGCTGTTGTTGAGCTGCCACTCGCCGCCGTCTTTCTTCGTCCCGTGATGAGTGAGCATCGCCAGGCTCTCGAGCCGCGCCAGGTCGCCGTCGACCTCGATGAAGTGGTTGCCCATCATGTGCATCGTGGTGTGGAACGTGACCACGCCGGAGATGAACTCGACGAGTTCGTCGCGATTCGGCCGCCACGCGCCGGCGAAGTCTCCGGACACGTCGGGAGTGAAGCAGGCCGCGACACCGTCGAAGTCGCAGAGATCGACGCAGCGCGCGTACCGGAGGTTGACGTCGCGGATCGCAGCGCGATCGAGGAGGAGCTGTACCGCGGGATCTGCGTGAAGGATCATTTCGTGGGGAGGCCATCGCCGCCGGTCACTGGAAGGGATACGCCGACCACCATGTCCGACTCGCAGAGCCACACGACGGCACGTCCGATGTCTTCGGGCTCGACGGAGCGGCCGAGCGGGAGCCGCTTTGCGCCCACCTTCGTCCACAAGGCGTCGGCCTTCTCGGGGTCCTCGACGCCCGTGACGTCCATCAGCTCGCCGACGGTCATCGCGCTGCGTACCGACGAGGGGCAGATGCAGTTCACGCGCACACCGTGCCTCGCCAGCTCGGCGGCGAGGGCCTGCGTGAGCCCGACCACACCGAACTTGCTCGACGAGTAGGCGACGCGGCTGCCGTCGGTGCGCAGGCCCGCGACGGATGCAATGTTGACGATCGAACCGCGGCCCTGGGAGGTCAGGTGGGGAAGGGCGGCCCGACAGGTCTGGAAGGTTCCCGTCAGGTTCACGTCGAGCGCGCGCCGCCACTCGTTGGATGAAATGTCCGCCACCCCGCCGATCTGCATGATACCGGCGTTGCAGACGACGACATCTAGGCCGCCGAGCTGATTCCGCGCGGCTTCGACGAGCGCGGCGCAATCCGCCTCCTTCGTGACGTCGCACTGCACCGCGACGCCTCGGCGTCCCAGCGCCTCGATCCGTGAGATCGTGGCGTCGGAGTTTCGCGCGGTGTCCGCGACGTCGAGGAGGTCGCCGATGGCGACGTCGCATCCGGCCCGCGCGAGCTCGACCGCCACGCCGCGTCCAATGCCCCGCGCGCCGCCGGTCACGATCGCGACTTGCCCTTCAAGCTCCATGGGTCCTCTCACACTTCGGGTCGTGGCGCGTCAGCTCACGTCGAAGAGCGCCTCGCGGTAGTAGTCGGGCAGGATGCTGCCCGCCTCGCTTCCGAGCTGCAGTGCGCGCTCCACCGCCGGGCGCCCGCGCATCGTTGCGTACCAGCGAGCCAGGTTCGGATAGGCGCCGAGATCTTCCACGCCGTGCAGTCGGTACGGCACCGTGGAGCCCATCGCCGCCACGTCTGCCAGGGAATACTCGCCGCAGATGAACTCGCGGTCGGCCAGGCGCTCGTCGAGCTGGCCGTGGGCTTCGCGACTCGCTTCGACGAAGCGACTGTACGTGGCGTCGCCGAATTCGACCGGTGTCGAGAACAAGCGGAA
>JABSQW010000017.1 GCA_013215605.1 Myxococcales bacterium
ACGAGGTCTGCAGACACACCGCGAACAGCACCGTGAACCACACGAGGTCGAAGCCGAGCCCTTCGACGACCGGCGAAACCAGCGGCAGTACGATCAATGTGATCTCGATCCAATCGAGGAAGAAGCCCAGCAGGAAGGTGACCGCGAGGATCGTCACCAGGATGCCCTGCGGCGAGAACGGCAGCCCGATCAGCGCCCGCTCGATCAGGTGATCTCCGCCGAGTCCACGCAGCACCAACGAGAATGCTGTGGCGCCGAGGAAGATCGCGAAGATGAATCCCGTGGTGCGGGTCGTCTCGCGCAGCACATCACGGACGACGGACCGAGAGAGTCGGCGCTTTCCGAGGGCGAGCAGCGAGGCGCCAAAGGCGCCCACGCCCGCGGCCTCGGTCGGCGTGGCCACGCCGAAGAAGATGCTGCCCAGCACCGCGAGGATCAGGCCTGCCGCGGGCAGCACGGCAGCCAACACGCCGAACACGAGGCGCAGGCTCACGTCCGGCACGTCGTCGGGCAGCGGCGCCACCTCCGGCTTCCACAGCGCGTAGCCCAGGATGTAGACCACGTAGAGCGCGCCGAGCAGAACGCCGGGGAAGAAGGCGCCCAGGAACAGGTCGCCCACCGAAAGGGCGAGCCGATCGGCCATCAGCACCAGCATGATGCTTGGCGGGATCAGGATCCCGAGCGTGCCGACCGCGCAGACCGTGCCGACCGCGAGTTCGGGCTGGTAGCCGCGCTCGAGCATGATCGGGAGCCCGAGCAGTGCGAGCAGCACCACCGAGGCGCCGATGATTCCGGTCGACGCGGCCAGCAGGATGCCGATCAGTGCGACGGTGACCGCGAGCCCGCCGCGCACGCGGCCGAACAGCCGCGACACGTTCAGCATCAGGTCGCTCGCCGCGCCCGAGCGGTCGAGCATGAGCCCCATGAAGATGAACATCGGTAGCGCTACCAGCACCCAGTTGTTCATCACGTCCCAGCTGCGGTCGACCACCAGCGACGTGTAGCTCCAGTCGACGCCGCTGAAGATGCCGAGGTCTTGCTCGGCGATGATCGCGATCGCCGTGAACAGCACCGCGAGGCCGCCGAGCACCCAGGCGATCGGAAAGCCTGTGAAGATGAGCGCGATGAACGAGACGAACATTGCGATCGCCAGCCACTCGCGAAGCTCCACCCGCTACCGCTCCTCGCCGGAGCCCGGTAGAAGGGGCGACGGGGCGCTGAACAGCAGCGCGCACACCCGCAGCAGTCGCGAGAACGCGGCCAGACCCAGCAGCGCGAAGCCCGCGAACAGCGCGCCCTTGATCACCCAGCGGTAGGGGAGACCGCCCGGCGACACCGAGACCTCCGCACTCTCGAACGACAGCGCCACGAAGGGCACGCTGTAGAGGAGCACCAGCGCGACGAACGGGAACAGCAGCAGCAACAGGCCGTACAGCTCGATCCAGCCCTGCGTGCGCAGCGAGTAGCGATTGCGCAGCGCATCGACGCGCACGTGCGTATCCGCGACGATCCCGGCCGTGATCCCGACCAGAAAGCCGACTGCGTACAGGTGCCACTGCAGCTCTTCGAACTCGATGCGGCCCTCGCCGAACGCGTAGCGTGCGATCACGTTCACGACGATCACGGCCAGCAGCACCAGCCAGATCCACGAGAAAAGAGCTTCGAGCTTCATCAGCGCTGCGTCGATGCGACGCGATAGAGCGGTCTCCGGCAGGACGAGAGCCGCGCTGTCCGGGTTGGGTTGCACCAGCGTCAGAAGTCCCTGGGCAGGAAGCCGATGGTCTTCCAGAGCGCGTAGTCGGCTCGGAACGCGCGCTGTGCGGCGAGCACCTCGGCGAACAACGGGTCGCGAGCAGCCTCCTCCTCGAGCACCTCATCTGCGACGCTCTGAAGCTCGCGGAGCACCGCAGTCGGCAGGACGCGCGTCGCCACACCGCGCGACGCGTAGTCGCGGAGCACCGGTCCCTGCAGTGCCTCACCGCGGGACAGGCCATTCACTACGGCCGCGCCGCAGACGTTCTCGATCAGCGCGCGATCGACCGGGGTGAGTCGATCCCAGATTCGCTGATTCACCACGAGGTGCGCGGCGGTCGACGGCTGGTGCCAGCCGGGGAAGTAGTTGTTCTTGACCACGCGGTCGAATCCCAGCTTCGTATCGACCGCGGGCATCGAGTATTCCGTGGCGTCGATCGCGCCGCGGTCGAGCGCTTGAAAGATCTCGCCGCCGGGCAACATCGTGACCGACGCCCCCAGCCGCTGGATCACCTTGCCGCCCAGCCCGGCGAAGCGAATCTTCAGCCCGCGCAGGTCGCTCAGGTCCTCGATCTCGTCGCGGAACCAGCCCGCGCTCTCGGGACCGATGATCCCGCACAGAATGGGCCGGACATCGTACTGCGCGTAGATCTTCTCGCCGAGCGCGCGCCCTCCGCCGTGCAGCCACCACGCCGTGTACTCCCACGGTTCCATGCCGAAGGGAACCGACCCGATCAGCACCGACGACGGGATGCGCCCCTCGTCGTAGCCCACCCAGGTGTAGCCGGCCTGCACCTTGCCCGCGGAAACGGCCTCGGTGATCGCCAGCGCGGGCACGACCTCGCCGGGCTCGAACACCTCGAACTCGATCCGCCCGCCGCTCACCGCCGAGATCTGCTCGGCGATGAAGAGCGCGTTGTCTCCGAGGCCGGGAAGGTTCGTGCCGAAGGCGACGGGCAGCCGCCAGCGCACGGCGGTGCCCCCAGCGCTCGCGCCGCCCTCGCCGACGGGACGCGACGCGGGTCGCAGCGCCAGGGAACCGATCACGCCCACCGCGAACGCCACCCCCACCGCGAACAGCGCCGCGCGGTTCGATACACCACGGTCGGATCCGGTGCTCGACACGCTCAGTCGCTGTCCGACCCGTAGGGGCCGAACGCAGCCTGGACGGCTCCCGCTCCCTGGAGGGCGCGGCTCCAGAACGCGTGCGTGCCCTGACCCTGCAGCTCGCGTCCGGCTTCGACCCGCGCCGACTGCGCGACGAGACTGAGCACGCTGCCGGTCGAGATGCGCTTGACGCCCGCCTCGAAGCCGAGCGACGCGAGCCGCCGCGCCGAGCCGATGTCCCAGGGGTTCGGGAGCAGGAAGCCGGAGGTGTGGAGTTCGCGGAACCGCTTGCGGGCGCTCATGACCGCGAGCCTACACGCCCGGCGCATCCTGACACCAGCGTGGCCTTTCAGGGAGTAGAATCCAAACACGCGCACCGGGAGGATCCCCATGGACATCGACCGCCGAACCTTTCTCCAGGGCCTGGGCGGTAGCGCTCTCGCCGCCGCCAGCTGGGGTCTGCCCGGCACGAGCCTCGCCGCGCGGACCGACTCCGCGGAAGCGCTCGCCATCGAGCTGCTGCGCGGCATGAGCGAACTCCAGCGCGCCGAAGTCGCCTTCCCCTGGGACCACGTCGACGGCGAACGCGGACTGCTGCGCGCACGAGTCGCCGCCAACTGGAACGTGACGAAGCCGACGGTCGATTCCGACTTCTTCACGAGCGACCAGCGCGCGCTGATCCGCGCCATCTACGAGCAGCTCATCGACCCGGCCTGGCACGAGCGCTACGACCGCAAGGGGGTGGACGACGCCGGGGGCTGGGACCGCCACCTGTCGATCGCGCTGTTCGGAGACCCGGCGACGGGCCCCTTCCAATTCCTGATGAGCGGCCGCCATCTGACCCTGCGCGCCGGCGGCCAGGCCGACCCGCGCGTCGCCTTCGGCGGTCCCATCTTCTACGGACACGCGACGGGCACCTGGTGGTCGGGGCGCTTCGTCGAGCGCAGCCATCACCCGGGCAACGTGTTCTTCCCGCAGGCCGTCGCCGCCAGTGGCCTCTTCGACCTGCTCGACGGAACCCAGCGCGAGCGAGCACACATCCGCGAGGTGCCCGAGGAGTTCGACATCGGTTTCTCGGCAGCCGGCGCGCAGCGCGGGCTTCCGCTCTCTCAGCTCTCGCCCGATCAGCTCGAAGAAGCCAGCCGACTCGTCGAGATCCTCGTCGAGCCTTTCCGCGAGCACGATCGCGCCCAGGTGCACGCGGCCCTCGCTGCCCAGGGCGGCCTCGCCGACTCGTCCCTCTCCTTCTTCGAGCCGTGGTACCGCGGCGGCGACGATCTCTGGGACGGCTTCCGCCTCGAGGGTCCGAGTCTCACCTGGCACTTCCGCGGCGCGCCCCACGTCCACGTCTGGACCCACGTCGCGAATACCTCGGACGTCCCCATCAACTCCATCGCCATCGAGCGCTAGCAAGCGCCGCGTTGCGGGGCCGGGCGTTCAGCGCTCCCCCAGAAGCGGTTCGGTTTTCGCGACGCCGAGCTGCTCGATCTCCTGGATGCGGGCGTCTTGCTCTTCGGGATTCGTCCGCACTTCTGCCATCGGCGCCTACGCGGAGTCGGCGCCGAACACCTTGCGCGCACACCGCATACCGTCGATGGCCCGCGGGAAGCCGCCGTAGAGGACCATCGTGATCATGACCTCTTCGATCTCCTCCCGCGTGACCCCGTGGTTGAGGGCGCCGCGAAGGTGGATCTCGAGCTCGTGCATCATCGACAGCGCCGTGAGGACGGAGATCACGACGAGGCTGCGATCGCGCCGTGAGAGCTGCGGTCGCGACCACACGTCACCGAAGGCGAAGTCCATGACCAGGCGCCCCATGTCGCCCTGCTGGTCGATGATCGCCGCCTCGGTGGCCGCGGTGTCGAGATCGGGCTGGCCGAGCAGCGTGCGCAGCACGTCGAGCCCGTCGGCGCGACGCTTCTCGGGATCCTTCTGCTTCGCGGGTGCCGGCGGGGTCGTGCGCTGCTCCGTCCCGTCCTGCTGCGCGAACACCTGAGCCGCGATACGCGCGCCGGCCAATGCGAAGGGAGTCCCCGCGTAGGCGCTCATCTGAACCATGATCTCGTCGATCTCATCGCGGCCGAGACCGTGGTTGAGGCCCCCGGCGATGTGCGCGGGCAGCTCCAGCTCGCGACCGAGGGCGGTGAGGAACGAGATCACCACCAGGCTGCGATCGCGCCGCGCGAGCTCGCTCCGGCTCCAGATCTCGCCCGCCCCGGTGTGGAGCGCGAAGCTCCCGAGGGCGCCCTGGCTCTCGAAGTGCTCGACCAGCGCACGGCCCGCTTCCTCGGAGCCGGTAAGGGTCTGGCAGACGTCGAGGCCGCGCTCGTACCTCGTCTTGGGATCGCTCATGAAATCTCCTCGAAGATCGGCTGGGTGGCGTTCAGCGGGGTAGCGGCAGCTGGTACACGCGAGCCGCGTTCTCGTAGAGGACCTTGCGCTGGGCCGACTCGGACAGGCCCACCAGCGACGCTTCCACGTGCTCCCGAACGTTCGGGTAGAGGCAGGTGGGGTGCGGGAAGTCGGTCTCGAACAGCACGTTGTCCTCGCCGATCTCGTTGACGGCGCGGGTCGCGTCGTTCTCGAACCAGAAGGAGGCGAAGATCTGCCGGCGGAAGTACTCCGTCGGACGCATCTTCATGGCGCCCCCGCCCGGCATGCTCTCGTCCATCTGGTACTCGATGGCCTGAAGCATGAAGGGGATCCAGCCGATGCCGCTCTCGACGGACACGAACTTCTGCGTCGGAAAGCGGTCGAGCAGGCCGCTGAAGATCAGGTTCGAGATGGTGCGGCAGTTGTTGAGGAAGAAGGTGCAGGACAGGGTCGCGAGGTAGTGATCCGGGTTGATCCCGGGCCACACCGCGCCGATGTCCACCCCGCCGGAGCCGATGTGAAAATTGCACGGCATGCCCCGCTCCTCGGCGCGGGCCCAGAGCGGATCCCAATGGGTGTCGTGGAGTGACGGGAGCCCCCACTTGTCGGCGTTGTCGATCATGTTGAAGCCAGTCAAGCCGAGCTCGTCGTGGGCGCGCTCGATCTCCTTCGCGGTGGCCTCGATATCCCAGAAGGGAAGGAGCGCCTGGGGGAAGAGGCGCCCGCCGCTGGCCTTCTGCACCTCGGCAGCGGCGTCGTTGTAGGCGGTCGTGCAGAAGAGTCGGAGATCCGGGTCCTCGATCCGCAGGATCGTCGCGCCCGCAAACCCCAGTACGTTCGGGAATATCACCTGGATCGAGATGCCGAGCTCGTCCATGGCGCGAAGCCGCGCAGCCACATCGGTACTGGCGGGTGTCATCTCGTCCATGTTCGTCAGCGTGAAGATTCCGAGCGCCTTGCTGCGGTCGGGGCGGATCACGCACAGGCCCGGCGGTGAGAGCCGGACGTCCTTGTCCACGATCCAGAACTGCCCCCCCGCGTTCTCGGGGTCGTCGATGAGCCGTGGGGCGGTGTCCCGAAAGCGCGCCGGAGCACGCGACGTCCACAAGTCTGCGGGCTCCGTGATATGGGCATCGATGTCGATGATGGGCATGCTGGCGGTGGCAGCTGCGGACATGGGGGCCTCCTGCCCGGCGGGCGGCGTGGATAGGCGCCCAGCGTACCAGGGATCGCCGACGGCGGACGACAGCCCGATTCGGCACTGAACATCGGCAGGTTGCGCTCGGATTGGCGCGCGTCCATCTTGAACGATATCGAGACCTCGGCCACGAGACGGGAGGAACGACGCGATGCGAGCCTGGCAGACCGTAAAATCCGGACGCCCCATGGACGTCCTCAGCCTCAACGAGACTGCGCAGCCGCCGCAGCCCAGGCCGGGTACCGTCCAGCTCGAGGTGATCGCCGCGGGCATCGGACTCCCCGACGCCTTCATGTGTCAGGGCAGCTACGCCCTCACCCCCTCGACCTTTCCCTTCACCCAGGGCCAGGAAGTCGTTGGACGCGTCGTGGGGTGGGGCGAAGGCGTCGAGAACCGGAAGATCGGGGACCGCGTGATGGCGGTAACGAGCTTCTTTACCGGCAATGGCGCCTTCGCCGAGCAATGCCTCGGCCTCGACGACTTCTGTCTGCCGGTGCCCGACGGCATGACCGACGCCGAGGGCGCCGGCTTCCTGATTCCCTTTCACACCGCATACATCGCGCTCGTGACCCGGGGCAAGATCGAGTCCGGGGAAACACTCCTCGTGATCGGCGGCGCCGGAGGGACGGGACAGGCGGCGATCCAGGTGGGGAAGGCGCTGGGGGCCCGCGTGATCGCGACGGCCGGCGGTCCCGAGAAGGCGGAATTCTGCCGCGCACTCGGAGCGGATCACGTCGTCGACTACCGCTCCGAGGACATCGCCGACGGCGTCAAGACCGCAACCGACGGCCGCGGCGCCGACGCGATCTACGACCCGGTCGGCGGCGAAGCCTTCGCGAGCGCGATGCGGTGCGTCGCCCATGAAGGCCGGATCCTCAAGATCGGCTTCGCGAGCGGCAGCTGGGGCGAGGCCGACCTCTCCCANCTCGTCTACAACAACTACTCCGTCATCGGAGTGATCCCGAGCAACTACGACCGCAGCTTCAAGGAGCGCGCGCAGGAGCGTCTCCTCGGCTGGTGGAGGGAGGGACCGCTGCGACCGCGAATCGACGAACTCGTTCCCTTCGAAGCCCTCCCCGACGCCCTCGAACGCCTGGTCGCCGGCGGCGTCAAGGGCAAACTCACCCTCGCCGTCGACCCGTCGGCCACAGCCCCCGCGTAGGCGGAGAAGTCGCCTCACGCGACGCGACGCTGCCCTCTCCAGCGCACGTCGATCCGCCGTGCGATCCCCAGGGGACCGCACTTTCCGCGAGCCCTTCGAGCGTGCTAGGAATGTAGGGAGCCCTTGAAGTGGAGGCGCGATGTCGGTCCAGCAGACGAATACGGAAGCAGGGGAGATCCGCCAGCTCGACGCAGTGGTCATCGGCGCGGGCTTTGCGGGCCTTCGCGCGCTCTACAAGCTTCGAGACGAAATGGGCATGGACGTGCAGGTATACGAGACCGGCGACGGCGTCGGGGGAACCTGGTTCTGGAACCGCTACCCCGGGGCCCGCTGCGACTCCGAGAGCTACTACTACTGCTTCTCCTTCGACGAGGATCTCGCGCAGGAGTGGGAGTGGTCGGGCAAGTACCCCGAGCAGCCCGAGATCGAGCGTTACCTCAACCACGCCGCGGACCGCTTCGACATGCGCCGGGACATCCAGCTCTCGACGCGCGTGACGAGCGCGCATTTCGACGACGCTGCGAATCGCTGGGAGATCCGCACCGAGCACGGCGAGCGCGTCTCGGCGCACTACCTCATCACCGCGGTGGGGTGTCTCTCCGCCGCGAACGTCCCCGACATCCCGGGTCGCGACAGCTTCCAGGGCGAGTCCTACCACACCTCCGCTTGGCCCAGGGAAGGCGTCGACTTCACGGGCAAGCGCGTGGGACTCATCGGGACAGGCTCGACCGGCATACAGGCGACGCCGGTGATCGCCGCCGAGGCCGATCACCTCACCGTCTTCCAGCGCACTCCGAACTTCACCGTGCCGGCTCGCCACGCGGCGTTCCTGGCGGAAGACCAGGCCAGGATCAAGAAGAACTACCCGGCGATCTTCGCGCGGACGCGTGAGTCTCCCGCCGGCTTCCCCTACTTCCCGATCGAGCGCGAGACGATGAGTGTCTCCGCCGAGGAGCGCCAGGAGGTTCTGGAAGGGCTGTGGGAGGAGGGTGGCTTCAAGTTCATGTGGGGCGGCTTCAGCGACCTGCTGATCAACCCGATCGCGAACGAGATCGCGTCCGAGTTCATTCGAAACAAGATCCGCGGGATCGTGAAGGATCCCGAGACCGCCGAGCTGCTGTGCCCCACCGACCATCCCTATGGATCGAAGCGGCCGCCCATCGATACCGACTACTACGTGACCTTCAACCGCGACAACGTGAAGCTGGTCGACATCCGCAACGCCCCCATCGAGGCGATCACGGGGACGGGCCTGCGGACGAAGAACGCGGAGTACGATCTCGACATCCTCGTCTTCGCCACGGGCTTCGACGCGATGACGGGTTCCCTGCTCAAGATCGACATCCAGGGGGCCGGCGGTCGGCGCCTGGCCGACGTCTGGGCGGAAGGGCCGCGCACCTACCTCGGGTTGCAGGTTTCGGGCTTTCCCAACCTCTTTACGATCACGGGGCCCGGCAGTCCCTCCGTGCTGGTCAACATGCCCGTCGCGATCGAGCACCACGTCGACTGGATCGCGGACTGCATCGAGCACATGCGAGCGCAGGGCAAGACGCGCGTCGAGGCAACCGAGGACGCACAGGAGGCCTGGGTCGAGCACGTGGCCGAGGTCTCGAAGGAATCGCTCATGGGCAAGGCGAACTCGTGGTACGTCGGCGCCAACATCCCGGGCAAGCCGCGCGTCGTCATGCCCTACGCGGGCGGGCAGCCCCTGTACCGCGAGCGCTGCGAGGCGGTCGTAAAGGCGGACTACGAGGGCTTCGAGTTCCGCGCCTGACCGATTCTCGTGGATCCAGCAGGGTTGGGATTCGGGGACATGGAGACCCACCTGCGCCAGAGCGGAGACAAGACACCGCGCACCGCGGTACTGCTCGTCGCGTCGGGCGTTCTGCTCGCGTGGCACGCGCTCTTCTCCCGCTATTTTCCGAGCTCCGCCGGCAGCCTCGGCCACGACTACTCGAGCGTCCTGCCGAATCTCCTCGAGGGCTATTTCTGGTACATCGAGAATGGCGCGTGGAGTGTTCCGTGGTTCACGCCGGCCTTTTGCGCCGGCGTTCCGGTACTCGCCAATCCCGAGAGCGGCTACTACTCGCTCCCCCAGCTCCTGACCCTGTGGATGGATCCCCTGCGCGCCGCCTACGCGAGCGCGCTGATCTTCGCAGCTCTCGGATTCGCTGGCTCCTACGCGTTGCTGAGCCGAGCGTTCCGCTCCTCGTGGCAGAGCGCCTGCGTGGGCGCCGCGCTGTTCACCTTCAACGGCTTCTTCGCCCACCGCATGCTGATCGGTCACCTGGGATTCCACGCCTTCATGCTCGTCCCGCTGGTGTGCTTCTGGCTCCTGGCACCGGGCGGTCGCCGTTGGGAAGGGAACCTGACCCGGGTCTGTGGCCTGGGACTCGCCCTCGCCTACACGGTGCTATCGGGAATGGTGAACGGGATCGCGCCCGCGGGCCTCGCGATCGCGATGGTGGTCGCGCTGCATGCGGCGCTGCGCTCTTCCGCCGGTGCGCTGCGCGCGCTGCGCCGCGCCGCAGCCGCGCTGCCCCTGGCCATCGCGCTCTGCGCCGCGAAGCTCGCGGCCGCGGTCGCCTACACGTCGCACTTCCCACGCGACCTCTACCGTCTGCCCGGGCTACCGAGTCCCTGGGACGGAATCCGCCTGGCGTTCTCGGCGCTCTTCCTGGGGCCGCCCGTGGACGAGGTTCGGAGCGCCTTCACGGACCTGCAGTGGCTCCTCGAGCGCCACGAGCTCGCGTTCGGACTCACCCCCGTCCCCCTGTTGCTGCTCGTGGCGGCAGCCGTCCGATCGAGGCGCGCGCTGGCTGCGGTGCTCACCACGATTCCAAATGCACCGCGCCAGCTGATAGCGCCCAGCGTGCTCGTCGCCCTCGCCGCGGTCCCCCTCGCGCTCAATTTCCATACTCCGGTCTGGAACGCCCTGCTCAAGAGCCTGCCCCTGCTGGGCAGCAGCAGCTCGCTGATTCGCTTCTGGGCCAGCTACATCCCGGTCATCGCCGTGGCTGCCGCACTGGCCCTCGACTTCTCAGCGCGCACGCCTCGCGTGCGCGGTGTCGTCGCAGCCCTCGCCATCCTCGCGGTCGTGCTCTGGAACGCCTGGGAGGACCACTCCTTCTACGCAGAGCAGCGGTATCCGCCGGAGACGATTCGCGCGGCATGGCTGGAGGCGGCGTCAAAGCGCGCGGCGCCCGCCATCACGCGCGTCGATCTCTACCGCACCGACGACGGCGAGCCCGTGCACCCGATCTTCCGAAACGACGCACTCACCGAAGGGGTAAGCCAACTCGCGTGCCACCACGCGGTCTTCGGCTACCGCCTCGAGGAGTTTCCCGAGGGCGCTCTTCGGATCGGTCCGGTTTTCGAAGAGCGCTACGGCGTCCTCAACCTCAAGAACCCGGCCTGCTACGTCCATCCCGCCGAGAACGGCTGCGCGCCGGGCGACCATTTCTCGTCGAGCGACCTCGCCCGGGCCGAGCGCTTCGCCCGCCGGCAACCGTTCGCCTTCGAGATCTCGCGCGTTCAAGCAGCAGCGAACGCGCTGAACTCGTCGGCCGCGGCGGGCGTGGCGCTGCTCCTCGCCGCCGCTGCGACGTCTCGAGTGCTTCGCAGTCGATCCGCTGTCGCTAGGAGGGGAGCTCCACGTTCTCGATCAGGTGACCCTCCGGGTCGGTCGTGAACCCCGCCTTGTAGGGAACCACGTCGCTCTGAAACGGCTCCACGTAGATCGCGCCGCCGGCGGCGCGGACCCGGTCGAAGAGCGCGTCGATGTCATGAGTGGTGAAGACGAGAAGGACTTCGCCGTTCTCGGCTGCGGGTCGGTCGACGTACTTCATCAAGATCAACCCTCCGCCGGATTCGCCGCTCTTGCCGAGGAAGATCTCGTCGATGGGTTCGCCCGCGATCTCGGCCTGAACGCGGCCAGTCTGATCGAAGCCGTAGGCCTCGCTGTAGAAGGCGGCCATCTTCTCCAGGTCGTGCACGATCAACTTGGTCGACGCGAACGTCGTTGCGGGGCTGGGGGCCATCGGGTCTCCTTCTGTTGGCGGACTCCGGTCTGCCGCGTCAGGCCGGCAGGATCTCGATCAACTGGACCGTCGAGCCACCGATGAAGTCGGCGCTGTTCAGGTAGACCTCCTGGACGAGCAGACGCTGACCGTCCTGCTCCGTCTCGAACTGATACTCGAGAATCGGCGTCAGCCCCTCCGGCGCGAGATCGGCGACGACCTTGTGGATGTCGCGAACCGAAAACGCCACGTGCTGGAGCCCCTCGCCGTGGGCGCGCAGAAACTCCGTATGCGGCGACTCGCCTTCCATGACCTCCACCAACTCGACGAAGATCTTGCCCGAATAGGCAATCGCCGCCTTCATCCGCGCCTCCGCGGGCTCTCCTTTGAACTTGAAGTTCGTCGAGGCGTCGAGCTCGTAGGTGTCGATCGAGAAGGGGCCGATCCCGAAGACCCTTTCCCACCAGACGGCGGCCTGCTCGCAGTCCTCGACTACGATCCCGACGTGGGAGATCGGGCCGAGCTTCACGACGGGGCTCTCGGACGGTGCGGACATTTGTTCTTCTCCTCCAGCGTGTCTGTTTCCAGGAGCGTGTCAGCTCCCGAGAATGTACTCGCTCATCACGACGCTACTCATCGGTTCGATCTCGGCGAAAGACAGCAGATCGCGGATGATCCGTTTCTGGTTCTCGCTCCCTCCGCAAAAGCGCTCGGGATCCGCGGCAACCGCTGCGGATGCGACGGACTCGCTCACGAGCGCGCGAAGCGGCGGCGCGCCGGCTGTCAGCACCCACGAGATCGCCGGTAGCCGCGAGCAGCGCATCGCTCAGGTCTCGTCGCGACCGGGGAAACGTTCCCGCCGGCGCATCGCGCAGCAGATAGATCAGCGTCTCCACGGCGGGCAGTGTACATTGCTCGTTGTTCAGAAGGAGAGTCCATGGGCGCAGGAACCTGGGAGAGTCATCATGCAATTTCGACGCTGATGTTCCGCTACGCGGAGTGCGTCGATCAGGCGAAGTTCGACGCTCTCTCCGGGCTCTTCGCCCACGGGAGCATCCGCTCGACTTCCGCGGCCGAAAGCGACAAGGGCATGCGGGGCGAGGAAATCGGCCGATTCTATGCCGCGACCAACCGCGTGCATCCCGACGGCACCCTTCGTACACGACATCTGTCGACGAACGTCATGGTCGACATCGACGAAGCCGCCGACCGGGCGACCGCCCGCTCCTACTACGTCGTCCTCCAGGCGACGCCGAAGCTCCCCTTCCAGCCCATCGCCGGCGGCCGTTACGACGACCGCTTCGAACGCGTCGACGGAACCTGGCGCTTCGCCGATCGCTTGATCCACGTCGATCAAATCGGAGACATGTCGGAACATCTGAGCTTCGACCTGTCCAAGGGGAGCGTGGAGTTCGACGAGGTCGTGCCCCCCGGCTGAGTCTGCGCGCTCCGGTTCGGCGGACGGCAGCGGGGGTAATCGGGCGGCGCGCAGCGCCTCGTGTCCGCGTCGATGCCCTGATCGGCCAGTCCCAAGGTGCCACCCCCGAGGTCGTTGACGACCAGCTTGGCACCGCGCTCGGCGAGGTACGCGGCGTGACAGAAGCCAAGTCCGTTCCCGGCACCCGTGACGAGCGCCACCTTGCCTTCGAAATCTCGCGACCTATCGATCACCCCTCCAGGAGGCTAGGCGCCAGCGCCTCGAGTGTCTTCAGGCTCGGGCGCGTGGGGTTCGCGACATCGAGCGGCTGGATGCAGACGTGTGTTGCACCGGCGTCGAGGTGATCCTGAACGCGCTCGACGAGAGCCTCGACGTCTCCCCAGGCCACCACCGCGTCGACGACCCGATCGTTGCCGCCGTCGTCGAGTTCGGACTCTTCGAATCCGCTGCGCATCAGGTTTCGGCGGTAGTTGGGCATCGTGAGCGGCCCGGACATCGCCGTTCGCGCGCGTTCGCGCGCTTTCGCGGGATCGGTCTCGAGCAGGACCTTCTGCTCGGGACACAACCACGGCCCCGGGCCCATGATCTCCCGCGAGCGCTGAGTATTCTCGGGTGGCGCGAAGAAGGGGTGAGCGCCGAGCGTCCGTTCGCCGGCCAGCTTCAGCATGAGCGGCCCGAGCGCGGCCAGCACGATTGGCGGCTCGCCATCCAGCTCGGGCCCCCACCACATCGCCTTCTCGATCGCATCGAGATAGGCGCGCATGCTCGCGAGCGGTTTCGGGTAGGGCTTTCGGAACAAAGACTCCATCGCAGTGGCGTGGGAGACACCGAGACCGAGCAGGAAGCGCCCATCCGACTGATCGTGCAGCTCCTTCTGCGCGCAGGCCGTCGCCTGCGCCTCGCGCAGGTGGATGTTCACGACGCCCGTGCCGATGACGAGACGCGAGGTGTGGGAGAAGAGCAGAGCGGCATGCGCGAAGGGATCGCGACCGAAGGCATCGGGAATCCAGAGCGCTCCGTAGCCGAGCTCTTCGACACGCTGTGCGAACTCGATCGCCTCACCCGTCGAAAATCCGTCCGTCCGGGTCCACACGCCAACTCGCCCGATGTCCATTCGAGTCCCCCCTATCCCTTCGCCGCCCGTTCCGTGGGTTCGTGGCGATACTATGGACAGCAGCGCCGCCATGATCAATCGATCTCATGGATCGTCGAGAGGCTCTCGCCAGGGACCCGCCAGGTGTCCCCCGTCGATGACGAACTGGGCGCCCGTGATGTAGCTGGCCTCGTCACTGGCGAGAAACAACGCCAACGACGCGACTTCGTGGGGCTCACCCATCCGCTTGATGGGCTGCATGTCCATCAGGCGATCGAGCTTGGCGACGACCTCGGAGGGAGCCTCCTTGACCATCGGACTCGAGATCACGCCGGGATGGATCGAGTTGACTCGAATGCCGAGCGGTCCCAGCTCGATGGCCGCCGATCGGGTCATCCCCGTCACGGCGAACTTGCTCGCCGAATAGCTCGTCATGCCAGACACGCCCACGATGCCGTCGATCGACGAGATGTTCACGATGGCGCCGTTGCCGCTGGCGAGCATGGGCGCCTTCGCCGCTCGCATCCCCAGGTAGACGCCGTGGAGATTGACGTCGATGATCCGCCGGTGCTCGGCGAGGTCGAGCGTGTCGATCAGGCCGACCACACCGATTCCGGCGTTGTTGATGAGGATGTGCAGCGCTCCGAAGCGATCCGTCGCGGCCGCAACGGCCGCTTCCCACTGGCCAGGATCGACCACGTCGAGGTGCTGGTAGGTTGCGGCCTCGCCAAGCTCGTCCGCCAGCGCGTGGCCCTCGTCGTCGAGGATGTCGGTCACGACGACCCGGGCGCCCTCGGCCACGAAGCGCCGGGCCTCTGCTTCGCCCTGCCCCCGCGCGGCTCCGGTGATCAGGGCCACTCTTCCGTTCAGTCGACCGCTCATCGCTCACGCTCCTTACGCGCTGCTATCGCGGCGCAACCACGTAGTCATCGGTGTCGAGGGTCGCGACCAGATCCTTGAATGTACTCATCGGGTGGGTCCACTGGGTGACGACGCGACCGCTCCGTGATCGGTAGTAGGAGTTGCAGCTCGACCTGGTGGAGAGTCGCGTTTGGACACGGAAACCTCCTACCAGTGGCTGCCGCCCCCATTGTGCCACGGCCGAAAACTCCCCGCGGCTCGGCCGCGTGCGCCCGCAGCGGCAAGAAAGTGGGACGAGCCCGCAAGGTCCGGCTCGGGTGGATGGCCTTCGATGGGAAGACACTGATGTTCGCGGCCTTCTCGGCTTCGCTCGCTTCGAGCAGCCGTGCCGGCCCCAGCGGGTTCGCCGCAAGACTTGCGGGACAGGCATTTCAGACGGCACGATTTGCTCGCTGCAGGCTCCGCTGCGTCGAAGAGGATCCGGTCGCTACGGCACGCGCAGATCCTCTACTTCAACGCGGACGCGAAGCTCCGCGCCACCTGAACGCAGATCCCGCAGATGCAGGAATTGCGTGGATTTCTCGATCCCGGAGTTGCGGGGGGTCACTCATCGACTCCACGGTTCGAGTCGAAGCGCCTTCCGGACACGACATCTGGAATCTTGCTCGATGCGCGGGGCGAACTGGATGCGCTCGGGAAGGATCGCGCCTTGAAGCACTCCTTCGCGATCGCGAGGAATCCTGGCTCCAGGGTGCCGAGGATTCGCGTGGTTTCTTTCCAACGCGGAGGGTGACGCCCCGTTCCCATACGAGTGTCCGCCCTGACACACATATGCTTCTGATATAACCTTTACCTTCGGAGAGAGTAATGAGAACTGAGCTGATGCACGCGCCACGAGTGCGCGCGGCGCACCTGGTCCTGCCACTCGTATTACTGGCGTATGGACACCCGGCGCAGGCTGATGACCACGAGTCTGTCATCATAGGATGCGGCGATAGCTGTGCCTCCGTTATGTCCCGTGTCCATGACATAGGGGGCACAATCAGTCATGAATACAAGAACGTCGATGCCGTTGTGGCGAGATTTCCCATCGGACTACGCGCCGCATTGACCGCCATTGATGGTGTCGCAGTTGCCTACAAAGACGCAGAAGTAGCCAACCCGAGTCCGACCGAGTCATTCAATATCAGCGTGGCACCCGGCACAGCACCAATCCTGGGCCAGGAGTTGGACGGAATTCTCGACGATCTGCCCGCCCACTACAATTTCAATAACAGTCTGATCGGCGCGACGCCGTTGCACCTCGATGGGTTCACGGGAGACGGCGTCGTTGTCGCTGTCATTGATTCGGGGACGGCCAACAATGAGTTGGTCGTACCTGCCATAGCAGGCGATGTAATCGGTGGAGAGAACCTCGTACCGGGTGCTGGCGAGCCGAGCGCCACCAGCACATTGAACGATGCCCACGGTAC
>JABSQW010000170.1 GCA_013215605.1 Myxococcales bacterium
TCCGCCTGCACAACCGCCTGCGCGGCAATCGATGCCACAGCCTCCGCGGCTTGTCGTTCGGCAAGGCTGGTAATCGTCTCGGCAACTGCAACGTCGAATACTGCAACTACCGCTTCGCAGTCCACCTCGCAATTGATTTGATCAAGCAGAGCGTCAACCGCAGCCTGCTCGGCCGCTGCGTGAGCTTGCGTTGCACTGACCACGTTTGCATCCGCAACCAGAACCGCAGCCTCCGCGTTCTGTAGGCTCTCCTGTGCCGCGCCCAAGGCAGCCTGCGTGTCGACGACTGCCTGATTGTTCGCCATGACAGCGGCCGTCTCCGCTTCCACATGAACCTGCGCCGCTTGAACGTTCGCAGCCGCGTTATTGGCAACCGATTGAAGCGCCGCCGCCTCCACAGCCGCCGCGACCTCCGTTGCCTGGGCGGCTGCCGCAAGCGCCGCAGCTTCATTCGAAGCCAATAGAGCCTGTTCCACGGCCAGCAGATCCGCGATCTGCTGGGCGGTGAGCTGCGCCAACAACGCATCCAAGCCATCCACCGCGATCGCCGCCTCAGCCTCTGCAAGTATGGAATTGGAAAATCCTGACTGGTACTCCGCAATGGCAACATCCAACGCTTCTTGAGTCACGAGAGCCGCTGCATTGAGGGATCCGGTTCTCAGCCCCGGGTTCGGCGTTTCGATATTCACCTTCAGCGAGGAGTCACCGTCGAGGATGTCGTCTCCAGCCTCACCGATCATGAGGTCGCTCGCGCCACCGCCGAGCACGATGTCGCCATTGCTCCAGCCGAATTGGGCGTCACCCGTCACCGGATCCGGATTCAGGTCCGTTCGCTCGACCTCGGGCACGAGTGCGAGTGCGGTCGCGGTGTCGTCATAGCCCTCGATCAGGGAGAAGCCGTCGGTAGTTGTCCTGCCAGCGGCATCCGTACTGATCGAGAGAGCATCGCCGTCGTCGGCCCCCAATTGGTTGGGTGTGCCGCGCAGGATGTCTCCGAGCGGCGATCCGCTGAGGCCCTCGACCCGGTCGTAACGGTTCTGGATCGAGCTGTTCGAGGGAGGCAATATCGGACGCAGGAAGATGGTCAGATCCAGGTCGACGTTCACGCCGAACTCGTCGTTCGCGAAGCTGATCCAGTCGAAGCCGAGTTGGCCTTCCGCGCGGTCGATGCCTGCTCCGTCGACGATGATGTCGTCGCCGTTTTCCATGTCCGCATCGTTGTTGCCGCCATAGGCGATGAAGACGTCGTTGCCCTTGACCGCGGGCTCGCCCGCCTCGGGCGCCGCACCGTCGTCGCCCTGCCACAGGTCTTCACCACCGCCCAGATTCTCCATCCAGTCGTCGCCGGCGCCACCCCTGATGTGACCGATGAACATCCCGTCGTAGATGAAGTCGTTGTCCAGGCCGCCGAAGATCTCGCCGAACTCGCTCTGGTTGATGATGAAGTCGCTGCCTTGGTCACCGAAGATCACGTCTTCTTCGTTTCCGCTCGAGATGGCGTCGTTGCCGGGACCGCCTTCGATCACATCGGGGCCGGAAAGATCGGTGATGATGTCATCGCCGGGTCCGCCCTCGATGAGATCGGCACCGTCGCCGCCCTCGATTCGGTCGTCGCCTTCGCGGCCCCAGATCGCATCGTCGCCGATGCCGCCGATCATCGTATCCCTACCCGGAGTACCGCCCATCGTGACGTGGTCGCCACCGGTGTACTGCAGGAAGAGGTCCGGATCGGCAACGCTGATGTTGGTCGTCGCCTGATTCGGGTCGCGGATCACGAGATCAACGAGCTCCGCCTCGGCTTCGGGGTCTGCACTGTCCACGCCATTGAACTGTTGGTCCTGAACGACTTCCAAGTTGTGGTTCGGGACCGAGAACAGGTTGAGCGGAACCGAGCCTGCACCTAGCTCACCCAGATCGGTATTGCGCATGACCAAGGAAGCGAAAGAGTTCGACTCCAACGCGCCGAGCATGTGGATGGTGGCGGTGCGTCCCAAGTAGTAGAAGCGGTCGCCATTTTGCAGGTCTTCCATCTGGCTCTCAAAGACGAAGTTGTGCGTCGATCCGAGATAGCCTGTGAACGGGCGTCGCTCCTCCGACAGTCCGCCGTTCCAGAAGTCGATTTCTTCCAAGCCCGTGATCGGCAGGCCGTCGAGTCCCGTGGCCCAGTCGCCTTGGCTCCGCATGAAGGCCTCGGCGTCGGCCGGGGCCGCCGCGGCGGGCTCGACATCGAACCCGGCATCGACGCAAAAGCTGGGGTTCACGTTGATCGCACTGACGAGCGCGCAGGCCGCTTTGCGCCGGTCTTCGACCGCGTTGGGCTCACCATCGCTGTAATTGCCGGGGATTCCGTCGCCACCTGCGACCGTCGGGTGCGTCCCGTACGCCGCGATGAAGTTTACGATCGACAACTCGTGCCTGAGATTGTCCGCATAATCCACCCAGTTCGCGTAAGGCGCGACCGATGTATCCTGGCTTGCCGCATGGAACGCGCGGCGAGCGGCGTTCAGCCCCGGGGTACCCACATCGCGACCCCGAGCGATGTTGATGGCACCGATATCGAGAGGCAGACCCACGAGGTTGTTCTGCATCCCGCCTGTGATGAATTCGTCGATCTCGTTGCCGACCGATCGCGTGATGCCGCGGATCACAGCGCCGGTGCCCTCCTCTGGAGTGAGGGTGTACTCGCCCAGAACA
>JABSQW010000171.1 GCA_013215605.1 Myxococcales bacterium
CCCGGGGCCCAGTCGCCTTGGCTCCGCATGAAGGCCTCGGCGTCGGCCGGGGCCGCCGCGGCGGGCTCGACATCGAAGCCGGCATCGACGCAAAAGCTGGGATTCACGTTGATCGCACTGACGAGCGCGCAGGCCGCTCTGCGCCGGTCTTCGACCGCGTTGGGCTCACCATCATCGCTGTAATTGCCGGGGATTCCGTCGTCACCTGCGACCGTCGGGTGCGTCCCGTACGCCGCGATGAAGTTTACGATCGACAATTCGTGCCTGAGATTGTCCGCATAATCGACCCAGTTCGCGTAAGGCGCGACCGATGTATCCTGGCTTGCCGCATGGAACGCGCGGCGAGCGGCGTTCAGCCCCGGGGTACCCACATCGCGACCCCGAGCGATGTTGATGGCGCCGCTATCGAGAGGCAGACCCACGAGGTTGTTCTGCATCCCGCCTGTGATGAATTCGTCGATCTCGTTGCCGACCGATCGCGTGATGCCGCGGATCACAGCGCCGGTGCCCTCCTCTGGAGTGAGGGTGTACTCGCCCAGAACATCATCGTAGTTATACAAGGCGAGTGGGTTGAGGAAGGCCTCGAACAGCCCCAGCTGTTCGCTCGCCGTTGCCGGATCGAGCGCGCCAGCATCAGCGATGTGATTGAAGTCCGTGTCATAGCGGTCGACCGTCTCGGTCAACATCGAGTGCCCGAAGCGATAGACATTCTGCGAGAATTCGGCAGTGATCGAGGGATGGACAGCATTGTTGAACCCCTCGAAATCATCCTTCAGCCCGGAGAGCGTGGGTACGAACTCGTCGAACACGACGCGGTTGTACTGCATCTCGGTACCGAACCGCGCGGTCTGGAACAAACGTTCGCCGTTCCACTGGAGGTTGTTGTCCGTGGTCCAAGCATCGATGGCGGCCTTCGTCGCTTCCTGGTTCCCCAGCGAAGCGTCGGAGACCGGGAACACGAGGCCCGGCCAGCTGTCGAGCTGCGCCTGGGTCGCGGGATTTTCAGGAAGGAGCCATTCATTCAGAAATGCCAGGTCGTTCCGATCCAGAACAACACGCTGGGCTACTGCGGCGAGCCGGTTGTGCTCGGCGTGGAAGATCGTATGAATCGTAGTAAGCGCGATGTTCTCATTGCAGCGGCCGTCACCACATATGAAGTGATTCCCCAGCAGCTCGTCGTCGTAGGTCTTCTGGCCCGAGGGCAGCGGATCCCCAGGCAGGCGAATGCCGCGAGTCGGCTGGCCACTGAGCATATCGATGCGAACATTGATCTCGTTGTCCGCGTCAGGGGCCAATTCCGGCTCCAAGCCGATACCAGGGAAACTGCCCGGATTCGCCGTATGGGATACGTCGAGGAAGAAGCTCTGGTTGACGCGGATTGCCTGGCTTGCGTCCACCGGGTTTTCCAGATTGCCTTCCAATGTCACGGGCGTGCCGTTTGCGGCGACCGCGATCACGAGCTGCGGTAGGCCGTTCGGCCCGCGGATGAACCTTCCGTATGGGTCGGCCAGGATGTAAGGAACGTTGGCGCCGTCGAAGTCGTCGAGCAGGAGGCCCAATTTCGTCGAGGCCTGTGCCTGGGCGCTATCCCAGGTCGCCATTCCACCGTCGTCGTCGGTATCGAGAACCTTGTCGTTACCGGAGCCATTCAGGAGCCCTCCGCTGGCGTGCGGGCAGCCGCGGACAGGCTGAAGGGCACAGGGGACCATCTCGTAGTGACGGAGCAAGATCTGGTTCGAAGCATGTGAGGCATAGGTCTGCTGCTGGTCGACGTGAGGGGTCGTGGCGTTGATGATCGATTCTCCATCGTCATCGGTGCCAATCAGACCGTCCGGACCCGCGTCGCGCGTCGCCCGGGTCAGGAGCATGAAGTTGGCCTTGCCGTCATCCGCGGTCCCCGCGATGCCGTCGGGACCCTTGTCATACAGCGGGTCGTCATGCGCGAGCGGCATGAAGACGACGCCATTGCCGCCCTTGTTGATCAGGTCGAGACCGTGGTCGAAGAACTGGCCGAAGAAGGTCATGAAGGCGTTGAACGGAGCCGACAGGCCCTCATCCGGCGCCGTGTTGGGGATCAAGAACTGGTTGGCGCCCGCGATGTCCGGCCCGAGTTCCTCTCCCTCTTCGTCCAAATAGGCCCGGACCGCCGCCGGATTCGTGGTCGACTGGTTGACGATCAGGTTGCTGATCAAGCGCGGGGAGGAGTCTTGCACGGTGCGCCCGTCGCCTCGTACGTAGGAGGTCTGGGCCCCGGGAATGTCGTTGCTTGCGAAAGGCTGTGTGAGGGCGTCTGCATTGCCAAACGTCGGCTCTACGAGTTCAAGAAATTCGAGGTCGGCTTGGCCGAAGCCCTCGTTGCCCGGGATCAGGTTGTTGCAGCTGCCGTTCACTGTCCGCAGGCCCCAGGGGAGGCTCGCGTTCGGGAGGATGTCGAGCAGCGCTTCACAACCGCCGCCGGATTGCGCGTGCGCTTCGGCGAACTTGATCTGCTTGAGTATGAAGATCAAGTCTTGATCGTCGAAAGCCAGATTACCCGCTGCAGAAGCCGGGTGTCCTTCTACGTGTGTCGCGGCTGCAATACCAGAGAATATGGAGACGGATAAGAGGGTTACGACCATTACCGAGGTGATTGAGATCCAGAACCGCGCAGCGTTACTAGGACCAGTCATGTTTTCTCTTTCTCCTTCTCTCAAGAATTCGATTTGACTGCTCTTCCTAAGGAACAAACAGTCCATCTTGGACACGCAACCTTACAACTCGAATGTGAATATCTTGTGAAGAGGAAACAGTCGATCTGTGTGGCGTTTGCTAGGTGAAGGATCGGAGTCCTTCGAGGACGTGATTGCTGTCGTTCGGTGACAGAACTCGTTAGTCCGGACTGCAACACCAATTGCACATTAGATGCCTGCGATATCGCGGCGGGTGTCGGTCAGGGCGCGAACCGATAATGGGTTCCCGAACACGCGAATCGCAGCAGAACGGTGAGCTCTGTGCGCTGCGTTCGACTTGCGCATAGGGCCGTGCGCCATCCGACCAGTTGTAGATGTATCAGCCTGCGGTTCGGTCCGTCTCAATCTGAACCCGAACTCGCCCTTGGTGAACCGAGTATGGTTCGCAGCCGCTGTCTGGCAGCGTGCCTGCCTTCTTTACGTTGGCCCGTACCTTGCACGAAAGGGAACCCCAACCAGCCAACCTTTCCGGCTGTATGGACCGCGGACGCCGCGGGACTGGGCGCGTTTTGCGTCGTAACAGAAGCTGCATGCTGGAGTCGCGCGATAGGGAAGGGCGACTCGGAGGATTGAACCCCTTGGGGGGGTCAATCCGCGGAGCGGAGACCCGAATCGATGAGCTTTCTAACTGGGAATCAGGTGCTGTTCAGCACCACGGACCTTGAAATCAAAGAACTCGTAACTCGTGCTCAATGGCCGGACAATGTCGAGATCTCCTTTGTCGAGGATGTATTCGACGCGCTCTTCGGCGAGACGGAACTTCCCGTATACGGATGTCTGATAATCGACGCGGAGCTGAAGGTGATCGAAGAGATTCGGCATCTAGGCATCAAACTCCCGATTCTCAGTCTTCTCAGTGATGCGAGTGTGGGAGCGCGGATCGCGGTTCTCGAAATTGGCTCGGATGATTGCCTGGGGCCCTCCTTCTCGGTCTCGGAGTTGGTGGCCAGAACTCAGGCTCTCTGCCGGCGGGGAATATCCGTCGATCGTGAAAGTAGACCGGCAGCAGGCG
>JABSQW010000172.1 GCA_013215605.1 Myxococcales bacterium
TCGGGACCGAGGGCCTTCTCCCAGATCGCGAGTGACCGCTCGAACAAGGGTTCCGCGCGCGCGTAGTCGCCCATGTCCAAGTACAGCTTCGCGAGGTTGTTGAGCAAAGTGGCCACGTCCGGGTGCTCGGGACCGAGGGAACTCTTCCGCTTCTCGAGAAGCCGAGTCGCCAACGGGATCGCCTCGGCGATGCGGCCCTCCTGGTAGAGGCGATCGACCTGTTCGCCGAGTTCTTCCGAGTCGTCTTCTTCAGTCGTGCCAACCGGGGAACACCCGAGCATGAAGAAGCACGTCGCTACCGCGAGACCACTGGCGAACGTCCTGCTACCCGAGCGATTCATCCCGATCGCAACTCCCATGTGTTGGCAACATCAACGTCCCATTCGCCTCGTCCACGTCCGTCAAGCTGTGATCCCGCAGCGAAGGGACGGCCGAGATGGGAGAACTCCCGAATTCGGGTTCGTCCCGTCACCGGTCGCCAGCTGACAGGCCCCCTACTGATCGGACGCCGCGAAAACTCAGCTTCAACTTCCCATCCACCGTGATTGTCGAATCATTCCGTATTTTTGGAGCTGACCCTCCAGCTGGATTCGAAGCCCCGCGCAGCGGAATTTGAAGCTTCATCCACCGGCAAAACGGGTTCAGTTTGCCCGGGATTCATACGATACCTCCTCTTGAGGATCTCGGTTTTCGGGTGAGCTTCGTAGCCGGGACCGCAGGGGCCACGTGAAACACCTGCGGCGCTGCGCGGACATTTGGGGCGAGGTCCTTCGTGACAAGGCAGACACTGCTTCGAGGAGCACCTCGATGAACGAGGAGTTGCAGCCGCCTGGAGAGCGGCACGCAGATCCGCAGCCGGCGCAACTCGATGCCGGGCCGAGCGGACCCCGCAGCGTCGATGTCCTCATCCCCCTGTGCCTTTCCCTCTTCTTCTTGATTCTCGTGATGTGGAGTGAGGCCTGGGCGCTGAGCATCCTCACGGATTCTGGCGCCATCCCGGGTCTCTACTGGCGATTGATCTGGCCCCTGTTCTTCCTGGGGGCGGCGGCCTTGTTCCCCTTTCGTGCACGCATGGTCTTCCTGGGGATTTCTGGCCTCTTCCTCACGGGCCTGGCCGTTGTGGATGCCGCCTACTTCCGCTTCTTCGGCTCGGTCCCCTCGCTCGAGAGCGCCGGAACCGCGGGGCAGCTATGGGGCGTCAGGGACAGCGTCATCGCTCTCATCAGTGGTTTCGAACTCGCCCTGTTCGTGCCCTATTCCGTCTTCTTCATCGCGGCGGCCTACGCCCCGCGTATCGTGCACAGCAATCCCAGTCATGCTCGAAGCGAACTCCTGCGCATCCGCGGCTTGACTGCGGCTTTGCTCTTTGCCGCGGCCTTTGGCAACAATGTCAAAGCCTGGCGCACGCCCATCATCGAGCAGACCCACCACATCAAGGAATCGGACTGGGTCATGCCTGCCGATCACTGGGGATCACGCTATTCCCGGGCCACCAAGGCAGCGACCTTCGGCCTCTTCACCTTCCATTACTCGGATCTGATGGGATACATGAAGGAGGCTCCGGCGGACCGCTCCCTCGAGCCTTACCAGCTCCACATCATCGATCAGGTGCTGGACGCCAAGAAGAACCTCAACGACCTGGCCACGCCCTTTTTCGGCCTCGCGAACGGTCGTCGGATCATCGTCATCCAGCTCGAGGCGGTCCAGCACTGGGTCCTGGGATTGGAAGTGGACGGCGTACCGGCCATGCCCAACCTCGACCGTTTGCGAAAGAGTGCCCTGTCCTGGGATTACATCATGGACATCACCGCCACGGGCCGTACCTCGGACGCCGAGTTTGCAGTGATGACCGGCCTCCTGCCCGACGCGCGGCTTCGGACCTTGGGGCTCGGGACGAAGGCGCAGTCACCCCAGTATCTAGGCCGCATCCTGCGCAGCAAGGGCTACCGCTTGGCTTCGTACCACGGCTACAAGCGCAGCTTCTGGGACCGGGCCTACAACCATCCGTTCTACGGCATCGCGGAGATGTACTTCGAAGAGGTCTACGACACCAGCGAGACCCTGGGGCTCGGTGTCCCGGACCCCTTCGTCTACGACTTCATGGTGGACAAGCTCGAGGACGAGCGCGAGGAGAAGAGCCTCTCCCTGATGATCTCGCTGTCGAGTCATCATCCCTTCATCTATACGCCCGAGGAATACAACTCCCACTTTGCGAGTCTGGACCCCCACGAAGGGTGGGGGCTCGTGGGGCCGTATCTGCGCTCCGTCCGCTATAGCGATGATGCCCTGGGTGCCTTCCTGGATCAGCTGGAAGAGCGCGGCCTCCTGGAGGACTCGCTGTTGGTCATCTATGGCGATCACGACATGGGGTTCGTCGGATTGGACCGCCCCGTTCCCGGCAGCGACCGCATCGCGTCGCATGCCGGGGAAGACCGGGTTCCCCTGGTCATTGCGATTCCGGGACAAGAAGAACTCATCGCCAAGCAAGGTCCTGAACACACAGACGCCACCGGCGGACTGCACGACCTGTTGCCCACCCTCCTCCATCTGCTGGGAGAAGAAGCGCCGCGCGGCATCGTCGGGACCAATCTGCTGGTCCCCGATCGATATCGGGGGGCGGTACCCCTGCCTCCGGGCATCGACGGACGGGTCTTCGCCTTTCGCCACAACCTCATCTTCGAGAAGTCGGGCGAGGTCCTCCCCATCGAAGCGGGGCAGCCGGTGCCCACCCATGGACCGACGGTGGACCAGGCCTACCTGGACCAGCTGGTCTCCCAGGCCCTGAAGGATCACCCCGAAGCAGCTACGCGGGCTCCTGCGGAAACGCCCGCTCCGGAACACGTCGCCAGCAACTGAGAAGGCTGACTCAGACGGGCTCTCGCAGGATCGAGCCCTCAGGCGCGTCAGGCCGTGAACCAACAGCAACGCCAGGTCCGCCGAGCAGCCTTTCATCTCTCCGAGTCATTCGTCGTCCCAACGACGTCTCTCCCTGGGCTCAGATCGTTTCCCCCTGGACATTCGGTTCTGCGCCGCCGGAAGGTCAGAGATCGAGGTCGCGCCTCGAGCATCTCGCCTACAGTGGCGGAGGCCTGCGGACTCGAGTGGCCGAACGAACGACAGGGAGGCTCCAGGTCCGGGGAGGGGGCTCATGTCAAGCCCAGGGGCGGACGCGTACCATGCCGCTTCGGGCTCCGGCAGCAGGGTGAGCAGGGGCAAATCGATGGAAACCTCGATGTTCTCGGTGTTGGCGCCGGGTTGCATGCGGATCGAGTCTCACACCGATGGGGCGCTCGGGGTCGATGCTCTCGCGCTTCGCGACGGTCAACATCGCGAAGCGGCCTTTCGCCACTGCCTCGCCGAGCAAGCGCCCGAACGGCGAAGGCGACGCTAGGTGCTCGCCCGGGTTGCGGCGGCGTTTCGCGGTATCGAGCCGGAGACGCACCTCTTCACCCGCCGTGTCTTTCTCACGCTGCTCGCCGTCAGCTACGCCGCGGCATTCGTCTCGCTCTGGGTTCAGGTGGACGGCCTGATCGGGAGCGGTGGCATCCAGCCGTTGGCACGGCTGCTCGACCAGTTGGCGTCGTCGGCTGGAGGTGCGCGTTTCTGGCGTCTGCCGACACTGCTGTGGCTGGGAGCATCGGACACGGCGCTCCACCTCGTTTGCGCCGCGGGGGTCCTGGGGTCCGGTCTGCTGCTGGCCGGCGTGGCGCCGCGTTTCACGGCGGCGGCGTTGTGGATTCTCTACCTCTCGCTCGTCTCCGTGGGCGGGATCTTCCTCAGCTACCAGTGGGACGCGTTGCTCCTGGAGACTGGTTTCCTGGCCATCTGGCTCGCGCCGGCGCGGCTGCGCCCGAGCGACGCCTGGCGTGCGCCGGTCGAGCCGCTCGCGGTGTGGCTACTGCGCTTCCTGCTCTTCAAGCTGATGTTCCTGTCGGGCCTGGTGAAGCTCCTGTCCGGCGACGAGACCTGGCTTGCGCTCAGCGCCATGGATTTCCACTACTGGACGCAGCCGCTGCCGTCGCCGACGAGTTGGCTCGTCCACCACCTGCCGTCCGGATTCCACGCCTTCGAGGTGGTGGCCACCTTCGCGGTGGAACTCGTGGTTCCGTTTCTGATCTTCCTGCCCCGGCCGTGGCGCTGGCTGGCCTTTCCGCCAATTGCCGGGCTCCAGTTCATGATCTTCGCGACCGGCAACTACGGCTTCTTCAACCTGCTCACCCTGGCGCTATGCGTACCGGTGCTCGACGACGCGGCTCTGCGGCGCCTGCTTCCGGATCGGCTGCGGCCGGCCGCGCCCGATCCGGCGCACGCGCGGCCGCGGGGCTGGCCCCGCCGCCGCCTGGTCTTCGCTGGCTTCGCGGGGCTGCTCTTCGCGCTGAGCGGTCTGCGGATGACTGAGCGGCTCGACGTCGCGGAATACCGGCCCGATCTGTTGGTGACGCTGGGGCGCGCCGTGAGTCCCTTCCGCAGCGTGAATGGCTACGGGCTCTTCGCGGTGATGACGCGACAGCGCAACGAGATCGCGCTCGAGGGCTCGCGCGACGGGAAGACCTGGCTCCCCTACGGCTTCCGCTACAAGCCGGGGCCGCTCGACGCGGCGCCAGCTTTTGCCGGCCCCCACATGCCGCGCCTCGACTGGCAGCTCTGGTTCGCCGCGCTGCGCGGCTGCGCCAGGGCTAGCTGGTTTCACGCCTTCCTGCGCCAGGTGCTCCTGGGCGAGTCGGCAGTGCTCGACCTGCTGGCCGAGAATCCCTTTCCCGACGACCCGCCGCGTTTTCTGCGCACACCGTTTGCGAGCTATCGCTTCGCGCCGCCGGGTGGCGACACGTGGTGGACGGCAGAGCCGCTGGGCGAGTTCTGCCCGACGGTGACGCTTAGCGACGGGCGTCTCGTGTCGGTGCAGATCTAGACGCTGCTCGCCTCGCAGCCCCTCGAGTACGATTCGATCGCAGGTGCCGTCGGCTTTCGCGCGGAAGCTCACCCAGCCATGAGACGTCTGGGATTTCACGACCTCGCGAAACTCGGATTCGTCGGTATGGCAAGACTGAAGCTGGTTACCGCTGCAGGCGTAGCGGAACACTGGGGCGGTGTTCATCGAGTCGTATACGGACGGTCGTCCCCGGTGGCCTTGGGAGCTTTGGGTGTGCGCCCCCGTGGACAACGAAGATCTCCAAAGGCGCGATTGGGGAAGGTAGGATGGCGGTTCCAGGCGTCCGGCAGAGGGAAGCTCTGCCGCGCCCCGCGGCCAGGAAGCTTTCGAAGGAAGTCTCTGCTGGCCCCAAGCCGGAGAAAGCATGTCCAAATCCGATCAGAGCCTCGACGAGCGGCTCCAGGAGTACGTGAACGCGGCCGTGCAGTCACCGCCGGGTCCGCCCACGCGCGATCCGGTGAACCGCCCGATGATCCACCACTGGTGCGACGCCATCGGCGATACGAACCCGATCTACATCGATGAGGAGCTGGCGGCGCAGTCCGTGCACGGCGGCATCGTGGCTCCGCCTACGATGTTGCAGGCGTGGGGAATGGGTGGCCTGAGAGGTCGAGGGCCCTCGCTTCCCGAGCACGCACGTGCACCCGCGCAGGTCGGCGACCGCGACCCCGGTCCGGTCGCACTGCTACACGAGGCCGGGTTCACGTCGGTGGTGGCCACCGACTGCGAGCAGGAGTACAAGCGCTACCTGCGTCCCGGGGACGTGTTGCGCGTGGGCGGGGGGCTCGAAGCGATCTCCGGCGAGAAGGAGACCGCGCTCGGTAACGGCCACTTCGTGACCAACAAGACCACCTACTGGGACCAGCACGACGAGGTGGTGGCGGAGATGCGCTTCCGCGTCCTCTGGTTCAAGCCGCGCCAGCGCGGCGGCGAATAGGGTGTCGCCCCGCCCCCCCCGTCCCACCATGGACCAGGACTCGGCCTTCTTCTGGGAGGGGGTCGAGAAGGGGGAGCTCCGCATCCAGCGCTGCAGCGCGTGCAAGGCGCTTCGCCATCCCCCGCGTCCGACGTGTCCGCGCTGCCTCTCGTTCGACTGGGACTCCTTGCTCGCGAGTGGTAACGGCGCGGTCTACAGCTTCATCGTGCACCATCATCCGCCCGTGTACGGCTTCGAGATCCCTTTCGCGATCGCGCTGATCGAGCTCGAGGAGGGCACGCGGATCGTGGGGAACCTGCCCGGCGTTCCCCCCGAGAAGGTGCGGGTAGGCATGCCCGTCGAAGTCTCGTTCGCCCGGGTCGCTGACGAGTGGACGCTTCCCCAGTGGCGTCCGAAGGAGGAACCGACGAGATGAAGACGCTTCTGCCGACCCGGAGCTTTGACGACGTGAACGTGGGCGACGAGCTGCCGGAGCTCGTGATCGAGCTCACCCCGACGGTCATCGTGTCGACTGCGATCGCGTCGCGCGACTACCAGGACGTGCACCACGACCGCGATCTCGCGCAGAAGAAGGGCTCCAAGGACATCTTCATGAACATCCTGAGCTCGAACGGCTTCGTCGGGCGCTACATCACCGACTGGACCGGGCCCAACGCCGTGCTGAGGTCGGTCAAGATCCGCCTGGGCGCTCCCAACTACTCCTACGACACGATGCGCATGACCGGGGTGGTCGAGAGCAAGGAAATGGTCGACGGCGAGGGCCGCGTCGAGATCAAGATCCGCGGCGCGAACCAGCTCGGCGATCACGTCAAGGGGACCATCGACCTCGTGCTTCCGACCGACGGTGCGGCACCATGAGCCGAACGCTCGCGGATCGGGCGGCGATCGCCGGCATCGGTGCAACCGAGTTCTCGAAGAAGTCGGGACGAACGCCGCTGCAGCTCGCGGTGGAGGCGACCCGGGCCGCCCTGGAGGACGCCGGGATCGCCGCCGCCGAAGTCGACGGCATGGTCAGCTTCACCGGTGACCAGAACGCCGAAACCGAGATCGCCCGCTGCCTCGGGATCCCGCGCCTGACGCACTTCAGTCGCATCCACTACGGCGGGGGCGCAGCCTGCGCGACCATCCAGCAGGCCGCGATGGCGGTGGCGACCGGGATCTCGGAGGTGGTCGTCGCCTACCGCGCCTTCAACGAGCGCTCGGAGCGCCGTTTCGGCGCGGGGCGCCAGGGGCCGACCGCCGACGTACCGGTTCCGCTTCCGACCAACTGGTACGCGCCCTTCGGCTTCGTCACGCCCGCCTCGTGGGTCGCGATGTTTGCCCGCCGCTACATGCACGAGTACAACGCTTCGAGCGAAGACTTCGGACGGGTCAGCGTCGCCGATCGCAAGCACGCGGCGACCAACCCGAAGGCCTGGTTCTACGAGCAGCCGATCACCCTCGAGGACCACCAGGAATCCCGCTGGATCGTCGAGCCCCTGCACCTGCTCGACTGTTGTCAGGAGAGCGACGGGGGCGTCGCGATCGTGGTGACCAGCCCGGAGCGCGCGCGCGACCTCGCCCATCCGCCCGTGATGATCCGCGCCGCCGCGCAGGGCGCCTCCTCCGATCAGGAGACGATGACGAGTTACTACCGCGATGACATCGCGGGGCTGCCCGAGATGGGTCTGGTGGGCGATCAGCTCTGGGCGCAGTCGGGGCTCGGTCCCGACGACATCCAGACCGCAATCCTCTACGACCACTTCACCCCCTTCGTGCTCCCTCAGCTCGAAGAGCTCGGGTTCTGCGAGCGCGGCGAGGCGCGACACTTCATCGCGGACGGGAACATCGAGCTCGGCGGCAGGCTCCCGATCAACACCAACGGGGGACAGCTGGGCGAGGCCTACATCCACGGGATGAACGGGATCGCCGAGGGGGTGCGACAGGTTCGCGGCAGCGCCGTCAACCAGGTCGAGGATGTCGACCACGTCGTGGTCACGGCCGGGACCGGAGTGCCGACCAGCGCGCTGATCCTGGGACGGGCGTGAGAGAGGATCGGAGATGAGCGAGGGTCCCTTCGACGGATTGCGCGTCCTCGACCTCGGCCATCAGGTCGCCGGTCCCTACTGCACGAAGATCCTCGCCGATCTCGGCGCCGACGTGATCAAGGTCGAACGGCCGGGAGGCGATCCCTTGCGCGCCTGGGGTCCGTTCCCCGGCGACTGCCCGGACCCCGACGCGGGGGGGCTCTTTCGCTACCTCAACGCCAACAAGCGGAGCGTCGTCCTCGACCTCGCGACCGAGGCAGGAGCCGAGGCGGCCCGCACGCTGGCTGCCGATGCCGACCTGGTGGTGGAGAACTTCCGCCCGGGAATGCTCGAGTCGTTCGGACTCGGTTGCGACGCGCTGCGTGATGTGAACGGCCACATCGCGCTAATGCGGATCTCGAACTTCGGTCAGACCGGCCCCCAGCGCGATCTCCCGGCCACGGATCTCGTGATCCAGGCGGCCGGCGCCTGGGTCCAGAGCTACACGGCGCCGGGTGCGGATCCCGTACGCGTGGGCGGCCGCATGGCCGAGCACGTGGCCGGCGCCTTCGCGGCTTGCGCGGCGGTGACCGCCGTACACGCGGCGCGCCGTCGTGGCGAGGCCGTGGTTGTGGATCTCTCGATCCAGGAGACCCTGGTCGGTACGCTGCCGTACTCCCAGGTCGCGATGGAAGCGGCGAGAAAGGCGGCGGTGAAGCGCGCCGCTGCCGGGGGAGAGAGGGGCGGCGGCGCCGGCCCGGCGCGCTTCGCCTCGTTCGGCATCGTGCGCTGCAAGGACGGCTGGGTCGGGATCAACATCCTCACCGACGCCCACTGGGCCGCGGCGTGTCGCGTCGCGGGTGCGCCGGAGTACGCGGAGAGCCGGGGCGAGGTCGCGCGCAACCCGGTAGACCACGAGACCTTCTCGCACAAGGTGCGCCGCTGGCTCGACGGTCACACGGCCGAAGAGATCCTCGAGCAGTGTCAGGCGGCGCGGATCCCGACTGCGATCGTGGGGAGCGGGAAGTCGCTCGTCGAATCGAGCCAGTGCACCGCCCGGCCCTTCTTCGTCGAAGCACCGGGAGGGGGCTTCCGCCAACCCGCGTTTCCCTATCGCATGAGCGGGTCGCCGCCCGTCTTCCGATCACCGGCACCCGCGCTGCCCTCGAACAGCGAACAGACACCCCGCTGGCGCGGCCGCGAGCGCGCGCCGCTCGTGCTCGACATGGGAAGCGACTCGGACCTCCCCTTCCGCGGTCTTCGCGTCCTCGATCTGGGAACCTTCTGGGCGGGACCGTACATGGGGATGTACCTCGCCTCGCTGGGCGCGGACGTCGTCAAGGTCGAATCGATTCAGCGGCCCGACGGCTTCCGCTTCATCGCGGCCGTCGACTTCAGCGACCCGGACTGGTACGAAGCCGGCGCGCTCTTCCAGGGAACGAACCACGGCAAGCGCGACGTCACCCTCGATCTCAGCCAGGAGGCGGGACGGAATCTCCTGCTGCGCCTGGTCGAGAGCGCCGACGTTCTGGTGGAGAACTTCGCGCCGCGCGTGTTGGAGCGCTTCGGGCTCGGCTACGCTGCGATCCGCGCCGCGAAACCCGACATCATCATGGTCCGCATGCCGGCCTTCGGTCTCGAGGGCCCCTGGCGCGACTACGTGGGCTGGGCGATGGCGATCGCGCAGGCCGCCGGGATCTCGTGGCTGACCGGGGATCCCGCCGACGAGGATCTGCGCAATCCCGGAGGCTTCCTCGACCCCGCGGTTGCGATGCACGCCACCGTTGCGGTGCAGGCCGCGTTGGCGCACCGTCGTCGCACCGGCAAGGGCCAGATGATCGAGATGGCGCAGCTCGAGACGGCGGCCTGTATGTGCGCCGAGCCGGTCATCGAGTACTCGATGAACGGGCGCGTGCAGGAGCGCGAGGGCAACCGGTCGCGGACGCTCGCTCCACAGGGCGTGTACGCCTGCCGGGAAGGAGCGTTCGTCGCATGGTCGGTGCGAAGCGACGCGGAGTGGCGGGGGCTGGTGTGCGCGATGGGCGACCCCCTGTGGGTCCGGGCGGGGGCGTCCGAGCTCGCCACCTCGGAAGGCCGCCGCGAGCGCGCCGACGAGATCGACGAGCACCTGCGTGCGTGGACCGCGGATCTCGCGGCCGGCGAAGTCGTCGAACTTCTCCGCGAGCACGGAATCCCCGTCGCAGAGGTTCTCACGACACCGGGCATGTACGGAGAGCCGCAGCTCGAGGCGCGCAACTACTACCTGACCCTCGAGCACCCCGTCACGGGGAAACGGCGCTACCCCGTCTGGCCCATGCGCTTCTCCTTCCACACCGGTCCCGCGTACCCGGGAGCTACGGCTACCCTTGGCCAGCACAATGACGAGATCCTCGGCGGCGAGCTGGGACTCGAGCCCGCGGAGCTCGAGCGGCTCCGCGAGCAGGACGTGATCGGCGAGCGCTGGAAGCCGCCGGAAGCCTGAAGTAAGAGATCGAATGCGACGGAGGATGAGATGAATTTTGGTTTCACCGAGGAGCAGGAGCTCCTGAGACAAGAAGTGCGCAAGTTCCTCGACGAGCAGTGCCCGATCGAGGAGGTGCGGCGCATCGCGGAGACGCCCGATGGCTACGCGAGCGAGCAGTGGAAGCAGCTCGGCGAGCTCGGATGGCTCGGCCTGGTGATTCCCGAGCGCTACGGCGGGTCGGATCTGGGATGGGAAGAGCTCGTCGTCCTGCTCGAGGAGACCGGCCGGACTCTGTTTCCCGCGCCGCTGATCTCCACGACGCTCGCGGCCTCGGCAATCCTCGCCTCGGGCAGCGACGCGCAGAAAGAACGCTGGCTCCCCCGGATCGCCGACGGCTCCTGCATCGGCGCGCCCGCGCTGATCGAGGAGAGCGACGTCCTGGGTCCGGCCGGCATCCAGCTGCGCGGCGAGCCCGATGGCGACGGCTTCGTGCTGCGTGGCGAGAAGCGCTTCGTCCCGGACGGCGCCCAGGCGAACCTCGTGGTCGTCGCATTCCGCACCGGCGACAGCGAGCAGGACCTGAGCCTGTCGCTCATCGAGACCAGTGCGACGGGCGTCTCGACGGAAGAGGTCCGGACCGTCGATCGCACCAAGCGACTGGCGACCTTGAAGCTCGACGCTGTGCGCGTGGGACCGGAAGCGATCCTCGGCCGACCCGGTGGCGCGGCAGCGGCCATCGCGGACCTGCTGGACCGGGGCGCAATCGCCGTCACCGCGGAGATCATCGGCGCCTCGGAGGGCGCGCACGCGCTCACCGTCCAATACGCCAAGGACCGCGTGCAGTTCGGCTCGCCGATCGGACGCTTCCAGGGAGTGAAGCACCCGCTCGCCGAGGGCTACGTCGACATCGAGGCGACGAAGTCGCTGCTCTATCATGCGGCCTGGGCCCTCGACGCGAGCCCGAAGGACGTCGCATTCTCGGCCTCGAAGGCCAAAGGCCTAGCGAGCGAGGCGTTCACACGAATCGGTGTCACTGGGATCCAGCTCCACGGGGCCGTGGGCTACACCGAGGAGTACGACATCCAGCTCTACCTCAAGCGATCCA
>JABSQW010000173.1 GCA_013215605.1 Myxococcales bacterium
CGCAGTGCGAGTGTCGCGGCGCGCTCGCCGAGAAGCAGCGAGCCGTCGGTGACGCCGAGCGTTTCGTGTTGCAGACCCGCCGCAGCCGCCACGGAAGTCAGCGCGCCCAGCGCTCCTCGCGCACAGCTCGCGAGCGGAGACGCGACGAGTCGCGGCGGACCGTCGGCCTCCCCGGTGAGATCCATCGCCCCGGACGTCGCCCATTCGATCGCCGGATCGCGGGCCGACCGCGGAGCGGACATCGCGTCATCCGCGTCGGCACCGAGGCCATCGAGCAGGGACCGCGCGTAGCAGGACGCCACATCGGCGCCCTCCGGCCCACAACGCATCCCGACCAGGGGCGAGCGGCTCGTTGTTTCGATCGTCTGTGCCACGGACCCGCCGTCCCTCCCATCCACGATCGCGGCTGCGGACCGGGTTCGAATCGCCGCGCGAACCCTGGAGCGTCGCCCAACCACGGGACCTCAGAGTATCAACTTCACCGCCGCCTCGGGATCGTCATGGAAGCGCTCCGACACCCCCACCTGAGACGGAATGACATGCCACGTGAGGGGCCCGGTCCTTCGCATCTCGAGAACGGATTCTTGTTAGGCGTCGTGACGCCACGCCAGCGCGGTAGGTTCGATCACCGCGGATTCGGGCGCGCGACCTGTGCAGATCGCGAGCTTCGACCGCGGGCTCGATCACGAACGCTGGAGGTGCCCGAGGCGGTGGGGATCACCGCAGCGCCACGGCATCCGTCCCCGGCACGTACCAGATCGGCGACGACCAGGCCCTCTCCTGGATCGTCGCGGCCAGGTCCGGCCGCGGCGGGACGCCTTTGCGGATGGCGTCCCAGGTGGACCAGCGACACGTGGGGTTCTCGAGCACCCGGGCGTAGTAGAAGGCGTGCTGGTCGGGGTCGAAGTGGGGGTCGCGCCAGAGAGCCATCAACTGTGCGTTGCTGATGTGCTTGGGATAGGAGCAGTCGCTTGGATCAACACGCGCGCCGTTGTCGGGGCAGCGGTGGTCTTCGGGGTCGGGCGTGGCTCCGTCGGAACAGGCGATGTCGTAGACGCGTTCGAAGGTCTGCTCTTCGGTCGCCCACCCCTTGACGATCTGGAGGCGCTGCAGCGGAGCGCTCAGGGGGTCGCGCAGGGCCCAGGCGAACAACCGCGGCGCGCGGTCGCCGCTCGCCGCGAGGTCGCTGCCCATGCTGACGCCTCGGCGGTAGGCCTGCGAGATGGCGTCCGGGTCGGCGAGCAGGGCTTCGTCGAGGTCGAAGCCAGCGAAGAAGCGGATGCGGATGCGGGGGCCCGAGGTGGCGAAGACCTCTTTTCGGCGGAAGCCGCGGTAGATGGCGTCGCGGGTGTTCTCCTCGGCCCACACGCCGGCGAGGCCCGAGGCGCCGAACGTCGGCGTGGGCGCGAAGATGTAGTCCTCTCCTTCGATCTCCGCGACGAGATCGGACTGCGCGAAGCCGAGCACGAACGACTGCCAGGCCGGCAGGGGGGCGGAGCCTCGGAGTTCGGGGGTGCTGTCGAGGAGGCCGAGCTTGGAGGAGAAGTTGGATTCGTCGTCGGAGATCGCACCGGTGTGGGTGTCACTCGAGCCGATCACGCCGAACTTGTAGGGGTTGACGACGCGGCGTTCCTCGAGCGACAGGCCTCGGCGGAGGGCGTCGCGCACGTAGCTGCCCGCGGGTTCACTCGGCAAGGTGGTGGCGACGCGGTAGGGCATGATCTCGAAGTTGGCCCATTCATCGGTGTCCGAGAGGCTGGGGTGGGTCTCGGATGTCCCTTTGATCTGTGTGATCTCGACCAGGGGCTCGTTGCGCAGGCGTTGCTCGGCGTAGTCGTCGTCCAGGGGGTCGCCGGCCCAGTCGACGAACTTGAACATCTGTCCATTCGAGCCGTTGGAGTTGTGGGGAATGGCGAGGCTTTCGATGCCCTGTTCGCGCAGGCCGTCCATCCAATCCCACAGGCCTTCTGGGTTCTGGGAGTGGAAGCGAGAGAAGGGTACGGCGGGGAGTCGGTCACTGTCCTGGAAGATGACGTTTCGGTGGAGGTTGCCCCGGTCGTCGGTCGACGAGGTGTACTCGTAGGCGACGAAGGTGGTGAAGCGACCGGGTTCGTTGAATAGCTCGGCGGCATCGATGATGTCGCTCCACGCCGATTTGGTGATCTGTGTCGTCATTTCGGGATCGATGGAGCCGTCGAGCAGGCCGCCGAGAACCTTGGGGATGAACGTCTGGAACGTGGCCAGGCGCGTCAGCAGGCTCAGCACGCCCTTGTTGTCCTGCGCGTTCAGGTCGTGCAGAGACTCTGCGACATCGAGTTTCGAGAACTCCGTCGAGGTGTCGGCGGCCGCTGCAGCAAGCCCGAGGAAGAGCGCGTGGTCGGTAACGGCGTAGAAGTCGAGGGGCTCGCGAAGTTTCAGGTCGAAGCCGGCCGGGTGTTGGATCGTTTCTCCCTTCGCGTAGCGGTACGCGTCCCGGGGCGTGGCCGTCGTTCCGAAGGAGAAGGCGTCGAACGAGTAGGTGGTGTGGACGTGCAGGTCACCGAAATAGGCGTTGCGGTGGGAGTTGGGTTGCGGACGAACCTCGACGATCTCGTCGCTGATCGAGAGGACGCGCTCGGGGATGCTCCTCGTGGTCGAGGCGGCCAGGGGCGAGGAGTCGTCTCTGGTTTCCGCGCGATCGCAGGCCAGCAAGCCCAGCAGAAGGCCGGCGATGATCAGCCCCGCGATTCGATTTCCCATTGAGCTTTCTCCTCCTGTCCGCCGCCGCCGCGGTCGGGCGATCGTACACAGAAGGCGCGCTGCGTGGAGATCCAGGGGTGAACGTCCCCGTGCCGGACGGGATCGACCCGGGGCGCGACGGGCTCGGACGCGCCGAACGTCGCGGGGGATGGAAAGAGGGCGACGGATACCTCCACGAGTATGCTCGGCCTTTCGACGGGGTCCAGCGTGGTAGCTTCGTGCGGGGCGACCCACGAGTTGGCAAGCAATCCGCCTCCCTGATGTCCTTCCCAGTCGGTCTTGGAAGCTCGCGCA
>JABSQW010000174.1 GCA_013215605.1 Myxococcales bacterium
GACGCCGACGCGATCCTGCTGGTTCTCGTCGACCAACCGCACGTGGACGCGGACCTGCTCGACCGGCTCATCGACGCGGCGGACACCGAAGCCGTCACGCGGGTGGGAACCCGCTATGCGGGGGGGGTCGGTGTGCCCGCTGTATTCAAACGTCTGCACTGGGGCGCGCTCCGCACACTCGAGGGCGATCGCGGGGCGCGTTCGATCCTCGAGAGCGCATCGGACGACCTCGCGGTGGTCGACAGCGAGCTGCCGGAATTCGATATCGACACTCCGGCCAATGTCGCGGCGATCGCCGCGGAGCTTCCCCTGCCGGGCGCCCTGCTGAGCCACATGCAGGAACACTCTCGCTCGTTGCTGTTGAGCCTGCGCGGCGACGGCTCGCCCACGGCGCACCCGATGACCGCGCTGGTCGATGACGGGCGCATCGTCTTCAACACCTACCGAAAGAGCGCGAAGACCCGGAACGTGCAACGAGACCCGCGCATGGGCGTCGTGCTGCTGAACGGCTACGCGCCGACGCGCGCGGAGGACGTCTCCGGCTTCTGCATCGCGGGCACGGGGTCGATCCGGGAAACGACGGGGATGACGCAGCGCCGCGGCCACGGTCCCACCGTCTCCAAGAGCGTGAGGGATCGCGTGGCGAAGCGGCTCGAAGCCGGAAAGCGCATCATGCTGGAAATCGCGGCGCGGCGCGTACGCAAGATCGGAGACTGACGTGGCCCGCGAGAGTATCGCCATGTCGCGCGAAGAGGTCGCGGCGCTGCTCGCGGAAGTGGGATGGGTCGTCGTGACGACCCTCGACACCGAGGGCTTTCCCGTCGGTGACGTCGCGCCCTGCGCGGCGGAGGACGAGACGCTGTACTTCGCCTTGCCCGCAGACGGCGAGGCAGCCGGGCGGATCGGCACCGATTCGCGGGTGTGCTGCGCGGCCGACGCGTACCCCACCTACTACGAGATTCGCGGCGCCAGCGTTCACGGCGAGGCGCGAGCGACCGATCGCCATCCGGGGCTCGGAGGCGACGGCGCGCAGACCTACGCCCTCGATCTCGAAGACGTGATGAGCTTCGACTTCTCGAAGATCCAGAACAAGTTCTAGAGCCCGTGCACTGAATCCGCAGGACCTGGCGTCGCGGTGCTGAACTCCCTTGCCCGCCCAGTTCGTCTACCCTGGGTGGATGGAAGACGAACGGGCGAAATTTCACGTGGGTCAACTCGTTCACCACCGGCTCTTCGGGTATCGGGGCGTCGTCTTCGACGCCGACCCGGTCTTCATGGGCAGCGACGAGTGGTACGAGCAGGTGGCTCGATCGCGTCCCTCGAAGGAAGCGCCCTGGTACCACGTGCTCGTGCACGACGCGCAGCACACGACCTATGTCGCGGAGCGCAACCTGGAACCCGACGACCGCGACGAGCCGATTCGCCACCCGTTGCTCGACCAGCTCTTCGACCAGTTCGAGGACGGACGCTATCGCCGAGACACGTCGGTGAACTGAGGGGTCTGAGGAATCTGGCCGCACCAACCGCCGGCGAGCACCGCGATCGCCTGGGCTACCAGCGTTGTACCTCCGGCAGGACCTCGCTCGCGAACAGCCTCACGCTGGCCTCCGCTTCAGTGAGCGTCATCGATCCGTACTTCACGAGCATCGCGAGCTCGAAGTCACCGACGACCTCCCGGCGATGCGCGAGGCTGTCCAGGATCTCCCGCGGCGTTCCCGCCGCCTGGACGTCGACGTATTTCTTCGCGGCCTCGCTCAACTCCACCGGGATCGTGTAGCTCTCGTAGCCCTTCGTCTTTCCGAGCTCGTCCTTGTGGATCTCGTAGTGGTCCATCACCGTACCGTGGTACTCGGAGATGAACTTCCGGGCGCTTTCGCCGGCTGTCTCGGGATCGGCGTGGCAGTACATCGTGTCGACCGTGAGCGGCGGCGGCGCTTCCTCGCCGTGGAGCTCCTCGTACAGCTTCCGATACCGCGCGAGAGCGCCCTTCGCCCACGGCTCCCACTGCTGCTGTGAGAAGATGGCGAGGCGTGCGCCGAGGCGTGCGGCCTGGTCGGCCGATTCGGGCGACATCCCGATGCAATAGAAGCGATCGCGAAAGGACGCGAGCGGGCGCGGTCGGATCTCCGTGCGCGCCTGCGGGTAGTAGGGGCCGTCCCCCTCGATGAACCCCGTCTCCACCGCGTCGACGATCATC
>JABSQW010000175.1 GCA_013215605.1 Myxococcales bacterium
CGGAGCTCGACGTGTCACAGATCGGGATCGCGGTCGCGCTCGCGATGGTTCTGGCGCTTGGCGCGACGCTGCTGCCGAGTCGGCAGGGCGCGCGCATCGATCCCGTCGAGGCGTTGCGGTATGAGTAGCGAACTCCTGCGCACGACGAAGCTTCGCAAGTCGTTCCCTACCGGCGAGGGAACGATCGAGGTCCTCTGCGACGTCGACCTCGTTCTCCGCGAGGGAGAGCGGCTCGCAATCGTCGGTCGCTCCGGGGTCGGCAAGTCGACCCTCCTTCACATTCTGGGAACCCTCGACCACCCGACCCAGGGTCGGGTGACCTTCCGCGGTGAAGATCTGTTCGCGAAATCGCCGTCGGAGCTCGCTGCCTTCCGGAATGAAAGTCTCGGGTTCATCTTCCAGTCCCACCACCTGCTTCCGGAGTTCAACGCCCTCGAGAACGTGATGATGCCGGGACTCATCCAGGGAAAGTCCTTCGACGAGATGGCCGAACGAGCGGAGCGTTTCCTCACCGAGGTGGGTCTCGAACACCGCCTGACACACCCGGTGGGGAAGCTCTCGGGTGGCGAGCGCCAGCGCGTTGCGGTGGGCCGCGCCCTCGTGCTCGAGCCGGAGGTGGTTCTCGCCGACGAGCCCACCGGAAACCTCGACCCGAAGACGGGTGACCAGGTGCTCGACCTGCTGATGGAGATGAACCGAACCCACCGCACTGCGCTCGTCGTGGTCACCCACAGTCCATCGCTCGCCCGCCGCCTCGGACGTCAGGCCGTGCTCACCGACGGCTATCTCGCCGAGCCCAAGGCCCACGAGTTTCTCGGCAGCGACGAGTAGCCCCGAAACGCCCGATCCGGATGCGGCGGGATCCCCTCGGATTCTTCGTAACTATTTGATTTTTAACGTGAAACTCACCGACTGGGGGTTGTCACCTTCACTCGCGCCGCCTAGACTCCTGCGCTTCGGGGTGGGGGCCGTCAGCCGAATGAGGCATCGGAACGCAACCGTTCGCGGTGCGCACAGCCACGAATCGAGTCCCGAGGTCTCACCGCCCGTCCGAGCGGGCCGGAGGGATCCGTTGCGCGCGCGCCGTTGCGACCTCCGCAGGCGCGGGTCCGAGCGAGCCAGGGCTCGCGCGGTCCGCGCGTGGCTGGCCGTCGGGTTCGCGGGATCGGTGCTCACCGCAGCGGTACTGCCCGTCGCCGTGGCGGCGCAGGGGCTGTCCGACCGGGTCCCGGTGGTCGCCGTGCTGCCTTTTCGAGTCCACAGCTCGAAGCCCATCGACTTCCTCGGCGCGTCCCTCGCCAATCTCGTGCGCTCGCGCCTCGAGGAGGGCGGCGACGTCCGCATCGCCGATCCCGCGCGAGTCGCCGAGGGGATCGCCGAACGCGGCGACGAGCTGACCTCGGACGAAGCCCTGCGCGACCTGGCAGCCGACGTCGGCGCGGAGTTCGTGGTGGCCGGCAGCGTGACCGAGCTCGCGGGCCGCTACAGCCTCGACATGCGGCTGACGCCCGCCGCCGTGGGCCAGCCGAGTCACACGCGCGTGCTGACGGCGGAGCGAGACGACGAGCTGCTCGACCTCGTGAACGAGCTGGCCGACCGGATCCGCGACACGGTGCTCGGATCGGCGCTCGCCAGCGTGGTGCGTATCGACTTCGAGGGCATCGAGGGGATCGAGGAGCGCTTCGGCGACCAGCTGAAGACGAAGGTCGACGAGATCTACGACCCCGCCGCCCTGCGCGACGACCTCGCCGTGCTGCGCGCGGATCCCCTCATCGCGACCGCGAATGCCGAGACCGAGCGCGGACCCGCGGGTGTCGTCGTCCGTTTCCGGCTCACACCGGGCGAGTCCATCGTCGCCGTGCCCACGGTTCCAACCGGAGAGAGGGTCGTCACGGAGGTGGTGATCCGCGGCAACCGCCGCATCGAGAGCGACGCGATCCGCGTGCGCATCGGCACGCGTCCCGGCGGGCCCTACAGCGCGGAGCAGATCTCGAGCGACGTCCGCGCCATTCACGCACTCGGGTTCTTCCGAAACGTCACGGTGTACGCGGACCACCGTCCCCTCGGAAGCGTCGTGATCTTCGAAGTCGAGGAGAACCCCGTCGTCCGCGAGATCTCGATCGCCGGAAACGAAAACATCGATGGCGACAACATCCGCGACATCCTGACCCTCACCACCGGATCCACGCTCGACTATCCGTTGCTCTTCGAGAACCGGGCCCGTATCGCAGCGCTTTATCGCGCCGAGGGTTACTACCTCGCAAAGGTCGGATACGAGGTCGAGCCTCTGTCCGAAGCCGCTGTGGGGATCCACTTCGAGGTGGAGGAGGGCAAGAAGCTCAAACTGCGCACGATCGAGTTCACTGGCAACGAGTTCCTCTCCGACGCCGATCTGCGCGACGGCTTCGCGACGAAGACGTGGAAATTCTGGTCGTACGCGACGTCGTGGTTCGACCGCTCCGGGACGTACTCCGAGCCGCTCTTCGTTCAGGACCTCCAGAAGGTCGAGAAGCGCTACACCGACGCCGGGTTCTTGCGGCTCTCGATCAGTGAACCGAAAGTGATCCCGAGCGAGGACGGTCTCGAACTGGAGGTCGCCGTCGTGGAGGGTCCGCGATTCAAGGTCGGTGAGCTCGGCGTGTCGGGAGACCAGACCGTCGACATCGACGCGCTCAAGCAGAAGCTCGAGCTGTCCGGAGACGAGTACTTCAATCGAAGCCACCTGACCCTGGACGTCGACACGCTCACGAACCACTACACCGACCGCGGCTTCTACTTCGCATCCGTGACTCCGCTGACGCAGATCGCCGAGCCGTCCGACAAGGTCGACGTGGTGTTCCAGGTGCGGAAGGGGCCGCTCTACTTCATCCGCCAGATCGACATCTCCGGGAACACCGTGACCGTGGATCCCGTGATCCGCCGCGAGATTCCGGTCGTCGAGGGGCAGCTGTACTCGCGCCGCGAGCTCCTGCTGTCGCAGTTTCGCGTCGATCGCCTCGGCTATTTCGAAGAGGTCGATTTCCGACCGGAAGCCACCGAGGAGCCCGAACAGCTCGACCTCAAGGTGTCGGTGGTCGAGCGTCCGACCGGGTCGTTCAGCTTTGGCGCCGGCTTTTCGTCCCAGGACGGCTTCGTAGTCACGGGGTCGCTGTCGCAGTCGAACCTCTTCGGTCGCGGCTACGGGGCGAACATTTCGGCCGACGTCGGCGGACGAACCCAGCGCTTCTTCATCAGTCTGTCCGACCCGGCGTTCCTCGGCTCGACGTACAGCGTTGGGGTCACCGCGTTTCGCACGAGCCTGCGCTTCGAGGATTTCGACCAGGACCAGCTGGGCGGCGAACTGGTCGTGGGCCACTCGCTCAGTCGTGACAACCGGACGCGCGGAGCGATCCGCTATGGGATCAACGTCCGCCAGATCCAGGACGACCGCCAGTTCCAGGCAGCCGCGGTGATCCTCCGGGAGGTTCTGGCGGAGAACGTCACGAGCAGCACGGTCGGTATCAACTTCAACCGCGACACGCGCAACGACCGTTTCGCGCCCTCGGAGGGGTATCAGCTCGCGGGCAACATCGAGTACGCGGGGCTCGGCTTCACGACGAGCTTTCTCCGGGTGGAGGCCCGCGGGGCCTGGTACCTCGGTGCCCCCCGCTGGCTCCTCCCGAACTCGAGCTTCGTCGTGGGCGCCCGGATGGGGTATGCGCTGCCGTTCAATACGGTCGCCGACTTCGATCTGCCGCCCGTCGACTCCAGCCTCTGCGACGATATCGACAACTGCAGCCCCCTGGACGAGATCGACACCGACATCAAGCTGCCGCTCTCGGAGCGCTACTTCCTTGGCGGACTCGGCTCGTTCCAGCTGCGCGGCTTCAAGGCGCGCTCCGTAGGACCGCGCCGGGCGATCCTCAGGAAACAGGGAGACGCGGAGCTCTACATTCCGGCCGGCAGCAACCTGGTAGATCTGGGCTCAGGTACCCCCGAAGTCGTGTGCAGCCTTCCCGGGGGCTGCAACGACATCGACGACAAGAAGATCTCGGATTTCGAGAATCTCGACGCCACAGACGTGATTGGCGGCAACAAGTTCGTCTCGTCGAGCATCGAGTATCGGTTCCCGATCTCGGAGACCATCGGTCTCCAGGGGGTCGTGTTCCTCGACATGGGCAACTCCTTCGCCGAGGGCGAAAACCTGTTCGACATTCCCGAGTGGCGCTACGGTACGGGGGGTGGGGTGTTGTGGTTCTCCCCCTTTGGTCCCCTGGCCATGGTGTTGGGGTGGCCACTCAACCCCCTTGGGATCGAGACTTCTCCTGTATTCGAGTTTTCCGTGGGCGGCGGCGGGTTCTGACGCCATCGTGTACCAGACGAATGCTCCCCCCCCGAATGGGACCAGGGCGGGCTGTGAGGTGAACGCAATGTACGTACACAAAGCCTTGTTACTGATCTCGCTGGCCGCCCTCGTGGTGTTCGGCACCGCCGCACAGGACGAGGCCCTCAAGATCGGGGTTGTCGACGTCGACCAGGCGATCAGCTCCACCGAGGAGGGCAAGGCCGCACGCGAGGAATTCCAGCGCAAGCAACGCGCAGCCGAAGCGAAGCTTCAGCCGATGCTCGAGCGCTACAAGGCGCTCGAAGAGGATCTCGCCGCCAAGAAGTTCGTCCTGTCCGAGGAGGCCCTCTACCAGAAGCAGCTCGACCTCGCGGAGATGAGGAATCAGGTCCAGAACCGGATGAAGGAGCTCGAGGGGCAGATGCAGGTCGACCAGAAGCGTCTCGAGGGTCCGCTGGTCGCGAAGCTCGGGGAGATCGTCGACGACGTCGGCAAGTCGCAGGGCTATACGATGATCCTGCGCCGCGGCACGCCTGGGGTGTTGTACACGCGCGAAGCGCTGGATATCACCGACCTCATCATCGAGAGATACAACCAGAAGGGCTGAACCGGGCGTGACGCCCATCCATCCTACCGCCGTCGTCGATCCCGGTGCCAAGCTGGCCGACGACGTCACGATCGGACCCTACGCGGTGATCGGCGGCGACGTCGAGCTCCGGGCGGGGGTGTCAGTGGCCGCGCACTGCGTCGTCTCGGGCCCGACGCTCGTCGGCGAAGGGACGCGCATCTTCCCGTCGTGTGTGATCGGCACGGAGCCGCAGATCATCGGCTCCGACGGCGGGACGACGCGCCTCGAGATCGGCCGCGACAACGTCATCCGCGAGTTCGCCGTGATCCACGTCGGCAGCGAGCGCGGCGGCGACTGCACGCGTATTGGCGACGGGAACTTCATCCTCAACAACGTGCACGTGGCTCACGACTGCCAGATCGGCTCGCACTGCGTCCTCGCGAGCTTCTCTGCACTTGCGGGACATGTGAACCTGCAGGACCACGTCGTCTTCGGTGCGATGACGGGCGTCCACCAGTTCGTGCGAATCGGCGAGTCGGTCTTCACGGGCGCGAATTCGATGATCAGCAAGGATGCACCTCCGTTCACGAAGGTGGTCGGTGATCGGGCGCGCTTTGCCGGCTTGAATACCATTGGGCTCGAACGCCGCGGTTTTCCGCACGATGTCGTCGCGGCCCTCAAGCACGCCTACCACGTCCTCTTCCAGTCCAAGCTGCTGTTGGCCGTGGCGCTCGCTCGGGTGGAGGACGAGTCCGGCCACGTCCCCGAAGTCGCGCGGGTCCTCGAGTTCCTGCGCGAAGCCGGGCGCGGATTCATCCGATAGCGTGCACTCCACCGGCGAAATCCTCGGACTGATCGCCGGTGCTGGGCGACTTCCCCTCGACATTGCGCGCGCGGCCTCCGCGCGCGGCTACGGAGTTGCGGCAATCGCCTTTCGTGACGCCACCGAGCCCGCGATCGTCGAGGCCGCTCGCTCGGTGACCTGGCTCGAGCCCGGTGAGGTGCTGGCCGCGCTCACGTTCCTCGAGTCGTCGGGGGCGCGTCGCGCTGTGATGGCCGGAAAGGTGCCAAAGAGCATCCTGTATGCCGACGCAGCGGCCGGGCTCGACGCGATGGCCACATCGGAGCTCGCCGCACTCCCCGACCGCCGGGACGACGTCATCCTCGCGCGCGTCGCCGACGTCCTCGCGAGCCGGGGCATCGAGCTGCTCCCTCAGCTCGAGCTCGTTCCCGAGCTCGTGGCCGGAACAGGCCCGCTCGGTGCGACGGCGCCCAGCGCCGCCCAGCGCGACGACTTCGCCTTCGGCTGGCCCGTAGCGAAGACACTCGCCGATCTCGACGTCGGACAGACCGTGCTGGTGAAGGACCGTGCGGTGCTCGCTGTCGAGGCCATCGAGGGCACCGACGCGGCGATTCGTCGCGGGGGTGCCATCGCGTCGGGAGCGGTCGTGGTGAAGGTGGCGAAACCCCGCCAGGACCCTCGCTTCGATGTTCCAGCCATCGGCCCGGAAACGGTGCGCGTCATGTGCGAAGCGCGCGCAGCGGCTCTGGCCTTCGAGGCGGGGCACACGGTCGTGATCGATCGCGAGGCCGCCGTCGCGCTCGCCGATGCCCACGGAATCGCGTTGGTCGGGATTGCACCAGACGCCCACGAGTTTCGCGACGCTCGGGTTGTCGCATGAAGCCCGTTCGGATCGCGGTCATCGGTGTCGGTTACATCGGGTCGCGTCACGCTCGGAAGGTCGCATCCCTCGCCGAGTCCTCGGGCGAGGTCACGCTGGCGGGTGTCGCCGACATCGACTTCCGCCGCGCGAGCCAGCAGGCGCTGCGCCTCAGGACGCTGGCTGCTTCCGACGGGCGCGATCTCCACTCGCTCGCTGATGCTGCGATCGTCGCGGTTCCCACCGTCGCGCACTTCGACGTCGTGCGCGAGGCCCTCGAGCGCGGGCTCGACGTGCTGGTGGAGAAGCCCATGGCGGCGTCGATTCGGGAGGGCGAGGAGCTCATCTCGGTTGCGCGAAGCGGCGGTCGGCTGCTTCAGGTGGGGCACATCGAGCACTTCAACGCGGTCATGCCCGCGATCCGGGAGCACATCGACCACCCGCGCTTCATCGAGGCCCACCGGTTGGGCCCATTCACGGAGCGCGCGGCGGACGTGGATGTCGTACGCGACCTGATGATCCACGACATCGACATCATCCAACAGCTGCTCGGCGAGGCGCCGCGGCGCGTCGAGGCCGTTGGCGTGCCGGTCGTGACGGACAAGGTCGACGTCGCGCACGCGCGTCTCGAGTTTCCAGGGGGATGCGTTGCCAGTCTCACCGCGAGTCGCGTTTCGCCGACGCCCACGCGGAAGCTCCGCGTATACCAGCGCGACGCTTTCTTCGCGATCGATTTCCTCGAGCAGTCAGCTTCGCTGTACCGACCGGCCGAGGGAGAGATCGAGGTCGACGCCGAGGAGAATGCCACGAGTTCCGGCATCGGCGTCGAGGAGCTCAAGATCGATCCCGAGGACGCGATGGAAACGCAGCTGCGCGCCTTCGTCCGCGCCGTGCGCACGCGCAAACAGACGTCGGCCTCCGGGGCAGACGGGCTCGGAGCGCTGCGCACCGCGCTGCGCGTCTTCGAAGCCATGTCCTTCGCCCACGAGGAGCCGTGACCGCGGTGATGCTGGCAGTAGGTGACGCCTCGGGCGACGCCTACGCGGCCGACTTCGTGCGCGCGTTGCGCGAGCTTCGCCCCAACCTGCGCGCCCTCGGTCTGGGCGGCGAACAGATGGCGGCGGCGGGGGTGGAGCTCGTTGCGCACCAGCGAGAGCTCGCGGTGGGCGGGTTCGTCGAGCTGCTTCCCGATCTCCACCGAGTCGTGCGCACGTGGTTTCGCGTGGGTGCTGCGCTCGACCGCACTCGGCCCGACCTTCTCGTGCTCGTCGACTCGGCGGGGTTCAACGTGCCCTTCGCCCGGCGGGCGCAGAGAAAAGGTGTGCCCATCCTCTACTACGTGTGTCCGCAGGTGTGGGCATGGCGCCGCCGCCGCGTGCGCAAGATCGCGCGCCGGGTCGACCGCCTGGCGGCGATCTTCCCCTTCGAGTCCGAGGTCTACGCGGGATCCAAAGCGGCCGTCGACTACGTGGGTCATCCCCTCGTGGATCGCCTCGGCGCAGAGGCGCCACGCGACCGCGAAGCGGCTCGCAGGTCCCTCGGTCTGCCCGCCGCTGCCACGGTGGTGGCGCTCTTCCCCGGGAGCCGACGCGACGAGGTGCGCCACTGCTTGCCTGTGATGACCGACGCGGCGGCCGCGATGCTCGCGCGACGCCCGGAGCTGCACTTCGCGCTTCCGGTGGCGCCGTCGCTCGAGCGCGCTTTCATCGAGCGGCGACTCGACGGCGCAAACGGCTCGCGCCTGCCGATCCGCGTGGTCGAAGGACGTTCGCTCGACGTGCTCGTCGCATGTGACGTGGCGCTCTCCAAGCCGGGAACGACCACACTCGAGGCGGTGCTCCTCGAGCGTCCGCTCGTGGTGACGGCGCGCGCGTCGGCGCTCACCGCGGTGCTCGTGAGGCGACTCGTTCAGGTCGACTCGCTCACACTTCCGAACCTGATCGCGGGACGCGCGATCGTCCCGGAGCTCCTGCAGGGGGACGCTGTCCCGGAACGGATCGCGGACGCCGTGCTCGATCTCCTCGACGGCGAACCGAGATCGCGTCAGCTCGCGGCGTTCGCCGATGTGCGCCGCGCGCTCGGGGGCGGCGGCGCCGCGCGTCGTGCTGCACAGGTGGCCGAGGAGATGCTCGTTGCGCGCGGCCTCGCATAGCCTGGCCGCATTCAGCGCGATCGTTGCCGCACCGATCGCGGCTGCTGCCCTCGCTGCACGGCCCGACTGGCGCGAGGGGTTCGGTGAGCGTCTCGGGTGGCTCCCACTTACGGCGGGAGCGGGTGGGTCGTTCGGGGCGGGAGCGCCCCTCTGGATCCACGGGGCGAGCGTTGGCGAGGTGGTGGCAGCGTCACGCCTCGTCGAGGAGCTGCTCGGTGCCGGCGAGTCCGTCGTCGTGTCGACCACCACCACGAGCGGTCGGGCCGTGATGCGCCACCGGTTTCCCCACGTTCCGTGTCACCTCGCTCCGCTGGATCACGCGTGGACCGCCGCGGCCGCGCTGCGTCGCGTTGCGCCGCGCATGCTGGTGCTGGTCGAGACCGAGCTGTGGCCGGTGTGGATCGCCGAGGCCGACCGTCGTGGCGTCCCGGTGGTGGTGGTTTCGGGCCGCTTGTCCGATCGGGCGTTTCCCCGGTACCGGCGCCTTGCTCCGCTCGTGCGAAGAATGGTCGGGCGCATCTCCGCCGTGGGCGCGCGCACGGACGTCGACGCGAGGCGCTTCGTCGCCCTCGGCGCCGATCCGCGCCGTGTGAGCGTGACGGGTGATCTGAAGCTCGAACCGCCGGCGGATCCGCCGCCTCTCGCCGCCGATCTCGACGCGGCGCTGGGCGACGTGCCGCTGGTGGTGGCGGGCAGCACGCATCCGGGAGAGGACGAGGCCCTCCTCGATGCACTCGGTGCGCTCGAAGCGTCGGGCGCGGAGGCGGCCCTGCTACTCGCACCGCGCCACCCGCACTCGAGCGAGGTGCTCGCCGACCGCGTGCGCGCATCGGGGCGCCAGCTGCTGTTGCGGTCCGCGCTCGCAGATGAGCGACTCGAGAGCGGCGGCGTGCTGCTGCTCGACACGCTGGGCGAGCTCGCGGCCGTCTACGCGCGGGCGCGGCTCGTCTTCGTGGGGGGGACGCTCGTGCCCGTCGGGGGACACAATCTGCTGGAACCGGTGTACGCGGGGTGCCCCGTGTTCTTCGGTCCGCACGTCGAGAACGCGAGCCATGCCGCGTCGATTCTCGAGCGCTCGGGCGCGGGCCAGCGCGTGTCCGACCCGGCGGCGCTCGCGGCGGCACTCGTTCACGCATTTCACTCCATCGAAGAACGCGAGCGGTGCGCGGCCGCCGGTCGCGCGGTCCTCGAGGCGCACCGCGGTGCCGTGCGGCGTTCGCTCGCGCTGATCCGCAGTCACCTCCTCGAGACGGCCGACGGGGCGCGACCTTCGTGAGGGCCGCCTGGATCTGGCCGAGCGGCCGCGAGTCGATCGCGCGCCGGCTCCTGCTGTCGCCGCTCGTCCCCTTTTCGTGGATGGTCGCGGCGGGAGCGGCGATCGACCGCGCCGTCCACACGCGCGGCTGGCGGCGGGTTGCAAAGCTCTCGGGGAAGGTGGTGAGCGTCGGCAACCTGGTCGTCGGTGGCACCGCGAAGACGCCCGCCGCCGCGTGGCTCGCGCGCTCGCTGCAGCGCCGCGGACACCGGGTGGCGCTCGCCAGCCGTGGTACCGGTCGTCGCGTGCGCGAGAAGGTGCTCGTCGTCTCCGACGGGCGCTTCGTGCGGTCCCGCGCCGAGAACGCGGGGGACGAGCCGATGCTGCTCTCCGCACAGGCGTCGGGCGTTCCGGTCGTCGTCGCCCGGACCCGCGAGCTCGCCGGCCTGCGCGCGCTGTCGGCCTTTGGGAGCGAGCTTCTCGTCCTCGATGATGGCTTTCACCACCACCGCCTGTACCGCGATGTCGACCTGGTGATGATCGACGCAGCCGTCGGCTTTGGAAACGGCGCGGTCCTCCCGCGCGGACCGTTGCGCGAGCGCATGAGCGCGCTGCGCTTTGCCGATGCCGTAGGCATCGTCGACGGACCGCTCAGCGAGGACGACGACGCCGCGCTGCGTCGCCATGCACCCGACGTTCTCCGCTTCGACGCTCATCGCCGCCCGCGTGCGCTGCGTAGCCTCGCGGGCGGCGAGGAGGCCTCCCCGCGCTGTCTCGCGAATCGCGAGGTGGGCATGCTGGCTGCCATCGCGAGGCCCGAGGGCTTTCGCGCGACCCTCGAAGACCTGGGCGCGAGGGTGGTGGCCGAGCGCTGCTTCAGGGATCACCACCGCTACCGCGCCCGCGACCTCGTGGGTCTCCGCCGCGACGCTGAGATCTGGGTGACGACGGAGAAGGACGCCGTGAAGATCACGCCGTCGTGGGTGCGCGGCGTTGACGTTCGCACGCTCCTCATCGACTTCGACGTCGAGGCGCCGGCCGTGCTCCTCGACTGGCTCGAAGCCCGGCTCCGCTAGCGCGGCCAGCCGAATTCCGGATTCTCGTTGGGTCGGGGGTCAGCTGGCCAGGCGGGAGGCGAGGGAGTAGCCGAGGCGGTGGAGGTTCAGGCGCGCCGTCTCGCGTGGGAGGGTTCGCTCGAGGGCTCGCTGTAGCGCGGGTTCGCCGCGTGTGTACGCCTGCGTGAACGCCTCGATGCCGGTTGCCGCGAGGCGATCGGCGATGCCGCGTTTCACAGCGGATCGGAACAGTCGCATCAGCTCTGCCATGCGCCGGCCCGCGTCCGGCGGTGCACCCGCCGACGCGCGGTCGAGGTCGATCACGAGGACGCGTGGCGCGTTGCCCGCCGCGTCTTCTTGCACCAGGAGGTTTCCGAGGTGGAGATCTCTGTGCGATCCGCCCGCGTCGTGGAAGCGGCGCACGGCCTCCCCTGCCGCCGACGCCGCACGCGCGATCCGCTCGGCCGCCGCGTCTGCATCTCGATCGGCGAGCCAGGTTGCGGCGTTCGGGGCGTTGGCCACGTGCAGCGTTCCCACGCAGACGCGCCAGACACCGCTGCGACGGCGTTCGCCCAGCGCGACCAGGGGGCGCGGCACGGGCGCGCCGTCGCGGCGCAGCGTCCGGGTGGTCTCGAGCTCGGCGTGCTGGCGCCCGAGGCCCGGCCACGCGTCTCGCAGCAGGGGGCGAAGCCACCCCCCGTGAAGCGCCAACCGCAGGTGGAGGTGCTCTCCTCGGCCGGGTAGCTCGAGCACGGTCGTGGGCGCGCGTCCGCGGGGGCCGTTCGCGACATCGAACAGCTCGGCCAGGCGCCCGGGGTCGAATAATCCGAGCGCGCGGAGATCGGCCGCGTAGCCGGCGTCCACCCACGCCGCGATCCGACGCGAAGCCGTCCGCTCGTCCACGACCCGGAACGCGGTGTCGATTTCGGAGGACATCACCCCCACCAGTTCGTTGAACAAGACCCAACGCGACGGGCCGCGTCTGGAAATCCGAGGCTAGTTCGTCTGAGCTTCGTTCGCTTTCGGCTCACTGCGCGGAGGCCGACTCTCGAGTCGACCTCCTGGCCCCGAGAGCGGTGTCCGGACACCGGGAACGGTATCCTAGAGAGCGTCCTTCCCCCTTTCGAGGCGCAGCCATCCCGTTCTGCCGAAATCCCCTGTCTCGACCGCCCGAGGCCGACCGCATTCTTGTGATTCGACTGGGGGCGTTGGGGGACGTCGTGCGCACGCTGCCGGCCGTTTCGAGCCTGCGCGCGGCGTATCCGGGCGCGCATCTCGCGTGGCTCGTCGAGCCGTCCGCGGCGACCGCGCTCGAGGAACAGCCGTGGATCGACGAGGTGCTCGTCTTCCCGCGGCCGAAGCTCTCGGCGGCGCTTCGCCAGCGACAGCTCGAGCCGCTCCTCGCACTGCTCGGCGGCTTCGTCTCGACGCTGCGCGCGCGGCGGTTCGATCTCGTGGTCGACTTCCACTCGCTGCTGCGCTCCGCGCTGCTCTCGTGGGTCTCGGGGGCGCGCCGACGCGTCGGCCTGGCGTCCCCGTTCGGCACGGAGGGGTCGTGGTGGCTCGCCGGAGAGACCGCAGAGCTCGAGCCCGCGAAGCTGTCGCGCTTCGACCGCAACTCGGGGCTCGTCGAGTACCTCGGCGTCGAAGCCAAGCTGGCCGCGCAGCCGTTCGCGGTGTCACCGGCGGATCGCGCGCGAGCCGAGGCGAGCCTCGCACCGGGGCGCGTGCCCGTGGCGTTGCATCCCGGCACGAGCGAGGGCACGCCGTACAAGCGTTGGCGCGTCGATGGCTATTCCGAGCTCGCGCGTCGGCTGCGCGACGAGGACGGCTTGCCGAGCGTCGTGACGTACGGGCCTGCGCGCGAAGACCGGGCGTTGGCGGAGGCCGTGGTCGAGGGCTCCGACGGCGCGGCTCGCCTCGCGCCGCAGACGCTCACCCTGCGCGAGCTGGCCGCGCTGATGGCGTCGGTCCGCATCTGCGTCGGGGCCGACACGGGGCCGCTCCACGTCGCGTCGCTCGTCGGGACTCCGGTGGTGCAGCTGTTGGGACCCACGGACCCGGTGGAGAACGCCCCGTTTTCGTCGACGCCCTCGCGCAGCCTGCGCACCGGCATCGAATGCAGCCCCTGCCGGAATGGCTGCGCCGCCGCGACGTGCATGCGCGAGATCGACCCGGAGTCGGTGCTCTGCGCCGTTCGCGACCTCCTCGGCGGCTCGGCGCTCCCGGAGTGGACCACGGCAGTGATCAGGGGGGCGGCGTGAACGATCTGTCGATCGTCGTCGTCACGTGGAACACGCGGGATCTCGTGATCGAATGCCTGGTCTCGATCGATCGAGCGCTCGAGTGGGGCTCGAAGCTCGCTGTCGAGATCCTCGTCGTGGACAACGGATCGACGGACGGCACCTGCGAGGCGGTGCGCGAGTGTTTTCCCGACGCCAGGTTGATCGCGCGCCCGCGCAACGGCGGCTTCGCTGCCGGCGCAAACCACGGCATTCGGGAGGCCTCGGGCCGTCACATCCTACTCCTGAACAGCGACGCGAAGCTGGAGCCGGGAACCCTCGAAGCCTGTGTGGGCTACCTCGACGACCATCCGGACGTCGGCATCGTCGGCCCCCAGCTCGTCAATCCCGACGGCTCGCGCCAGAACTCGATCCACAACTTCCCCATGCTGGCCACAGAGCTGTTGCCGAAGGGGATTTTCCAGTTCTTCTTGCGCCGACGCTTTCCGTCGCGCCGCTGGACGGGTTCCAAACCAGTCGACGTCGAAGCCGTGGTGGGGGCTGCGCTCTTCGTGCGCCGAAGCGTCGTGCGACGCGTCGGAGCACTCTGCGAGGACTACTTCTTCTTCCTCGAAGAGACCGACTGGTGTTGGCGCGTGCGCAAAGCCGGCTGGCGGGTGGTCCTGCTTCCCAGCGTCGAGGTGATCCACCTCTCGGGCGCCAGCAGCAAGCGCAAGTATCCGGCGCTGACGAAGATCGAGTACCACCGATCGCTCTACCGCTTCTTTCGGACGTACCGCGGGATGACGTCGGCGGCCCTGGTATTCGCGTTGCGCTTCGCGAAAGCTCTCTTCTACGTGGTCTCGAAGTCCCCAAGCCTGGCTTTCGGCGCCGTGCCGCGCGCGCGCTGGCTGGCGTACCGCGACGTGTTCGATTGGCACGTGCGTGGATGTCCCCGCGCAGTCGGTCTTGGCGACTCTCCCGCGGATCCGCTGCACGCAAAAACCGAGCGAACACCGCCGCCGGGCCGACCGGCACCGATACAGCAATCTGATGTCCGTGCTTGAACCGTCGCGCCTCGCGGATTTGGTCGAGGGCTTCTCGAAGCTCCGCCTGCTCGTGGTCGGGGACCTCGTCGTCGACGGCTACGTCTGGGGCGACGCCGATCGCGTGAGTCCCGAGGCGCCGGTGCCGGTGGTGAAGGTGAGCTCCGTGTCGGAGGTGCTCGGCGGCGCGGCGAACGTGGCGCGCAACGCCGTGGCCCTCGGGGCGTCCGCCTCGTTTTGCGGCGTGGTGGGCGACGACGACGACGGCCGCCGGGCGGCAGTGCTGCTCGACGATCTCGGCGTCGATCCGTCGGGGCTCGTCTGCGCGGAGGGGCGACCCACCACGCGCAAGACGCGGGTGATCGCGCGCTCCCAACAGCTCGTGCGCTTCGACCGCGAAACGACCGCCCCCCTGGCTCCGCGCGACGCTCGGGCCCTCGAGGAGGCGGTGGCGCGGGCGATGCCCGGCGCCGACGGGGCGGTGGCCGCGGACTACGGCAAGGGCGTGTTGGCGCCGGGGACCGCGACGGCAATCATGGCCCTCTTCCGTGAGGCTGGCCTTCCGGTGGTGGTCGACCCAAAGGACTCTGTAACGTCCTACCGTGGCGCCGCGCTGCTGAAACCCAATCTCCGAGAAGCTGAGAAGCTCTCTGGCATCGAGATTCGCGGAGCCGGGGATCTGGGCCGGGCTGTGGCAGTGCTCCGACGAGACATCGGCGGGGGCGCGGTGGTCGTGACCAAGGGTGGCGAGGGCATGTCGCTGTTCGACGCAGACGAGAACCGAAACGCCGAGATCGACGTACCCACCGTGGGCCGCGAGGTCTACGATGTTCAGGGCGCTGGCGACACCGTGAGCGCCGCGCTCGCGCTGTCGCTGCGCGCTGGATCGACGCTGCTCGAGGCGGCTGTCATCGCCAACGCGGCCGCCAGCGTGGTCGTGGGAAAGATCGGCACGGCGACGGCCGACGCCGATGAAGTGCGTGAGCTGCTACCCGCAGCGATCGCCGCAGCCGGAGGGCGCTCGTGATCCGCAGCATGACGGGATTCGGTCGATCGTCCTTCCGCGTCGGACCGGCGTCCTTCGACGTCGAGGTGCGCTCGGTCAACCACCGCTACCTCGACGTGCGCAGCCGGCTGCCGCGGGCGTTCGGGTCTATCGATGTCGAGGTCAAGGAACGCGTTTCGAAGGTCTTCGCGCGCGGGAAGATCGAAGTCAACGTCGTTGCGACGGAGGGTGAAGGCCCGAAGCCGCAGCTCGACATCGACCTCGAGGCCGCCCGCGCCTACGTGCGCGCCGCCGTGGAGCTCGCGGGCGGTGACGACGTCGCCGGCCCCCTCGACGTGGGCACGCTGCTCGCACTTCCCGGCGTAGCGAGTTTCACCGAGCCGGTGTTCGCGACCGATGAGCTCGTGGACATGCTCGGGGTTGCCGTGGACGAGGCTCTCGCCGCCACGGACCGCATGCGCGCTGCCGAGGGTGCCACCCTCGAAAGCGAGCTCCTCGCGCGGATCGAGAACGTCGACGCACTCGGTTCGGAGATCGAATGTCAGGCGGGGACGGTGGTGGAGGCCGGTCGCGAGCGCCTTCGCAAGCGATCGACGCAGCTCCAGGCCGACACCGGGCTCGTCGACGAGGCGCGCCTCTACCAGGAGATCGTCATCGCGGCAGACCGCCTCGACATCACGGAGGAGATCGTCCGGCTCCGCAGCCACATCGGGCAGTTTCGCTCCATCATCGAGTCCGGCGCCACCGGCAAGCCGGTGGGCCGTCGCCTCGATTTCCTCATGCAGGAGCTCGGTCGCGAGGTCAACACCATCGGGTCGAAGGGCAGCGACGCGTCCATTGCCCACAACGTGGTGGAGCTCAAGAGCGAGCTCGAGCGCATCCGCGAGCAGGTTCAGAACATTGAGTGATCCGCGCCTGCTGAACGTCGGATACGGAAATCTGGTCGTGGCGTCGCGGGTGGTCGCGATCGTCGCACCCCAGGCGGCGCCGATGAAGCGCATGCGCGAGGAGGCGTCGAGTCGCGGCAAGCTCGTCGACGTCACCCAGGGTCGGCGCACACGCTCGATCATCGTCACCGACAGCGACCACGTGATCCTGTCGGCCATCAACCCCGACACCGTCGCTTCGCGTCTCGCGGTGGATCCCCTGGCGGCTCCGGAGGCGCGAGGCGAGGAGTGAGCGCGGCCCGCGCCGGTATTCCGATCGTCGTGGCGGCACCTTCGGGCGCGGGCAAGACGAGCGTGTGTCGCGGCCTCGTCGACCTCGACGATGGCATCGAATTCTCGGTGTCGCACACGACGCGATCGCCTCGGAAGGGAGAGAGACCGGGCGTCCACTACCACTTCGTCGACGCGTCCGAGTTCGATCGGATGGTCGCCGCCGACGAGTTCCTCGAGTGGGCGGAGTACAACGGCAACCGCTACGGGACGAGCTGGGACGCGATCGAAGGCCTGCTCGCTTCTGGGACCGACGTGCTGCTCGAGATCGAGGTCCAGGGCGCCCGTCAGGTCCGCGGGCGACTGCCGGCGGCACGCCTGGCGTTCCTGGTGCCGCCGTCGATGGACGTGCTCGAGGAGCGGCTGCGCGGCCGCGGCACCGACAGCGACGAGCAGATCGAAAAGCGTCTCGCCATCGCGCGCACCGAGCTTGCCGCCGTCGGCGAATTCGACTACGCGCTCGAGAACGACGTTCTCGAGCGCTGTGTCGCGGACCTGGGCGCGATCGTCGCTGCGCTCCGGGCCGGAGACCCGGCCCCACTCGGCGATCGGTTCGATCCGGCAGCGGTCGCCGCCCGCTTTCGCTAAGATTTCTCAAGCACTTGATCTAAAAGGGAAATCTCCGGCGGCCGATGTTGAGATTCAACGACATTGCCGACCGCATGCTCGAGTACAACCCCGCTTGTGACCTCGAGCTGCTGCAGCGCGCCTACGTCTACTCCGCGAAGGTCCACGAGGGCCAGGCGCGGTTGTCGGGCGAGCCGTACCTGATCCACCCGCTCGAGGTGGCGTACATCCTCGTCGAGATGCGGATGGACGCCACGACCGTCGCCGCGGGTCTGCTCCACGACTCTGTCGAGGACACGCTCACGACGGTCGGGGAGGTGCAACGCCTCTTCGGCGAGCAGGTCGCATTCCTCGTCGAGGGTCTCACGAAGATCGCGAAGATGGAGTTCAAGTCCGATCGCGAGCGACAGGCCGAGAACTTTCGGAAGATGCTCGTCGCGATGTCGAAGGACATCCGCATCCTGCTCATCAAGCTGGCCGATCGCCTCCACAACATGCGCACGCTTACCTTCATGAAGGAGGAGTCGCGGAGTCGCATCGCCCAGGAGACGCTCGACATCTACGCGCCCCTCGCGCACCGCCTCGGCATCTACTGGATGAAACAGGAGCTCGAAGAGCTCGCCTTTCGCTTCCTCAACGCCGACGTCGTCGAAGAGCTCGAACAGGCCCTCAAGAGCAAGCGCCAGGCGCGCGAGGTGTACGTCGAGGAGGTGATCGGCGTACTCTCGAAGAAGCTCGCCGATGCAGGAGTCAACTCCGAGGTGTCGGGCCGCCTGAAGGAACTCTCGTCGATCCACGCGAAGATGCAGAGCCACGGGCTCAGCCTCGACGAGATCTACGACACCATCGCGTTCCGCATCATTCAAGAGGGTCCACAGGAGAACGTGTACGCGGCGCTCGGCATCGTGCACTCGACCTGGGCGCCGGTGGCCGGTCGCTTCAAGGACTACGTCGCCCTGCCGAAGCCCAACGGCTACCAGTCGCTCCACACCACGGTGATCGGTCCCTACGGCGAGCGCATGGAGGTGCAGATCCGCACCGAGGATATGCACCACCAGGCCGAGTTCGGCATCGCGGCGCACTGGAAGTACAAGGAGGGTCGCCTCCAGGTCGACGGCGACGACGAAAAGTTCGCGTGGCTCCGTCAGCTGGTCGAATGGCACCGCGAGCTCGACGACCCCCACGAGTTCATCGACACCGTCAAGATCGACCTCTTCGAGGGCGAGGTGTTCGTCTTCACGCCCAAGGGCGAGGTGATCGACCTGCCACGCGGCGCGTCGACACTCGATTTTGCCTATGCGATCCACAGCGAGGTGGGCGAGCACTGTGCGGGCTCGAAAGTGAACGGAAAGATGGTTCCGTTGCGTCACCGCCTCGTCGACGGTGATACCGTCGAGATCATCACGAACCCGAATCAATACCCGCGCAAGGACTGGCTCGAGTTCGTCGTGACCGTGCGCGCGCGCAACCGCATCCGCCACGCGATCCGCGGAGCCGAGAAGGAGCGCAGTCGCGAGCTCGGTCGGGAGATCCTCACCCGAGAATTCCGGAAAGCAGGGCTGAACTTCAAGAAGGCCATGGAGGCAGGCGAACTCGGCGCTCTGGCGGGCAAGGGGCGCTCTGCCACTGTCGACGACCTGCTGTCGTCCGTCGGCTACGGACGCACACCCGCGCGGGAAATCATCAAGCGACTGCGCGGCGAAAGCCCCGACGAGCCCGCAGAAGTGACGAAGCCGGCGAAGCGGAGGGGGCTGTTCCGCCGCAAGGAGCCATCTTCGACCGGAATCCTCGTGTCGGGACACGCGGACGTCCTCGTGCGCTTCGGGCGCTGCTGCGCCCCGCTGCCCGGGGACGACGTCGTCGGTTTCCTCACGCGCGGACGCGGCGTCACGGTGCATACGGCGGACTGTCGAAAGGTCTTCGAGCTCGATCCCGAGCGGCGCATGGACGTCCAGTGGGAGGCCGACGGCGCGCCGCCGCGGCGCGTGAAGATCAGTGTCAAGTCACTCGACCGTCCCGGACTGCTCGCGAAGGTGACGAAGACCATCTCGTCGGCGTCGATCAACATCAGCGCCGCGCGGGTCATCACGAATCCCGACCAGCGCGCGGTGCAGACCTTCGACCTCTGGGTGAGCGACGTCGCCACGCTCAACGCCGTGATGAAGGACATCGAGCGGATCCGGGGCGTGCGATCCGTGGAGCGCATGAAGGGGTGAGTCGGCGCGCTGCCCGTGGCGTGGAGGGCGGCGCGGGTGGGCGGCCGCGGGTCTCGGCCTGTGTGGTCGCGCGGGACGCGGAGCGCACCCTCGAGCGCTGCCTCGCGTCCCTTGCCTTCGCGGACGAGCGCGTCGTGATCGTCGACGAACGCAGCTGCGACGCGACGGAGTCGATTGCGATCTCGGCGGGCGCCCGCGTGATCCGCCGCGCGTACGCGGGAAACGTAGAGCAGAAGAACTACGCACTCGATTGCGCCGGCGGCGACTGGGTGCTGGTGGTGGACGCTGACGAGGCGCTGTCGCCGGAGCTCGCGCGCAACGTGATGCGCTGGCTCGAGTCTCGGGCGGGCGCTTTCGACGGGGCAGAGCTGGGGCGTAAGACGCTGCACCTCGGGCGCTGGCTCGAATACGGTGACTTCCATCCCGACTGTCAGCTGCGCCTGTTTCGCCGCGAGCGCGGCCGCTTCTCCGGCGCGAATCCCCACGGACGCGTCCGGGTGGAAGGGCGCATAGCAAAGATCGATGGCTGCCTCGAGCACCGCAGCTACGCGAATCTCGCCGACCAGATCGAGCGCGTCCGTGAGTTCTCCGCCATCGAGGCGGTCTCGCTGTGCGCGTCTGGGCGTCGCGTCAGGTGGACCGACCTCGCGCTGCGTCCGGCGGCCCGCTTCCTGCGCGCATACGTTCTCAATCAGGGCTTTCGCGACGGCTTCGCGGGCTTTGCCGTCGCCGTGGTGAGCGCATTTCACGTACTCGTGAAGTACGCGAGTGTCTTCGAGCGGGAGCAGCACGGCGTCGCCCCTCGCGAAGCCGCAGCTGCGAGTGCCCGCGCGCGGTGAGGGTTCTCCACGTCACGAGCGACTGGAAGTGGACGGGACCGGCCGCGCCGATGCTCGAACTCATCCTCGCGCAGCGGGCACGGGGCTTCGCGGTCGATCTCGCGTGTCCGGCGCCGCCCCCGGGCGAGACCGTCAATCTGTGGGACCGGTCGGTGGCAGCGGGCGTACCGCCCGGATGTCTCTTGACGCGCGCGCGGGGCGTGTCGCCGTGGCGCGACGGGCCCGACACCCAGGCACTTGCAAGCTTCGTCGCGCGTGGCGACTTCGATGTCGTCCACGCGTGGCACACGCGCGACCACGTACTGTCGCTGCGCGCTGCAGCGCGGCGACGCCGCGCTGGACGGACCCGGCTGGTCCGCTCGCTGCCGACCGCGGAGCCGATCGCGCGCTGGCCGTGGAACCGCTGGCTGTTCGGTCGCGGGACCGATGCGCTCGTCTGTGTGTCGCCCACCGCGGCCGCTCGCAATCGACGCGTCCGCGGTGGGCGCCCGGTGACCGGAATCTTCGGCGCGGTCGACCTCGACCGCTTCGCTCCGGCGTCCCCGAGCGTGCGAATGCGCGTGGACCTCGGCCTCGACGGCGGGCACCGGGTGGTAGGCGTCGTGGCCCGAGCACAGCGCCATCGACGCTTCGATCTCCTCCTCGAGGCGGCGGCGCAGCTCGCCGCGAGGCGTCCGTCGTTCCGCCTGCTCGTCGTCGGACGCGGCACCCACCAGGTCGAGGTCGTCGACCGACCGGCGCGTGCGCTCGGTATCCGCGACCGCGTGATCCTCGCCGGGTATCGCAGTGCCGACTACGCGGATGTGCTGCGGACCTGCGATGTCTTGACGTACCTCGTTCCGGGTTCGGACGGGGGGTGTCGCGCGCTGCTCGAAGCGGCGGCGTGCGGAATTCCCGCCGTCGCGACGCGCCGGGGGACGCTGCCGGAGATCGTGATCGACGGTGAGACGGGTGTGCTCGTCGACGAAGATGCCGCGTCACTCGCCGCGGCGTGGGAAACGCTGCTCTTCGACGACGCGACACGCCGTCGGCTGGGCGATGCCGCGCGGCGCCGGGCGGTCGCGGTGTTCAACCGCGAGCGGCTCGCCGAGGAGGTCGAGGCGGTCTACGCAGCCGCGATACCGAAGAGCGATCGACTGCCGTCGTCCGAGCCATCGCAGTGCACCTGACCGGGTCTAGTGTCGTTCCCAACGCCCGATTCGACCGAAGCCGAGGGCGTGACGCGCTGCGGTTCGCCGGAAGCACCGCGACAGGTGCTCGTCGATTTCAGCGGGCTGCGAGCGGATCAGTCGCTCGCGTTCCGCGTCGAGTCCGAAGAAATGATCGAGGACCCGGTCCTTCAGAAAGCTGCGCTCCGGGACCATGGCCACCACGAGCGGCGTTCGCTCGGCGAAGGCCGTCACCCACTCCCGGAGCCCGTCGGCGTCGATGTACATCATCACTTGGATCGCGAAGACGCAGTCGTAGCGCCGCGACAGCGGATCCGCGGTCGTCGAGAGTCGCGGGACGAGGTCGTAGCCGGTGTACTCGACACCATCGGGGAGGCGACCGCGGAGGTGCTGGGAGCCGCACCCGTAGTCGAGGACCGACATTCCCGACTCGAGGCCGGCGAGGCGCGCGCAGCGCCCGAGCACCCAGTGGTGGTAGATCGCCGTCGGCCGCGACGTTTCGTACTGCAGGTGGTTCTGATCGATGTCGACGAAGCTCGGATCACTCGCGCGTGCGCCGAAGCGCGCTCCGCTCGGTTCGTGGCTTCGATTGCTCACGATCGGAAGGCTATGCCCCGGTGGCGAGGCATGCCATCACGGCCGGACCCCGAGGATCGCTCCCGCATCGAGTATCCTGTCGACCCATGGCGTCTCTCACGCAGCCCGCGGCGTCGCGCGCTTCCTCGGAGTGGCGCCTGCGGCTGGGCGTCGTCCTGCTCATCGCGCTAGGGCTGAGACTGATCACCCTGTCGCCGTTCCTCGGTGCGAAGGCGGTCTTCGACGAGGCCTACTACCTCTCGGTGGCGAGCGACATCCGAGAGGGAAGGGGCCACACGAACGGTCTCAGCGGCTCCGAAGAGCCATCCGCGGGCAAACCTCCTCTGTATCCCGCACTGCTGGCGGGCTTGCAGATGCTGTGGGGTCGCGACCCGACCCTTCTCCGCTCGTTCCAGATCGTGCCGTCGCTGATCACCGTGGCGCTCGTCTTCTCCATGGCAGCGCGCCGATATGGAACCCGCGCGGGCCTGGCGAGCGGGCTCTTCTGCGCGCTGTCGCCGTCACTCGTCCACTACAGCCACTTGATCTGGCCCGAGAGTCTGGCGGCCTTGCTGGTCGCGCTCTTCTTCTGGTTCGTCGAACGCTACGACCGCCTCGGGCGTCTTCGCGACATCGCTCTCGCCGGCGTCGTGCTCGGCGTGTCTGCGCTCAACAAAGGGGTCTGGGTCTACTTCGGCGTCCTGGTGATCGGGTGGCTGCTGTTTCGCAAGCGAGATTTACGAGCCGCCGCCGCGCCCGCCGCGCTGTTCGCGGTTGCCGCCGCCGTCGTGATCCTTCCGTGGACCGCTCGCAACCACCGGGAACTCGACCGCGTCGTCCTCGTCGCAAATCAGACGTGGTTCGCGATCGCCGTGGGCAATCTCTACCCCGTCGACGACTGGTACCTGGGCTCGACGCCCAAGCGCGAGCGCCAACTCCTCATGGCAGCCGCGAATCAATACCCGGAATTCGAACGCGAAGACTTCTATCGCGAGGTGGCGCTCCAGGTCATCGGAGACCATCAGCCCTGGTGGATCTTCCAGAAGATGGTGCGCGCGCCCGCGGCACTCTACGGCCTCGAGTCGGGCCAGCTGCGTTTCGTCGAGAACGGCTGGATCGATCCGGGGCCGACCGTTTCACGCGCGCTCGTCGTCTACGACGTGCTCGGCCACTACGCGACCTTGATTCCAGCGGTCGTCGCGCTGTGGGTCATTCCCGGGGGTCCCGTGAAGTGGCTCGCCGTGCTCGCGGTCCTGTACCTCAACGGCATCCACGTGCTTGCGAACGCCTTTCCGCGCTACCACGTCGTGATGCTCCCCATCGTATTCACCTACGCGGGCGCACTCGCGGCCCGGTCCTTCGACGCGAAGCAGGTCGCGACGTGGCGGTGGGTCGGCGCCGCGGCCAGCGCCGCTGCCTTCGTGTTGATTCCGCTCCCGCGTTCGCTCGCGTACCTGAGCGGGCTCTGGGCGGGCATCGGCTGATGCTCGAGATCGCGTCGTTCATGGCGATCGGTCTCGTCGTCGCATTCGCGGTTGCGAGTCGCCTCGATCCGCTGCAGAAGAAGAAGCTCAAGGGCGGCGTCAACCGCTTCTTCGAGTGGATGGAGGATCGCGGCCACCTCGCTCGCATGCCGAGCTTTGATCCCGGGGGATACAAAGACTACCCGGAGCTCCGCGTTCTCGAGGAGCACTGGAAGGAGATTGCCGCCGAGTGCGCGGTGTTGATGGAGCGCCGCGACGTCCTCGTGCCGATGCAGAAGCTGGGCGGTGGCTACACGGTCAGTGAGATCCACGCGGCCGACTGGAAGACCCTGATGTTCAAGTCGGGTCGCTTCATCGAGGAGAATTGCCTCCTGGCGCCGCGCACGGCGGAGCTTCTCGCGAGCATTCCCGGTGCCGACACGGCCTTCTTCTCGGTGCTCGAGCCCGGGGAGCGGATCGAGCCCCACTGGGGCTACTACAAGGGCTTCGTCCGCTACCACCTCGGCGTGTTGATTCCCTACAACAATGTGAACGGCGAGTGCTTCATCCGATTGAACAGCGACCCGGACGTGAAGCGCACGCAGGCACGCGAGCGCATAGACGAGGGCGTCGCGTACTACTGGAAGAATGGGGAAGGGGTCTTCTTCGACGACACACACCTCCACGATGCGCACAATCGTTCGGATCGGGTTCGTGTCGTGCTCTTTGTCGACGTTCGCAAGAAGATGCCCGCACCGCTGCGCTGGCTCAACCAGCTCTTCGTGTTCATTGCTCACAGCGACAGTTCGGTGCGGAGGATTCGGGAGAACGCGCGAATCAGAACGTCGTGATGTGGGGGTCGGCGTCGCCCTGCAGGGCGGCGAGCTCCCGGTAGAGTCCCTCTTTGGCGACGAGCTCTTCGTGCGACCCGATCTGGGTGATGCGTCCGTGTTCGAGGACGACGATGCGGTCGGCGCGACGCACCGTAGACAGGCGGTGCGCGATGACGAAGACGGTGCGCCGGTCGCCAAAGAGGCCCTCGATGGCGTCCTGGACGACACGCTCGCTCTTCGAATCGAGGGCGCTGGTGGCTTCGTCGAACACGAGGATCGCGGGATCCTTGAGCAGTGCACGTGCGATCGTGACGCGCTGGCGCTGGCCACCCGACAGGCGCACCCCCATCGCGCCCACCGGTGTGTCGTAGCCCTGCGGAAGCTGGTCGGCGAACTCGTCGACGCGGGCGGCGCGCGCTGCCGCGAGGACCTGGCCTTCGGAAGCGTCCGGGCGCGCATACGCGAGATTCTCGCGGAGTGTTCCGTCGAAAAGGAACGGATCCTGGCCCACGACCGCGATCTGCTCTAGCCACGAATCTCGCCGGATCCCACGCAGGTCGATGCCGTCGATGTCGATGCGGCCGGACTTCGGGTCGTCGAACCGCAGGAGCAGGTCGACGAGAGTGGTCTTACCGGCACCGCTCGGGCCCACGATCGCCAGGACCTCGCCCGCGCTCACATCGAGGGACACGTTCGAAAGCACGGATACGTCGTCGTAGGCGAACGAGACGTTGCGGATCGAGATGGTGCTCGGCGCGCCGCGGATCTCCACTGCGTCGGCGGGGTCGGGACTCTCCGCGGGTTCGTCGAGCATCTCGAAGAAGCGCACCGCAGAGGGTTGGGCGTCCATGAGTCGCACGAAGCCGCGCGCGAGGTCCTTCACTGGTTTGTACGCCGTGCCGAGGATCGCGGCGAAGGCCGCGAAGTCGCCGGGGGTCAGGTCCCACCAGCCGCGGGCGACGATCCACGTGCCCGCGACGATCACGCCGATGCCGACCGCAGAATTGAACATCTCGACGATGCTGCGCGCCGCGACACGGTTGCGCACGACGCGCATCGAGCGGCGGAAGAGGTGGTCGGTCTCGCGCCGGAACGCGGCGTTTTCGTTCTCCTCCGCTCGGAACGCCTTGATGACCTTGATGCCGGAGAGGATCTCGACGAGGCGCTGCGTGACGTCGGCGATCTTCTCCTGGCGGCGTCGCGCGGTCTTCCGAATGCGACGTCCGAACAGCGAGATCACGCCGAACAGGATCGGGGCCAGCAGCAGGGAGGCCATGGCGAGAGGCGGCGAGAGAGCGAACAGGAACGCGATCCCCATACAGATGCTGAGGGCCGATACGAGCACGGTGCCGAAGACCAGGCGCAGCGCGCCCTGCGCCGAGTCGACGTCTTCGAGTGTCCGCGAGACGATGTCGCCGCGTCTCTGGTCGCGGTGGTAGCGGAGCGGCAGCGCGAGCAGATGTGCGCACACGTCCTGCTTGATGGAGATGTGGATCCGGCCGAGCACCCACTCCTCGAGTGTGCTGCGTGCGAACAGCAGGCAGGGCAGGACGACGATCAAACCGCAGGCTGCCATGACGATCGAGGCGAACCGGCCGCGGATCTCCTCGATCGGCGCCGTGCCCCGGGTGAGGCCCGGCGGAGCGATTCCTTTGGCGGCTGTCCCCACGCTCGGATCGGGCGCGCCCAGCTCCGGGAGCCAACGCTGCTGGGTGGTTTCCGAGATCACGACGCCCGGCACGACGACCTCGTCGAGCAGCGGCTTGATGAGGTACACGCGCAGATAACGGCTACCGCTGTAGGCCGCCGACAGCAGCAACGCCAAGCCGATCAGGCCCAGCCAGGGCCTCGCGTAGCCCAGCAGCCGCACGAGGGTTCCAGTCGTCGTCACGACATCCCTCCGTGCAGGCCGGGGTTTCCGGTCGCCACCATCGATCGACTCATCGGCGCTCGTGCAGCTCGTCGAGTCCCGGCCGAAAGCCGCTTCCCGGGCGAGGGTACGCCTCTGTGGAAGCACGCGGCAGAAGACGATCGGCTTCTTCCGCCCAGGCTCCTAGCCCCCGAGGCTCGCCGCGATGGCTTCCCCGCCGCGCCACCCGAGCAGAATGTCGCCCTCGAAGCCGAGCCCGGCGACCCCCCCTCGGTCGAGTACGTAGCACGATGGCTTGATCGACAGGCGGAACGCGCTCGCCCGCCCCTCGGGTCCCGGATCGATCAGCAGCTCCTCGTCGTCCCATTTCGGTCGCGTCGTCGGACGGCGCTCGAGCCGCTCGGCGTCGAAGGGAATCAGACTGCGCACGGCGGCCAGCATCTCGGATTCGCGGGCCGCGACGTCGGCCTCGGAGACCGACAGCACGGAGCTGGCGACCAGGTCCGCCGGCTTCTTCGCGCCTGAATCTCTTGGGCGGTGGACGCTGAGCGTGACGACGTTGGTTCCCTCGATTGGGCGCTGGGGGTCACCGATCAGGAGGACGCGATCGCACATGCCCTCGGGGATCAGCGACTTGGGGAGTGTCAGGTGCAGGCGGTGGCGGCGAAGCGAGGGTGCGGGGCCGGACAGCAGATCGGGCAGCGGATCCTGGTCGATCGCCGTGGCGAGCGCCGCGCGCGGCGCGTTCAGCACGAGGGTCCGTCCGACCCAGACCTCGCCGCTTTCGTCGAGGGCAATGCCCGGCTGGTTGGCTGCGGCGACGAGGCGGAAGGCTCCGTTGACCGTTCGGAACTCCCCGAAGAGCGCCTCGATGCGGCGGCGCAGTAGCGCTCGCAGCCACGGCGGGCCGTCGGCGATCACCGCGCCGCCTTCGAGAGCGGCGCCGAGCAGCCGGGCCTGTGCCTCCTCTGAAGCCGGCGAGGACGCGAGGTTCGACAGTGCGTGCAGCTGCGCCTCGAGCAGAGGGGTGAGCTCGGGAGGCGCGTCGCGCAGCTCGTCCGGAAGGCCTCGGGCCGAGTCCGGCGGCGGCCTCGTGACGTGGCCCGCTCCCTTTTCGCCCGCCAAGCGCGCCACCAGCGCCGGGCGTCGACCGGATCGCACGATGGGCGCGGCGAGGATGGCGGCCCGCTCGAGCTGGGCGGCGTGGGTGAGCGCACGGATCAGTCCGGAAGCCTGGGCGGAATCCGCGAAGCCCCAGCGCGTGTACTCCTCCCCGGTCCACACGGGCTCCCCCACGTCGAGGCGCGCATCCGGCAGCGCGATCTGGAACGCCAACGGCTCGTGGACGACGTTGCGCCGGTCGATCAGCGGCAGACCGAGCGCGCGCAGACAGCCGCCGAGCACGTCGTCGGGAGCGGCGCCGGTCATCAGGAATGGCTCGCGCAAGCCCGGGAAGGCGTCGTTGTGTCCGCTCTCTTCGAGGATCAGAACCCGCGCGCCCCGGCGACCGATCTGGATCGCCGCGATCAGACCGGGCAGGGCGCTGCCGAGCACTACCGCGTCCCAACGACGGGTGCGCAGCGAAGCCTTCGCCGGTGTGGCGGGCAGCCCGCGCATCAGTCTCCGGACGTGTCCTCTTCGATGAAGCCGCGTTCGAAGAAGAGGGGCGGCTCGTCGGGCTCTCTGGCTTCGATCGTGCCGACGTGGTAGGCGCGCTCCCCGAGCGCCCTCAGGCGCTCGATGATCTCCACCTCCAGCGACGGATCGACGATCAGGAGCATTCCGACGCCGCAGTTGAACACCCGCAGCATCTCGCTCTCGGGGATCTCCCCGTGCTGCTGGAGCCAGCCAAAGATGGGCGGGCGTGGCCAGGAGTCGGGATCGATACGGGCGCGCACGGCGTTCGGGAGGACGCGCGGAACGTTGCCGATGAAGCCGCCGCCCGTGATGTGGATCATGCCCTTGATGGAGAAGTCGCGCAGGACGTTGAGGAGCGGCTTCACGTAGATGCGGGTGGGGGCGAGGAGCGCGCTCGCGAGCGTCGTGTTGAGGTCCTCGTCTTCGGCTCGCAGCTCCGCTTTGCCGGCGTTGACCGCCGACTCGACGATCTCGCGGATGAGGCTGTAGCCGTTGCTGTGACAGCCGCTCGACGCCAGGCCGAGGATCGTGTCGCCGTGGCTGATGGTCGAGCCGTCGATCACCTTGTCGCGATCGACCACGCCGACACCGAAGCCCACGAGCTCGATGTCGCCCTCCTGGTAGACGCCCGGCATGCTCGCGGTCTCACCGCCGAGCAGCGCGCAGCCCGCACGCCGGCAGCCCTCGGCGATGCCGCGCAGAGCCCGGCGGGCTCGCTCGGGGTCGAGACTGTTCATGGCGAGGTAGTCGAGGAAGACGAGCGGCTCGGCGCCCTGCACGATCATATCGTTCACGACCATGGCCACGCAGTCGATACCGACGGTGTCGTAGCGCTCGAGCTCGGCAGCGAGCTTGAGCTTCGTGCCGACGCCGTCGTTGCAGGCGACGAAGATCGGGTTCTTGTAGCGCTCGGGGGCCTTGAAGAGGCCCGCGAAGCCACCGACCGGCGACAGGATCTCCGGGCGCATCGTCGGACGCGTGATCGCGGCGATGTCGTCGACGAAGCCCTCGTCGCGGTCGAGATCGACGCCCGCGCGCGCGTAGGCGGGCGCCGTTGGGGTATGGGACTCCGCTTCGGCCTCGTCGAGGCTCTCGGGGGGCTCGGGGGTACTCACGTCCCGGATGGATAGCACGGCACGCCGTCACGTCCTCGGGGTCGATCTGGGCAAGGCCCAGATCGGCCCTTCTCCGCTCGCTGCGCGCGCTTCCCCAGGACTGGGCTGTGCGCCGTGAGCCGATGGCGAGCGAAGCCGGATCGGGTCTCCGGAAACCGTGGCATCATGGGTTGGTGGATGCTTCGGTGGTGATTCCGACGCTCGATGAGGAAGAGCAGGTCGTGGACGCCATCCGAAGCGCGAGCGCGCCCGGTGTCGAGGTTCTCGTCGTGGACGGTGGAAGCCGGGACGCCACGCGGTTGCGCGCCAAGGCTGCGGGAGCTCGGGTGCTCGAGTCCCCGCCGGGGCGTGCGCGCCAACTGGATGTCGGGGCCCGCAGCGCGAAGGGCGGCGTGATCGTCTTTCTCCACGCGGATACCCGGCTTCCGCCGGGTTTTGCCGACGCCATCCGGGCGGCGCTCCGCGATCCCGCTACCGTGGGCGGAGCGTTCCGTTTTCGGTTCGATCAGCACACGGTGGCCCTGCGCATTGTCGAGTGGGGAAGCCGGCTGCGCGTAGCGGCACTCGGGTTGCCCTACGGCGACCAGGCGCTGTTCGTGCGCCGCTCGGTGCTCGAAGCGATTGGCGGAATTCCCATGGCTCCGATCATGGAGGACCTCGATCTCGTGAAGGCGATGAGACAGCGCGGAAGGCTCGCTCGGCTGGGCGCGCCCGCCACGACGTCGGCGCGGCGCCACCGCGCTCACGGCGTGTTCCGCACGGCCTTCCTCCACTCGCTGGCGGTCCTGGCCTGGGGTCTCGGGATCGACCGTCGGCGCATCGCCCGGTGGCTCGGCCGATGAGCACGAGTCCCATCCGCTCCGCGCTCCGCCGCCTCGGCGTCTATATCAACCGAAACCGCGCTTTCTACGCGGTCTGGGTCGTCCTGACCCTCGGCTACGTGGCGTGCTTCGTGTCGGTGCCATTGCTCGTGGGCTGGTGCATCGAGGCGGCCGGGTCCGGACCGGGGCCCGAGCTCACGCGTGCAGTCGGACGGCTCTTGATGGTGACGCTACTGCTCGCGGCGCTGCGCTTTTTCTCGCGCACGCTGATCTTCAACGCGGCTCGCGAGATCGAGTACGAGATCCGCAACGACCTCTTCGGGCACCTGCAGAAGCTCCCCCAGTCGTTCTACTTCCGCTGGCGGACGGGCGACATCATGAGCCGCTGCGTCAACGACGTGAATGCGGTGCGGATGATGCTCGGCGTGGGCGTGCTCAATGTCGTACAGACGCCACTCATGTACATCCTGTCGATCGTTGCGATGGCTGCGATCAACAGCCAGCTCGCGCTCCTCGTGCTCGTCCCGTATCCCGCGTTCGTCGTCATCGCGCGCGTGTTCGGCCGGCGGATCCACCACTGGAGCCTGCTCACTCAGCAGGGACTCGGGCAGCTGTCGAACCAACTCCAGGAGTCGATCGCCGGCATCGCAGTGGTGAAGGCGTACGCGATGGAAGACGTGACCCGGAGCCGCTTCGCCGACGTCAATCAGGAGCTCCTCCGCCGCCAACTCGGACTCGTCCGCGCCAACGCCGCGATGCCCGCCATCGTGAACCTCCTCCCTGCGGCGGCCATGTGGATCATTCTTCTCGTCGGCGGAAACCTGCTCAGCACCGGCGGTATGAAGGTCTCCGAGTTCTTCACCTTCGCGATGTACGTCTATCAGCTCACGTTTCCCACCTTCATCATGGGTTGGGTCGTCGCGATAGTGCAGCGCGGCGCCGCATCGATGCAGCGCCTCGACGAGCTGCTCTCCGAGGTACCCTCGATCGCCGACGCCGAAGACGCGGTCGCCGACGCCTCGATTCGCGGCGAGATCGAATTCCGCGACCTTACGTTCCGCTACCCCGGGGCGGGCCGCGAACCCGCACTGCGCGGGATTTCCTTCACGATCCCGGCGGGCTCGACCCTCGGCGTCGTGGGGCCCGTCGGCTCGGGAAAGACGACCCTCACCAGTGTGATCCCGCGACTCTTCGAGGTCGACGACGGTCAGGTTTTCATCGACGGGATCGACGTGAACCGCATCCCGCTGGCGACTCTGCGCTCGTCCATCGCGATGGTCCCGCAGGACTCCTTCCTGTTCTCGATGAGCCTCGCCGACAACATCGCGTTCGGACTCCACGCGGGACGCGACGGCCACGGCAACGGCGAGCCCACGGAGGACCCGGTGAGAGAGGCGGCCGGGCGCGCGCAGCTCGCGAAGGACGTCGCCGAGCTGCCCCACGGCTACGCGACGATCGTGGGCGAGCGCGGCGTGATGCTCTCGGGCGGGCAGCGGCAGCGCACGGCCCTCGCGCGTGCCCTCGCGCTGCGGCCGGAGATCCTGATCCTCGACGACACGCTGTCGAGCGTCGATGCCGCCACCGAGGTGGCGATCCAGAACGAGCTCGAGTCGCTGTTCTCCGGGCGCACCGTCGTCGTGGTGTCGCACCGGGTCAGCAGTGTGCGCGAGGCGGACAAGATCGTGGTGCTCGACGAGGGGCGCATCGTAGAAGAGGGCACGCATCACGAGCTCGTGCGCTTGGGCGGCCTGTACGCGCGGCTCGCGTGGAAACAGGCGCGCGAAGAAGGCGATCGCACGGCGGATGCGCCGCTCTCCGAGCCCACCGCGGGAGAGCCGCTGTGAGCGCACCCGGCGCCACCGGCGGCGGCGCGACACGCCCGGTCGATGCGGCGGCTGCCGCGGGCGCGAACGGTGCAGGGCCCGGCGGGGCCGCGCCGGACTCCATGCACGAAGAGGAGATCCTCGGCAAGGCGTACGACGCGCGCCTCCTCCTGAGCCTCTGGAAGTACGTCGCCCCGTACAAGCGGATGATCGCCACGACGTTGCTGCTCACGTTTCCGATCTTCCTGGTCGACCTCGCGCCGGCGTGGATCGTGAAGACCGGTCTCGATTTCTACTTCGGAGTGGACGGCGTAGAGGCCGCGCGCGTCTCCCAGGAGACCGGCACCGTCACCCGCTGGCTCGCCCCTCTTTTCGACCCACCGGCTGGCCTCGCACCGGTGTTCTGGCTCGCCGGTCTCTACTTCGTGTCGATGCTGATGGCGTCGCTGCTGCAGTTCGCGAATACGCTCGTCATGGGCTGGACGGGGCAATCGGCGATGCGCGACATGCGCGTCGAGGTGTTCGACCACATCCAGAAGCTCCATATGGGATTCTTTGATCGCTACCCGGTCGGGCGACTCGTGACGCGCGCCACCAACGACGTCGAGAACGTCGCCGAGATGTTCTCCGCCGGCATCGTCGCGCTCGTCACCGACATCGTGAAGATGATCGGGTTCGCCGTGGTGCTGTTTCTTCTCGACGCCCGGCTCGCTCTCGCCTCGTTCCTCGTCGTGCCGTTACTCGCAGTGGCCGCCGCGATCTTCCGCTTCAAGGTGCGAGCCGCGTACCGCCTCGTCCGCGTGCGGATTGCGCGCATCAACGCGTACGTGCAGGAGAACGTCACCGGGATGAAGGTGGTGCAGCTCTTCACACGCGAGCAGCGCAACTTCGCCGACTTCGACGCGCTCAACGCATCCCACCGCGACGCCTGGTTCCAGTCGATCCGCTACGACGCGGCACTCTTCTCGAGCGTGGAGCTCGCGCAGGGGATCACCGTTGCAGTCATCATCGCCGAAGGGACGGGGTTGGCTGCGGCGGGCACGCTGTACGTATTCATCGACTGGATGCGGCGGTTCTTCATGCCGCTGCGCGACCTCTCGGCCAAGTACTCGGTCATGCAGTCGTCGATGGCGAGCTGTGAGCGCATCTTCCAGCTGCTCGAGACGGAACCGGCAGTACTCGACCGGCCGGCGGAGGAGAACGGCGCGCCCCTCGCCAAGAGTCGCAGCGCTGCGGCGAAACGCGGCTGTGTCGAGTTCCAGAACGTCTCATTTGCCTACGACGCACCCGATCTCGCGGACGGGAGCGACGGCGCCGAGCCGGACGACAATCTCGTGCTGCACGACATCTCGTTTCGCGTCGAGCCCGGCGAGAAGGTCGCGTTCGTCGGCGCGACGGGTGCGGGCAAGACCACGATCATCAGCCTGCTGACGCGCTTCTACGAGCCGGGTGCCGGACGGGTGCTGCTCGACGGCGTCGACCTGCGCGATCTCCCGCAGGCGGAGCTGCGCCGCCGCGTCGCCATGGTCCTGCAGGACGTCTTCCTCTTCAGCGGAACGGTCGCTGACAACATCTCACTCGAGCGAGACGATGTTTCACTCGAAGACGTCAAGCGGATGGCCGACGCCGTACACGCCGGTGGGTTCGTGGAGGCACTTCCCGATGGCTACGACACCGACGTGCGCGAGCGCGGGAGCAATTTCTCCGCGGGGCAGCGCCAGCTCTTGTCCTTCGCGCGCGCCCTCGCCCACGGCGGTGACGTGCTCGTGCTCGACGAAGCGACGAGTTCCATCGACACCGAGACCGAGAACCTCGTGCAGGAGGGGATCCACGTGTTGATGGAGGGACGCACCTCCATCGTCGTCGCGCATCGCCTGTCGACGATCGAGGACGTGGATCGCATCTACGTGCTCGAGCACGGTCGAATCGTCGAGTCCGGTCGCCACGAGGAGCTGTTGGCCCTCGGGGGCGTGTATCAGCGCCTCCACCAGCTCCAGTACGCCGGTGCCACCGCGAGCGAAGTTGGCGGAGAGGCCGCCGCTGCCGCGAGAGACTGAATTTCCCCGTTGGGCGTGGTCGAAAGCCGTCGTCCGCGGTTGCGCGGTCACCCTTCGGGGTGTTAACCATTCGGAGCCTCCCCTCCTCTGTAATCGCTTTTCTGCCACGCCCCCCACCCGTCGTTGTAAAGCGCCGGGAGAGGTCCGTGGGTCTGAACGGGTACCCGTGCGGAGGTTCGAGACGAGGTGCGGCTCAAGTCCCTCGAACTCAACGGCTTCAAGTCCTTCGTGGACAAGACGGCCCTCGATTTTGAAACCGGAATCACCGGTGTCGTCGGACCGAACGGCTGCGGGAAGTCGAATATCGTCGATGCCATCCGCTGGGCGATGGGCGAGCAGTCGCCGCGGCGCCTGCGCGGTCGCGGTATGGAAGACGTCATCTTCGGCGGCGCCGAAGGCATCTCCCCCGTGGGAATGGCCGAGGTGGTCATCACCTTCGACAACAGCGAGGGCGGCGGACCGCCGGCCTTCTCGGCGTACAACGAGATCCAGGTCGCGCGGCGTCTGTACCGCACCGGCGAGTCCGAGTATCTGCTCAACAAGACCGCCTGTCGGCTGCGCGATATCCAGGACTTCTTCCGCGACACCGGCATCGGGGCCAAGGGCTACACCATCGTGGAGCAGGGCCGGATCGCCGAGATCGTTTCGGCAAAGGCCGAAGAGCGCCGCTCGCTGATCGAGGAAGCGGCGGGCATCGGGAAATACAAGGCGCGCCGGCGCGAGGCCGAGACCAAGATCGCCTCGACCGAGCAGAATCTGCTGCGCGTCACCGACGTCCTCGGTGAGATTCGCCGACAGATCGGTTCCATCGAGCGCCAGGCGAAGAAGGCCGCCCGCTACAAGCGCATGCGCGAGACGCTGCGCGTCCTCGAGCTGTCGCTCGCCGTGGACGACCGCGCCGAGCTCACGAGCCAGATCGAAGCGTCGCAGGCGCGCCTGACCCTTTTGCGCGACGCGGTCACCGCCCTCGAGACCCAGCTCTCCGAGCGCGAGCTCGCCACCGAAGCGAAGCGCATCGAGCTCGCAGAGTGCGAGAAGGTGCTCGCTGCCGGGAGTGAGCGTCTGCTCGCGCTGCGCACCGACATCAAGGAGTGCGAGGCGCAGATCGAGTACGGGCGCCGCGAGCGCGAGCAACTCGCAGAGACGATCGCCGCGCGCAACGAGGAGCTCGAGAGACTGCGGGAAAATCTCCGCCAGCAGGAGGTCGAGGCGGAGAGCGTCCAGGCCGATCTCGCGGCCGTCGAGTCGGCCGTCGCCACGGAGCGCGACCCGCTCCAAAGCGCCGAAGCGGAGGTGCTGGCGGCGCGCGAAAAGCTGGCCGAGATCGAGCGCGAGCGCGAAGTCGCCAACCAGGCGCTCGTCGATGTGCTCACCGGCATCGCGCGCTCCGAAGATCGCAAGGCCACGGTCGAGGACCGCGGTGCCGAGCTGTCCACGCGCATGCGCGACGCCGACGAGGGCCTCGAAGTCGGGCAGACCGAAGCGTCCCGCGCCGACAGCGAGCAGCGCAGCCTCGAGGAGGGCCTGCGCAACCTCCTTGCCGAGCGCGATCGCTTCATGGGTCTCCAGCGCAAGGCGCTCGAGAACCACGCACAGGCGGTTCGCCGCGCCCGCGAGGCCGCCGAACGGCAGCGCAGCGCGCGCGAAGTCCGTGAAACCAGGCGCGCCCGTCTCGCTTCGCTCAAGGAGGTGGTCGAGCGCCGTGACGATGTCGGTTCCGGCGCCCGCCACCTGCTCAGCCGCGACGAATCGGAGCGGCGCAGCCTGGGCCTGAAGGGCCTCGTGCGCGACGCACTCGAGGTCGACCGCGACGTTGAGCGGGCCGTCGAGGCCGTGCTCGCCGATCGCGCCGGTGCGCTCGTCGTCGACCGACCGGAAGGCGCGCTGTCGGCGCTCGATCTGCTGCGTTCCGCGAATTCTGGCCGCGGAGTCTTCGTCGCGCTGCCCTCGCCATCGATGGAACCGAGCGGCTTCGTGCCCTTCGGCGAGCCGCTGCTCGGGCGCGTGCGACCGCGTGACGGCTTCGAGCCGCTGGCCCACCGACTGCTCGGCAACGCGAACCTCGTGTCGAGCCTCGACGAAGTCCTGAAGCACTACGGGAGCGGTCGGATTCCCTGCACGTTCGTCACGAAAGCGGGCGACGTCCTGACACCGGATGGCGTCGTCGCCGGGGGTGGAGCCGCAGAGGGAGAGGCCGGCGGACTGATCGCGCACGTGCGCGAGATTCGCGAGCTCGAGACCGAGGTCGCCAGCCTCGAGGCGCAGGTGGCGCGCTGCGAGACGGACCACGCGACTGCCGAAGCGGCACTCGTGAGTGCCGCTGACGAGCTCGAGAACCTGCGCAACCGCCACCACACGGCGGCGCTCGCCGTGGCAAACCACGAAAAGGACCTGGAGCGCACTCGAGAGCGCGTCAAAGCTCTCGGTGAAGCGCACGAAGGCCGCGTCGCCGAGCGTTCGGGAATCCTCGCGGAGAGCGAGTCGCGCGCGGTGGAGGGAGGGCTCCTGGAGACGCAACTCTCCGAAGCACGCCAGCAGCGCGTACAGCGGCAGCGCGATCTCGACGCGCTCGGTCTGCGCATCGGCTCGGCCGGACGCGAGGTGGCGCGCCTCGAGACGGTCGCCACCGAGCGGCGCGTCGAGCAGGCCGGACGCGAGGACCAGTGCAACCGGCTGCGCGCGGCGAGCGAGCGCGCCGTCGCCGCCACGCGCGAAGCGGGCGAGTGGATCGCGCGCCGCGAGGAAGAGATCCGCAGCGCCGAAGCGCGCCGAGCCGAACTCGCCACGATCATCGAATCCGCCCAGTCGACGCTCGACGAGAGGCTTCGCGCAGAGGAGCTCGCCCGCGCCAGCACCGATGAGAAGCGCGACGTATTCGAGCGGATGTCCACGGAGGTGGGCGCGCTCGACGAGGCCAGCCGCGAGCTGCGCTCGGAGCTCACGGAGCGCCGGGAGGAAGTCGGTCAGGCCGAGCTCGCCGCGCGCGAGACGGAGCTCAATCTCAGCCACCTCGACGAGGCGATCCGCGAGAAGTGGGACACCAACCTCGCTACGTGGACCCTGCCGCCGCTCGAGCCCGAGGAGAGCGAAGCGGCCCCGCCGACTCCCGAAGCCAGCGAGACCGAGCGGGCCGCTGCATCCGCGACCGAGGAGCCCGGGGGAAGCGACTCGGAGCTCGGCAGCGCCGATTCCGATGAGGAAGAGCCCGCGCCCGACGCCGCCCGCGAGGCGCGGCGCAACGCCGAGCTCGCGCGCGGGCCCCGTGAAGAACGCGCCCAGCGCCTCGAAGAGCTGCGCAAGAAGGTTCAGCAGCTCGGCGACGTCAACCTCGGTGCCATCGAGGAGCACGAAGAACTCTCGGAGCGCTTCCGCTTCCTCACCGAACAGAAGGTAGATCTCGACGCCACCCTGGAATTGCTGCGCGACGCCATCGCACGCATCAACCGCACGAGTCGCCGCCGCTTCCGCGAGGCGTTCGAGCAGATCAGCCAGCGCTTCTCGGAGAACTTCCCGCGGCTTTTCCGCGGTGGGAAGGCGAGCCTCTCCCTCACCGACACCGAAGACGTCCTCGAGGCGGGCATCGAGATCATGGCGATGCCGCCGGGCAAGCGCCTGCAGAACGTGAACCTGTTGTCCGGCGGCGAGAAGACCCTCACCGCCGTCGCGCTGCTCGTTGCGGTGTTCCAGGTGCGACCTTCGCCGTTCTTCCTGCTCGACGAGGTCGACGCGGCGCTCGACGACGCCAACATCGGACGCTTCAACGAGATCGTGAAAGAGCTGGCCGCGACGTCGCAGTTCGTGCTCATCACCCACAACAAGCACACCATCGAGATCGCCGACCTTCTCTACGGCGTGACGATGGAGCGCAAGGGTGTGAGCAAGCTGGTGTCGGTCGAGGTCCACTAGGCGCTGCTCCCGTCGCCCGAGATCTGCTTCTCCAAGGACCCGATCGTCGTTCGAGACGGGTCGGGGCACTTCATCCGGTGGCGGCAGGACCCTCGGGAAGACCCCGATCTCATCCGGCCGCGGATCGCCGCGGAGGCGAAGGCTCCGTCGGTCTACCTGCCACCTCGTGCGATGCGCATCAGGAACGGCAGCGCGAGCACCACGCAGGCGATCTCCGACACTCCGGCGACCACGAACGCTGCGCGATAGCCGCTCTCCCAGTCGGCTACGCGGGCGACCGCCTGGCTCACGAACCCGCCGGTGGCCGGCCCGACGATGAATCCGAGCGAGCCGGCCGCGTTGAAGGCCCCCATGGCAGTGGTGCGGATCTCGTCGGGGGCGATGTCCGTCGTGAGCACGAGGGACGGAACGAACATCACGGCCGAGGTCACGCCGAGGACGAACATCAGTCCGATCAGCCAGTCGAGCGACCACCAGCCGAGCGTCGCAGTGCCGATGCCGTAGAGGAGGCTCCCGCCGCACACCATCGCCACGCGGGAGTGACTCTCTGCGAGCCGGCCGAACGGATAGCTGAGCAGCGCGAAGGGGATCATGAAGGCGCTGATGAGCATTCCGATGCGCGGAGGGTCGAGGTCGTGGATGCGTGTCAGGTACAGCGAGAAGGTCGTCGTGAAGAAGCCCACCGTGAAGCGGTCGGCGAAAGCGAATGCCAGCGGAGCGATCAGGAGGCGGTTTTCGTTCACCATGCGCACGAGGTCGGCGAACTGTGGGCTCTTTTCGTCTGCGGCCGACGTCGGATCTCGCAACACGAGCATCGACACCACGGCGGCAAGGGTCACGAGCGCGGAGCCGAGCAGGAGCGGTGCTATCGGATCGTTCGCGCCCACGACACCGCCGACGGGCGCGCCCAGGGCGACCCCCAGCGTGATGCCGCCCCCGACGAGTCCCATCACGCGGCCGCGTTGCTCCGGCCCCCGACTGCGCGTCGCGATGCCGAGCAGCATCGAGAGGGCGGTGATGTGCGCGCAGCCCTCGAGGAAGCGGATCCCCATGAACACTGCGAACGAGGTCGTCTGGGCGAGCGCGAACAGACACACGGCGTCGGCGAGCAGCGCGCCGATGACAAGTTCGCGCCGCCGTCCGATGCGGTCGGACAGCACGCTGACGAGCGGCGCGGCCACGACCGCCCCCACCATGTTGATCGACATGAAGAGGGAGGTCAGCATCTCCGAGACGTCGAACCGATCCTGCACGAGCTCGCGCAGCACCGTGACGGGAAGCGTGACCGGCGCCAGCATCAGCAGCGCGAGCAGCCCCAGGATTCCGATTCGCCAACCCTCGTAGAACACGGCCCTCAGCATAACGATCTGCGGGGGCGCCTGGAGCGGCGGAGGTCGTGAGGAGCCAGCGGAGACTGTTATCCTCCGCGCGCCGTGACCGAGACCGCGACACTTCTGCAGAGCCTCATCCTCTGGGCCGAGCTCCACCCGCAAGCGCTGGTGGCGCTCGTTGCCCTGCTCCCCCTGATCGTCCTCGGCGTCGCGGAAGTGGCGGGGTGGGGCTGGGAGCCGACCGACGAGCCGGAGGTCGCGCCAGAACCCGAGCCCGTCTCCGAGCCGCTTCCGCCGCTCCCGACCGAGCCGCCGCCGGGCCGACTCTCCGAGCGTCTGCGCCGCACGCGCGAGGGCCTGATCGGCCGATTCGGCGAGATCATCGGCGGGCGCCAGGTCGACGCGCAGGTGCTCGACGAACTCGAGGCCGTGTTGTTCAGTGCGGACCTCGGTGTGGCCACGGCCGAGAGCCTCCTCGAGACGCTCCGCCGTCGCGGGCAGGGGGGAGACGCCGACGCCGTGCAGGCGATCCTGCGCGAAGAGATCCTCGCGCGTCTCTCGAAAGTCGAGGTCGAGGGGACGATGGATACCGAGGGCACGCCCCACGTGATCCTGGTGCTCGGAGTGAACGGTGTGGGCAAGACCACCACGGTCGGCAAGCTCGCCGCGCGTCACGCGGAGGCTGGACGCAAAGTGGTGCTCGGTGCGGGCGACACGTTTCGGGCCGCAGCGCGCGAGCAACTCCAGGTGTGGGGTGAGCGGGTCGGCTGCGAGGTCATCACCGGCCCGGAAAACGGCGACCCGTCCGCCGTCGCCTTCGACACGGTGAAGGCCGCGACGTCGTGCACTGCGGACGTCGCGATCATCGACACGGCGGGCCGACTCCAGACGAAGAAGCCCCTCATGGACGAGCTCGGGAAGATGGTGCGGGTGATCGGAAAGGGCCTCGATGGCGCGCCCCACGAGACGCTGCTCGTCCTCGACGCGAATACGGGCCAGAACGCGTTCTCCCAGGCTGAGCTCTTCACCGAGGTGGCCGGCGTCACGGGCCTCGTGCTCACGAAGCTCGACGGCACCGCGAAGGGCGGCGTCATCATCGGGCTGGCCGACAAGTTCGGGATTCCCGTGAAGTTCGTCGGGGTCGGAGAGGGCGTCGAGGATCTGCGCGACTTCCGCGCCGAGGAGTTCGTGGACGCACTATTCGGAGAAGCCAACTAGCTTTGCACGTTGAGACCCGGAGCCGAAGGGATCAGGTCCGCGGAGCCGACCGAAGCTCGGCCGAACCAGGAGGTACTCAGTGAGCCGTTTCGTGATGGCCCTCGATCAGGGCACGACGTCGTCCCGCGCGATCTTGTTCGACAAGGGCGGAGCCATCGCCGCGATCGACCAGCACGAGTTCACCCAGCACTTTCCGCAGCCGGGCTGGGTGGAGCACGACGCGAACGAGATCTTCGACAGTCAGCTCCGCGCCGCCCGCGGCGTGCTCGGGAAGGCGGCTGCAACCGGTGCGGACGTCACGGCCATCGGCATCACGAATCAGCGCGAGACGGCCGTCGTCTGGGACCGCGCGACCGGCGAGCCCATCCACCGCGCGATCGTCTGGCAGTCGCGCCAGACGTCGGGCATCTGCGACGAGCTGCGCGCTCGCGGGCTCGAGGACGAGGTGCGCTCCCGCACGGGCCTGTTGATCGACGCCTACTTCTCGGCCACGAAGGTCCGTTTCATCCTCGATGCCGTCGACGGGGCCCAGGAACGGGCCGAGCGCGGCGAGCTCTGCTTCGGAACGGTGGACGCGTGGCTGCTCTTCAAGCTCACGAACGGCCGCGTGCACGCCACGGAGTACTCGAACGCGTCGCGTACCCTCGTCTACAACATCCGCGAACTCGACTGGGACGACACGCTGCTCGGCGAGCTGCGGATCCCCCGGGCGATGCTGCCGGAGGTGCGGGACACGAGTGGAACGTTCGGCGAGGCCGACGCGAGCTGGCTGGGCGCCGAGATCCCCATCGCCGGGATGGCCGGCGACCAGCAGGCGGCGCTGTTCGGCCAGGGCTGCAGCGAGGCCGGGCGCGCGAAGAATACGTACGGCACGGGCTGTTTCCTGCTCATGAACACGGGCACCGACGCGCCCACTTCGGAGTCCGGCCTCGTTACGACGATCGCCTGGGGGATCGGGGGGAGCGTCGAGTACGCGCTCGAGGGCAGTATCTTCGTGACGGGCTCAGCGGTTCAGTGGCTGCGCGACGGCATTGGACTGATCGACGACGCGAGCGAGACCGACGCCATCGCCAATAGCGTCGACGACACGGCAGGCGTCTATCTCGTGCCGGCGTTCGTGGGCCTCGGCGCCCCCTACTGGGACGAGCGCGCGCGCGGTGCGATGGTCGGCATCACGCGCGGCACGTCGCGCGCACACATCGTGCGCGCCACGCTCGAGTCGATCGCCTATCAGACCCGCGACGTCGTCGAGTGCGTGCAGTCGGATTCCAAGCTCGAGCTCGACCGGCTGCGCGTCGACGGAGGCGCCGCGCAGAACGACTTCCTCATGCAGTTCCAGGCGGACTGTCTCGGCGTGCCGGTCGAGCGCCCGGCGGTGCTCGAAGTGACGGCCATGGGCGCCGCCGCCCTGGCGGGACTGGCCGTCGGCTTCTGGACCGATCGCTCCGAGCTCGACGCGGCGACGAGTCAGTTCACCGTGTTCGAGCCGCAGATGAGCGCCGATCGGCGCGACGCCCTGTACGACGGCTGGAAGCGCGCCGTCGAGCGATCCCTCGACTGGGAACGGGATTGATCGCAGCGCGATGAGTTCACGTCGTCCCCGACCCCTGGTCATCGCCCACCGCGGGGCGTCGGGTCATCGACCCGAGAACACGCTCAGTGCCTACGAGCTCGCCGTCGAGCAGCGGGCGGACATGATCGAGATCGACCTCCATCGCACCCGCGATGCCGCCACGGTGATCACCCACGACGAGAAGCTCGACGCTCTCGGCGGGTCCGGCGAGATTGCCGAGCGAAGCTTCGCGGAGATCCGCAGCCTCGACGCCGGAGACGGGCAGCAGATCCCGACCCTCGACGAGGTGCTCGACGGATTCGCCGGGCGAATCCCGTTCAATCTAGAGCTCAAGAAGTCGACGACTGGCCCCTACCCGGGCCTGGAGTCGACCGCCCTCGAGGCGGTCACGCGGCGTGGCCTGCTGGGGGAGACGTTGTTCTCGTCGTTCTCCGATCCGGTTCTCTCGGAGCTGCGCGGACTGTCGACCCACGCGCGCCTCGCTCTACTGATTTCCCCTGAAAATTCAGAAGGTTGGATGAAACGCGCGGCCGCGCTTGGCGCCGAGGCGGTGAATCCGTGGCGGGGCATCACCACGCCGGAGCTGATCGCGGAGGC
>JABSQW010000176.1 GCA_013215605.1 Myxococcales bacterium
CGGTTGCCGAGCTCGTAGATCCGTCGGCGATCCTCCTCGGGCACGCCCATCATCTCGCAGATCACCTCCATCGGGAGCGGGGCCGCGAGGTCCTCGACGAAGTCGCACTCGCCACGCTCGACGACGCGATCGATGATGCGATCGACCATCGCCCGGATGCGCGCCTCGAGGGCGCCCACCATGCGCGGTGTGAAGACTTTGTTGATGATGGCTCGGTACTGGCGGTGCCGGGGCGGATCCATGTTGAGCATGATCATTCGCAGCTGATCCAAGCTGCCGGGATCGGGGTCGCGCATCAGGGCGCCCTGGCGCTCGGAGGAGAAGAGCTCGGGCTGCTTGGAGATCGACTTCAGGTCGGCGTGCTTCGTAATGCACCAGAACTCGTCGACGCCGGGCACTCCGGGGTGGCGGTAGACCGGCGCCTCGTTTCGAAGCACGTCGAACATCTCGTGGGGAGCGCCCTGCTCGAAGACGTCGAGGTCGTTCAGGTTCACGTCGCGGAGCTGCATGGAATCTCCTCAGGGGGCGCGCGCGGGCGGTCACGACGCCGAAAGTTCGCGGTCAGTGCTCTGTAATCTAACGAATGTTCGTTCGTTTTGAGACGCCGGGGGCGGATTTGGCGCCAAGCCGGGCGCACCGCTCGATTCAGGTTAGCGATTCGAAGTACCCCGAGAAGTGTCGCAGCTTGCGACTCTGCGTATTGCTCTCGAGACCGTGGGTGAATCCGCGCACGCTCTTCACGCTGCGATGGGTGGGCGATCCTCCTCGATGGCGCCCGACTCGGTGGGACCGGTGAGATGCGCCGGGTAAGCTTTTTCCATTATTCCGCGCGCCTTCGGGAGAAACCGATGAGTGACGATCTCGAGCAGAACTCGTACAACATCTTCACCGCCGAGTTCGCCGCGTGTCCCCATCAGACCTACGAAGCCATGAAGAGCGGCTGCCCGGTTTCGCGCAACGCAATCAATCAGGGCCCCATCCTGACGCGCCACGAAGATGTCATGTGGGCGCTTCGCCATCCCGAGATCTTCTCCTCCCAGATGGATTTGCACCTCGCCATCGGCACCGTGCGCCCGATGATTCCGCAGCAGATCGATCCCCCCGCTCAGACGAAATACCGCCGCATTCTCGACCCGCGCTTCTCGCGGCGCCGCATGCTCGAGATCCAGGACGATGTGCGCGCATCAGCGAACGATTTGATCGATCGCTTCATCGACGACGGCCGCTGCGAATTCGACGAGGCCTTCGCGATTCCCTTGCCCTGCATTTCGTTCCTGTCCCTGATGGGTCTTCCGCTGGAGGAGCTCGACCTCTTTCTCGAGCTCAAGGACAACATCATCCGCCCCCAGGAGAGCGCCGCCGATCCCGCGGACGCGCCGCGCATACGTGCCGAAACCGGCCAGCGCATCTACGCCTACTTCGAGCAGATGATCGCCGACCGGCGCGCGAATCCCACGGACGACATGATGGGCTACCTCGTCGAGGTCGATCTCGAAGGCGCAAAGCTCACGAACGAAGAGATCCTCGACATCTCCTACCTTCTGCTGCTCGGCGGCCTCGACACGGTGACGGCGACACTCGGCTGCAACATCGCGTACCTCGCCTCGAATCCCGATCAGCGGCAACGCCTCGTGACGAATCCCGAATTGATCCCCGCCGCGGTCGAAGAGTTGCTCCGCTACGAGACACCGGTGATGCAAATTCCGCGCGTACTCAAGCAGGACGTCAGTATCGCGGGTGTCGAGCTCAAGGCGGGCGAGCTCGTCACGCTGATGATCGGCGCATCGAACGTCGACGAAGCGGCATTCGAGAACGCCGGGGTCGTCGACTTCGATCGCGAGCGGAACGTCCACGTCGCGTTCGGCGCCGGTCCGCACCGCTGCCTCGGCTCGCACCTCGCGCGCATGGAGCTCCGCGTCGGCATGGAGGAGTGGCACCGCCGCATCCCCCAGTACGAAATCCAGGCCGGCGAGACGCCGCGCTACACCCCGGGAATCCGCGAAGTGCGCTACCTCCCGCTCGTGTGGAACGCGACACCGTGAAGGTCGGGCTCGACGAGTCGCTGTGTGTCGGTCACGGTCGCTGCTACGAGCTCGCGCCCGACGTGTTCGGGGAGGACGAGCAGGGGCACTGTCGGCTGCTCGTCGAGGATCTCGGCGAGGACCTCGTCGCCCAGGCGC
>JABSQW010000177.1 GCA_013215605.1 Myxococcales bacterium
GACTGCGGCTTCACCGCTCTTCGCAAGCGCCTCGCGAAGACCTGCGATCATTTCGATCGAGCCGAAATAGTTGAGGCTGACGACCAGGCTGGCCGGTCGATCCGGGAGCGCGGAGAGTCCGGCGCAGGGGACGAAGCCGTCGAGCCTTCCGCTGGACTTCTCGAGGATCTGATCGACTGCCTGGGAGCGGCCGTCGGGGGTCGAGAGGTCCGCGTTGATCTCCGCCTTGTGGATGTCGACGCCGATGACCCGATGACCCTCGCTCTCGAGCTGCTTGGCCGTGGCAGCGCCGATTCCGGAGGCCGCCCCTGTGATGGCGATGGTTTTCATGCCGTCTCCCTTGCTTCGCCCGTTCATCGAGAAGCCTCGACGATCATTTTCGTGAGTGTCTGCCGCTCGCGTCTGAAGTCGAGCTTCAGGCGCGTCATCAAGCACGTCAGCACGAAGCCCCGCAGCGCAGACAGGAACGCGCCGTAGACGCCTCGGCTCGGTTCGCGTCCGAGGGCCTCGGTCAGCGCACTCAGCGTGAGACCTTCGACTCGTCGGTTCATTCGAAGCAGGTTCTCGGCGTGGCGGGGGTCATCCGCCCGCAGCGCACGTGTGTTGACTTCGATCTCGTTCGAGGCGAGTGACAGTGGAGCGGTGAAGATTCGAAAGCCGCCGTCGACGACCCGTGCCACCCGCTTGTGAATGTCGTCGTCCTCGATGGTGATGGCCTCGAATCCGGCCTCCAGTTCCTCCATGCCCCGTTCGAGCACGGCGTCGAGCAGCCCCGACTTGTCGCCGAAATGGTGCTGAAGAACCCCCCAGGTAACGCCCGCCCGCTCGACGATGCGGTTGGTATTCGCGGCGGCGAACCCCTCTTCCGCGACGCAGGCCGCGGCCGCCTGGATGACCTTCTCGCGCGTCTCTTGCCCGCGCTGCTGGCTGCGCCCCGCTTGGGTCTCAGACGTGCCGGTGGATGCCATGACTTGAACCATAGTGCACACTATGTCGTAGTTCTAGCTATGGATCAAGTTTCGCGAGCCAATGGAGTCGTCCGCCGCTCGCAGGCGTCGCGGCGGATCGCATAAATGCGAATCGGAGGAGTAGATAGGAAGTTCAAGCTGCGTTTCTGCAAGTTCCTATCCTAGAGGTTCTGTCAATTAGGAACCCAATACGGGGGCAGGTGGGCTTCGGCCGTTTCTTATCAACGCCGTCCGGGGCCTGAACTATGGCTACGTCGGATTGTATGTCACAGGTGTCGAGGTATCGCGCGTACCCGAACCCGCTTCAGCCTCACTACTCATGCTGGGCTTATGTGGAGTCGCGGCCTGGGGTGGTGTCCAGAGAAAACGCAGCTTGAACTTCCTATCTACCGCGGCGGGATTCCCGCTGCGAGCAGCGCGTCGGCGTAGTTCTCCGCCAGCCGCTCGATCCCGGCCCGCGTGTAGTGAACCGAATCCGTGAAGTATTCCTCGCGTCCACCGAGCGCGGCGTCGTTGTCGATGAAGACGGCATCGAGTTCATCGGCCAGCCGTTCCAGGCTGCGGTTGTAGGCCGCATGGTGAGCCACGAGCTCCTCGTGCTCGGGAAAGCGCACGGCGGCCTTGTAGCTGTCGGGCTTGAAGCCCCAGTGGATGTCGAAGAAAGGCAGGCCCGGCGTGAAGGGCTGCGAGCCGATCGCGACCGTGATCCCATGCGACTGGGCGTAGCGCACGAAGCTTCGCACATTGTGCTCGAAGATCGCGCGCGCCTCTCCCGGCGGCTCCATGCCGTAGCGCTCGCGAAGGATCGGCTCGTCCGGACGCCGGTCCGTCTCGAGCTTTGACAGGCGACCCACCAGGAACCAGTAGAGCTGGCTGTTCTGGAAGAGCACGTTCGGAGCCGTGTAGCGATTCTCGTGGTCGGGCAGGAAGAACTCGTTCGAGTACTTGTTCGAGTAATCGGGTCGAATGCCCGGAAAATAGGCCGCGGTGAGATCGTTGATGTTATGGCTCAGGATGACCAGGTCCGGATCCCAGTGTACGACGTCGAGCTGCAGGAGGATAAGCGCGTGCGGCGTGGCATACCCCTGGTTGGCCACGTTGATCACTTCGATGTCATCGCGGCCGAGTCGCTCGCGCAGCAGCTGCTGGAGGCGCAGCGGGTAGTGCATCTCCTCGACGCGGTTCTCGGTCGTCGAGCCGCCAAAGGCGACGATGCGGAAGCTGCCGGGAGGCTTCTCGAGCGGATAGTGCTCCTGCCAGCGCGACGAGATGGCGCGGCCGGCGTCCGTCTCGGCGTAGGGGTCGAAACCGAAGGTGCGGAACGGAACGAGCGGGCGCTGGTTGAGCAGGAGATTTCGCTCGCCCCAGTCGAAGCCCCGCCCCTTCGCGACGTCCACGAGCCGCAGACCCAGCTCGAGAACGCCCAGGAAGAGGACGAAGACCGCCATCGATCCGAGGATGTTGCGCAGCAAGGCGCGAACACCGCTCCGAACAGCCATGGACCGAGGAGCATAGGGGTTCAGCTAGTCTGGAGACAATCCACAGCCCTTGATTTTTTGGAGGAGCGTCTTGTAGCTGACGCCCAGCCGGCGGGCGGCCTGCTTCCGGTTCCAGTTGGTCTGTTGCAGCATCCGGCCGATCAGCACGCGTTCGGCCTCGAGGGCGGCCAGGCGTCCCACCTCGCGCAGCGGCAGCTCACCCGCCGTGGCCTCGATCTCGTCGATCAGCTGCCGCAGACGGCTGGGGTCGCGCTCGCCGCCATCGTAGCCGGCGATCTCCCCGAGGATCGGCTCCTCGGTCTCGAGCACCACGATCCGCTGTAGATAGGAAGTTCAAGCTGCGTTTCTGCAAGGTCCCATCCTAGAGGTTCTGTCAATTAGGAACCCAATACGGGCCAACCTACTCCCCGTGCTCTGCAAAACGCAGCTTGAAGTTCCTATCTACTACGACCGGCTTCGCGGCAACGCCCGCCTGACGGAACGCGCGGCCGCAGAGCTCAACAAGAGAAGCTGCATGGGTTGCCGCGTCGAACTTCCAGTAATGGATGCAAGCCGCGTGCACGACGAACCATGGGACGCGGTCGTAACGTGCGTCCACTGCAAACGTATTCTGGTGCGCTGACGCGCTGTGGCAGGCGGCTCAACTAGCCC
>JABSQW010000178.1 GCA_013215605.1 Myxococcales bacterium
CGTTGTCCCAGTTGCGGTTGCCGTCGATGTCCGGGTCGCCGTCGACGCCGATGCTGCGGTCGCCCATCACCTCGCGCATGGCCTTCGAGACCAGCTCCTGTTGCTTCAACCAGTCCTGGAAGTCGCCCTGCCACTTCTTCTCCAGGTAGGGCCCGAAGCCCTGCGGATCGGACCCCGCGTGGGTGTCGGCGGTGATGAGCAGATAGCGGTCGAGGTTCTCGAGGGGATTGGCCATGCTTGTCTCCTGCTTCGGCGCCAGTGTCGCTCAATCGTCCACGGACCGCCCATCCGTGGCGCTCAGCCGATCGCGCCGACCTCGCGCAGCGCCTTCAGGCGTTCAGCGTCGAGACCCAGCTCTTCCGAAAGCACGGAATCCGTGTGCTCGCCCAGCCGGGGCGGACGTTCGAGCGGCACCTCGCTCGCCGACATGCGAGGCGGGAACCCCAGCATGCGCACCTTCCCTTCCGTCGGGTGTTCGAGGCTTCGCACGAATCCGCGCTCGACGAGGTGCGGGTCCTCGAAGAGGTCCTTGGTGTCGAGGGTGGCCGAGCACGGGACCCCCGCCCCGGCGAGTCGCTCCATCACCTGCTGCTTCGTGCGCTCGCGCGTCCATTGCGCGATTTCGTCTTGTAGGGCGTCGCTGTTGAGCACGCGCGCCTGGTCCGTACTGAAGCGCTCGTCGGTGATGAGATCGGGGCGATCGATGGCCATGTAGAGCTTGTCGATGTGTGGCCGCGTGACGGCGATGACGAATGCCCAGTCGTTCGGCCCGCCCGGCTTGCACGGGTAGAGACCCGAGGGTGCCACGCCCACCTGACTCCCGTTTCGCGGGCTCGCTTGCCGCCCCCAGTCGCCGCCGTGGGCGATACGCGTCCGCATGAAGTAGGTGATGGCCTCCTGCATCGAGATTTCGATGTACTGCCCCTCGCCGGTGCGCAGCACCTGCACGTACGCGGCGAGGATCGCCATGGCGAGCTGAACGCCCGTTCCCGAGTCGCCGATCGTGGGCCCGGGCAGGGTGGGCGGGCCGTCGGCTTCGCCCGTGACCGTGAACGTTCCGGCCGCCGCCTGCGCGGACATGTCGAAGGCGAGAAAGCTCGCGTACGGTCCGGACATCCCGAAGCCCTTGATCTGTGCGTAGATCAACGACGGGTGAACGGCCTTGAGCGTCTCGTACTCGACGTCGAGCCGCTCGATGACACCGGGCCCGTAGTTCTCCACGAAGACGTCGAACTTCGGCACCAGCTGCAGGAACAACTCGCGCCCCTCGGACTTCGAGAGATCGAGGGCGATGCCCCGCTTGTTCGCGTTCCAGTTCCAGAAGTAGTCGTCGCGCTGGACCGTCCAGCGACCCGGGTCCCCCATCCCGGGCGCTTCGAGCTTCACGACGTCCGCACCCATCCACGCGAGGGCCTGGGTGCAGGACGTCCCCGCCTCGTACTGCGTCATGTCCAGAATGCGCATTCCATCGAGAGCCGGCATGCTCGTCTCCTTCTTGGCAGCGCCATTCTACTCCTCGGAGTCGGGGGAACTCGCGTAAGCTACGGCCCGAAGCTTGGAGGACCCCTTTGGCCCAGACGACCTTCGACCCGCGGAGCCTCGACAGCGACTCGATCGTCGCCGAGGCGCGCGAGCGAGCCGGACTCTCGGAGTTCGGCGACGAATCGTTCCGCGAGCCCATGCGGCGCATGCTCGAGGCCTACGAGACCGAGGCGGACCTCAACGAGAACGGCCGCATGGCTCAGCGCGATCGAACGATCGGTCTGCTCGTGAACCGCCTGCGCGTGCAGGACTGGCTGAGCCGCCGGCCGGAGATCCTCGACGAAGAGCTCGAGGTTCCGGTGGTGATCTGTGGGCTGCCCCGCACCGGAACGACGATGCTGCACCGCCTGCTCTCGAGCGATCCCGACACCTTCGCGGTGCGCTGGTTCGAGTGCCGCTACCCGGCGCCCTTCGCAGGCAACGACTGGACGAGAGACGACGCGCGCATCCCCGCGGCGAAGGAGGAGATCCGCCAGACCCTGGAAGCGGTACCCGGCCTGGCCACGGTCCACCCCTGGGACGCCCTCGGCCCCGACGAGGAGATCATGCTCCTCGAGAACACCTTCCTCGCCTGGATGCCCGAAGCCCACGCGCACGTGCCGGAGTTCGGGCGTTGGCAGCGGGAGCAGGACCTCACGGAAGCCTACGAGTATCTCAAGACCCTGCTGCGCTTCCTGCAGTGGCAGAAGAAGAAGGCGGGAAGCTCGGCCACGAGCTGGGTGTTGAAGGCGCCCTTCCACCTGGGAGTGGTCGAGGTGCTCCTCGAGGCCTTTCCGGACGCGAAGGTCGTGCAGACCCACCGCGACCCCTTCGAGACGATCCCGTCGATCTGCAGCCTCCAGCTGTTCTTGTGGCAGCTCGGCTGCGACGCCCCCGACCCCCTCGCCACCGGCCGGCTCTGGGGCGGCAACTGGACCTACGCGCTCCGCCACGCCCTCGAGATGCGCAACACCCGCTACCCGGACCGTTTCATCGACATCTGGTACCGCGACGTCTCGAGCGATCCCGTCGCCCAGGTTCGCGCGATCTTCGAGGCGACGGGCCGCACGCTCTCCGACGAAGCCACCGCGCAGGTTCGCAAGTGGTCCGAGGAGAACCGCCGCGAGAACCGCCCGCCCCACGAGTACACGATGGAGAAGTTCGGCTTCAGCGAGGAGCAGCTCGCCGCCGATTTTCGCGAGTACCGCGAGCGCTTCATCCTGTCTCGAGAAAGCTGAAACGCCGCAGGAATTCAGCACCGGGGAAAACGGGGAAGCGGGATGGCGAAGCCGTTCGAAGATCAGGGCGGAGCAGCGACGATGGATCCGTCGGCGCCCGTGCGATGGCTGATGTCGAAGTTCATGCGTCGCATGATCAGCCCCGCCGCGCTGGAGAAGCGTCGAGCCCGGGCCGAAGACGCGCGGCGCAAGGCGGGAGAGCCTCACCGGGTCGAGTACTTCCACCAGATCGAAGACGGCTACAGCCACCTGGCCGCTCAACTGCTCCGACCGCTGCTCGACCACTACGACGTGGAGCTGGTCTGCCACCTCGTCAACGTCGAGAACGACAGAAATCTCCCCGAGCCCGAGCTGTTGCTGCCGCTGTCACGCCGCGACTCCGCGAAGATCGCGCCCCACTACGGTCTGCGCTTTCCCGAGGAGGCGACCCCTCCGGACCCCAGTCAGGTGAGCCTCGCGGCGCGCATTCTGTCGGCGGCGGTGGCGGCCGACTTTCCCGAAGCGGCCGTCGCCGTGGGCGACGCGCTCTTTTCCGGCGACGCCGCCGCCCTGCCCGCCCTCGCCGAACGCTACGGAAGCCTCGACCAGGCCGAGGCGGATGCGCGAATCGAAGCCGGGACTCGGCGCCGCGCCGAGCTCGGGCACTACTCCGGCGCCATGTTCCACTACGGTCGCGAGTGGTACTGGGGAGCCGACCGCTTCTACCACCTCGAGAACCGCCTGATTCGAACCGGTGCTCGCAAGGACGAGGGAGTGGATCTCGTCTGCCCCCGCCCCGCGATCGAGGCCGGCCCGCTCGTCGACGACGGCTCCCTCACACTCGAGATCTACGCCTCGGTGCGCAGCCCCTACACGTCGATGATCTTCGACGTCGCGCTGAAGCTAGCCGAGGACACCCGAGTGAAGCCGGTCGTACGCCCGGTGCTCCCGATGGTGATGCGCGGTGTCCCCGCAACGCGCGTGAAGGGCCAATACATCTTCACCGATGCGGCGCGCGAGGCGGCAGCCCTGGGTATCGACTGGGGGCGCGGGTTCTACGACCCCATCGGTGAGCCGGCGCGCAACTGCTACTCCCTCTACGCTTGGGCGTGCAAGCACGGCAGGGGAACCGAGCTGCTGCGGAGCTTCCTTCGCGCCGCCTTCTTCGAAGGTGTGAATACGAACAACGATCGGGGCATGCGCGTCGTGGTCGAGAACGCCGGCCTTGCCTGGAACGAGGCCCGGGGCATCATGGGC
>JABSQW010000179.1 GCA_013215605.1 Myxococcales bacterium
CGATGTAGCCGTCCCCGACATCGGGGACTTCGAAGAAGTCGACGTGATCGAGGTGCTCGTGGCCATTGGCGATCAGGTCGAGGTCGAGCAGTCGCTCATCACGCTCGAGAGCGACAAGGCGACGATGGAAATTCCGTCGCCGCAGGCCGGTGTGGTGCGGGAGCTGCTCGTAGAGGTCGGCGCGAAGGTAAGCGAGGGCGCGGTCATCGTTCGGCTGGAAGTCGACGAGGTTCGCGCGACGGATGGGGAAGCGAACGAAACCGCGAAGGAGGTGCCGCCGGCAGCGGGACCGGCTGGGATCGGCGCCGCACCGCCGCCTGGCCTGCTTCCCGCCGACGAGCACCCCGTCGCGGTGTTGCCCGACGCCGATGTCACCGCGGAAGTCGTCGTGGTCGGAGCCGGCCCCGGCGGTTACACGGCGGCGTTTCGCGCAGCCGACCTGGGGAAGCGCGTCGTGCTCGTCGAGCGCTACGCCGACCTCGGCGGGGTGTGCCTGAACGTCGGCTGCATTCCGTCGAAGGCGCTCTTGCACCTCGCGGACGTCGTCAACGAGGTGCGCGCGATGGAGAAGCACGGCATCGCCTTTGGCGACCCCAGCTTCGACCTCGACCGCATCCGTGGCCACAAGCAGGAGGTGGTGGAGAAGCTCACGAGCGGCCTCGCGGGTCTCGCGAAGCGCCGCAAGGTCACGGTGTTGCGTGGTACCGCAACGTTCGACGGGCCGAATCTGGTCAACGTCGAGTCGTCCGAGAGTCCGGGCGAGGTCACGCGTGTGGCGTTCGAGAACGCCGTCATCGCGGTGGGGTCGAAGCCCGTGCGACTGCCGGGCGTCCCCGACGACCCGCGCATCATGGATTCGACGGGCGCTCTCGCGCTCGAGGACGTGCCCGGTCGGCTGCTCGTCATTGGCGGCGGCATCATCGGGCTCGAGATGGCTTCCGTGTTCCATGCCCTCGGCTCGAAGGTCACGGTGGTCGAGCTTCTCGACGTCCTCATGACCGGCGCCGATCCGGACCTCGTCAAGCCGCTTCGCAGGATCATCGACAAGCGCTACGAGAACATCTTCCTCGGTACCAAGGTCACTCGCATCGAAGCGACATCCGACGGGATGAAGGTGTCCTTCGAAGGGGAGGGCGCGCCCGTCGCCGACAGCTTCGACCGCGTGCTCGTCTCCGTCGGGCGCACGCCGAACGGCGCCGCGATCTCTGCCGAGAAGGCGGGTGTCGAAGTCGACGAGCACGGATTCATCCGCGTCGACGCGCAGCAGCGCACGAACGTCCCCCACGTGTTCGCCATCGGAGACGTCACCGGGCCGCCGATGCTCGCCCACAAGGCAACCCACGAGGGCAAAGTGGCTGCCGAAGTGATCGCGGGGCTCCCTTCGGCCTTCGTGGCGAAGGCGATTCCATCGGTGGCCTACACCGATCCCGAGGTCGCGTGGATGGGACTCACCGAGGCCGACGCGAAGGAGCAGGGTGTCGAGGTGCGCAAGGCGTCCTTCCCCTGGGCGGCGAGCGGACGCGCGCTCGGGATCGGCCGCGACGAGGGGGCGACGAAGCTGCTCTTCGATGCTGAGAGCGGGCGGCTCGTCGGCGCCGGCATCGTCGGTCCCCACGCGGGCGACCTCATCGCGGAAGCGACCCTCGCCCTCGAGATGGGGGCCGAAGCCGAGGACGTCGCCCTCACGATCCACCCCCACCCGACCTTGTCGGAGACGATCGCCTTCGCGGCGGAGATGGCCGAGGGGACGATCACGGATCTGTACATCCGCAAGCGCCGCTAGGAGTCTGCGCAGGTGAAGCCGTCAGGCTTCTGCCACGGACTTCCCCAGAAGCGTTTCCTCTCGTTAACCGCGGCGCTTCTTGAATTCGTTGATCAGGCCGTTCGTCGAGGCATCGTGCCCCGTGACGGGGTTGGCGTCGGCGAGCTCCGGCTGGATCACCCGGGCGAGCTGCTTTCCGAGCTCGACGCCCCACTGATCGAACGAGTTCACGTCCCAGATCACGCCCTGAGTGAAGATCTTGTGCTCGTAGAGGGCGATCAGCGCGCCAAGGGTGTGGGGATCGAGGCGGTCGAAGAGGAGGCTGTTCGTCGGGTGGTTGCCCGCGAAGACGCGGTGGTGAACCAGCGCCTCGAGTGCTTCGCCCGTCATGCCATTCGCTTCGAGCTCAGCAGCGACCTCGGCCTCGGTGTTTCCCCGCATGAGCGCCTCGGTCTGCGAGAAGAAGTTCGACAGCAGGATCTCGTGGTGCGCGCCGATCTCGTTCTGGCTGTGCACCGGCGCGAGGAAGTCGCACGGGACGAGCTTCGTCCCCTGATGGAGGAGCTGGAAGAAGGCGTGCTGGCCGTTCGTGCCCGATTCTCCCCAGATGATCGGACCGGTCGACACCTCGACGCGTCTTCCGCTCTTCGTCACGCCCTTGCCGTTGCTCTCCATGTCTGCCTGCTGCAGGTACGCGGGGAAGCGGCGGAGGTACTGGTCGTAGGGGAGGATCGCCGAGCTCTCGGCGCCAAAGAAGTTTCCGTACCAGATGCCGAGGAGCGCCAGGGTGACGGGAAGGTTTTCCTCGAGGGGGGCTGCGCGAAAGTGTTCGTCCATGGCGTGGGCCCCGGCGAGGAGCTGCTCGAAGTTCTCGAAGCCGATGGCGATCGCGATCGACGTCCCGATGGCGGACCAGAGCGAGTAGCGGCCCCCCACCCAGTCCCAGAACTCGAACATGTTGCCGGGTGCGATTCCGAACGCCACGACCTCGGACTCGTTCGTCGAGAGCGCGGCGAAATGCTTGGCGATGTGGGTCTCGTCGCGCGCCGCCTCGAGGAACCAATGCCGCGCGGTGTGGGCGTTGGTCATCGTCTCCTGGGTGGTGAACGTCTTCGACGCCACGAGGAAGAGGGTCGTCTCGCGGCTGCATCCGCGCAGGGTCTCGGCGATGTGGGTGCCGTCGACGTTCGAGACGAAGTGCACGCCGAGGTCGCGCTTCGCGTAGGGGCGGAGCGCCTCGGTGACCATCATCGGGCCGAGGTCGGAGCCGCCAATGCCGATGTTCACGACGTCGGTGATCTTCTTTCCCGTATAGCCGGTCCACGAGCCGTCCCGCACCGCGTCGCTGAAGTGCTTTACCCGTTCGAGTACTGCGTTCACCCCCGGCATCACGTCTTTGCCGTCGACGAAGACGGGGCGGTTCGACCGATTGCGCAATGCCGTGTGGAGGACGGCACGATCTTCCGTCGTGTTGATCTTCTCACCCGCGAACATGCGCTCGACAGCGTCGGGGACACCCGCCGTCCGCGCGAGAGAGCGCAGGAGGGCGAGTGTTTCGTCGGTGATGCGGTTCTTCGAGAAGTCGAGGAGCAGCGAGCCGGTGCGCAGCGTGTAGCGGTCGAAGCGATCGGGCTCCGCGGCGAACAGGTCGCGCATGTGGAGGGGCGCGATCTCGCGCTGGTGGGCGTCGAGCGCGCGCCACGCCTCGGTGGTCTTGATTCCGGGCATCGCGGTGGGCTCCGAGGGCTCCGAGTCTGCGAACTTTCGCGCGGGATCTCCGAGATGCCTCAGGGGTCAAACCCGCCGACGGACGTACCCTAGCTGAACTCCGCGATCCGATTCATGGCTTCGGGAATCTAGCGGGGCCCTGTGCTGTACAATGGAGTCAAGCGCCCAGAGCGGTCCGGGCATCCCCGCCAACCTACTGGAATTCGAAGGATTCTCGCGAGTCTACGGCTCGGTCGGGCGATGGAAACGGCGTTTGGAGTACCCTGGTCGCCCGTCTCGGAGACCCCAAGAAACGAATGACTGGAACCCCTTCCGCGACCGCCGCCGGCGTCCCGTCCCCCAGCGTCGATCGCCTCGACCGACCGCTGCACGACCTGCGGATCTCCGTCACCGATCGCTGCAACTTCCGCTGCCCGTACTGCATGCCGGCGGAGGTCTACGGCGAGAAGTACGAATTCCTCCCGAAGCCCCAGCTGCTGACGTTCGAGGAGATCGAGCGGCTGGCGGCGCGTTTCGTGGAGCTCGGGGTCGAGAAGATCCGCATCACGGGCGGCGAGCCGCTGCTCCGCCACGAGCTGCCGAGGCTGATTGCAGGCCTCCACGAGATCGATGGCCTGCGCGACCTCACCCTCACCACGAACGGCTACATCCTCGCCGCCCAGGCGCAGCGCCTGCGCGACGCGGGCCTCCAGCGCATCACGGTGAGCCTCGACTCGCACGACGACGAGACCTTCAAGCGCATGAGCGGCCGAAAGTTCGGACCGCAGCGCGTGCTCGAAGGCATCGAGGCCGCGGACAAGGCCGGCCTCCGTCCGATCAAGATCAACTGCGTGGTGCAGCGCGGCGTCAACGACGACCAGGTGATCGACCTCGCGCGCTCGTTCAAGGGCACGGGCCACATCGTCCGCTTCATCGAGTTCATGGACGTCGGCACCCTCAACCAGTGGGATCTCACCCAGGTGGTGACCGCAGACGAGATCCGCAGCCGCATCGACGCCGAATTTCCTCTCGAGCCGACGCTGCCCAACTATCGGGGCGAGGTTGCGACGCGCTTCTCCTACAGGGACGGAGAAGGCGAGATCGGCATCATCTCCTCGGTGAGCCAGCCCTTCTGCGGAACGTGCAGCCGCGCACGCCTCACCATCGAAGGCCGTCTCATCACGTGCCTCTTCGCGGCGAGCGGTGTGGATCTCCGCACGCCGCTGCGCGACGGCGCGAGCGACGACGATCTGCGCGAGTTGATTTCTGGTGTGTGGAGAAGGCGGACGGATCGCTACTCCGAGGAGCGCCCGCGCCTCGCCGATGACGCGGCCTCGCCGCCGGTGCGGCCGAAGATCGAGATGTTCCAGATCGGTGGATAGATCGACAAGATCCTAGATCGACTACATCTTGTTGATCTTCGGGGCGTGTCGGGGCGTCCTGGGGACACGCCAAAGATCGGCCGCTGCGAAGAAATCCGGCAGCGTGGCGAAGGTGTCCCGGAAATTCCTCCGCGCCCTTGCTCCTCTCCGTGACCCTGTTCGTCTCGGCGTCGCCGCGGTGTTCCTCTTTGTCGCTGGCAGGGTCAGCGATCAGCAAAGAGTCGCATGCCAACGACCCTCGGATCTCCCCACGGGGACGCAAGCCCGTCAACCGCTCGACGAAAGCTCGAACCGATCGGGCGAACGAACCCCGAAACCCTTCCCTCGACTCTAGACCCTACTCCAGGGTGTACGTTGTCCCGATGGAGGTCCGAGAGACATGAAGATCGGTGAAGTGGCAAAGGCGGCGGGTATCGGCATCGACGCCGTTCGCTTCTACGAGCGGGAAGGGTTGCTTCCGCATCCTGCGCGGCAGCCCTCGGGATACCGCGACTATTCACCGGATGCCGTTCTGGATCTGCGGTTCATCAAACGAGCCAAGGAGCTGGGATTCTCGCTGAAGGAGATCTCCGAACTGATTGCGATCGATCGGGATCCGGACGCGACTGCCGGAGACGTCAAGAAGCTCGCGGAAGAGAAATTGGCCGATCTGGCGGACAAGATCCGCTCTCTTCAGCGAATGAAACGGGCACTTCGAGAGGTTGCCGAGAGCTGTCCGGGCCGGGGGCCGACCCGCGACTGCTCGATTCTCCGCTCGCTCACCGCGGATCAAAAAGGGAAGAGGATCCGGAAATGAGCGATGCAGCGTCCGATCCGTCGTGGGATCAGCCATCACGGCGCTGTCGTGGTGTTGCATCGCAGCTGCCGCATTCGCGGTCTCGGGCGTTGCCACGGCGGGCATCGGGACAGGATTGCAAGCGTCTGGGCGTTTCGGTTCGGGTGGGTCGCCCCGTGATCCATGAACGCAGCAATCAGGAAGGAAGGAGGGGAGAAAGGGCATGAAACTACCGGTCCTCCTTGCAGCAACGCTGCTCGTCGCAAACGTAGCTTTCGCCGACGACCGCCCCGTCGTGCTCGAGGAGAACC
>JABSQW010000018.1 GCA_013215605.1 Myxococcales bacterium
CCGATCCACCGCATCTCGTCGATCAACCACACCCAGGCGCACGTAGACGCGGACGGACGCGTGCGCTTGGTGCTCGCGCACGACGATCCCGGCGTCGCGAACTGGCTCGACACGGGCGGCCACCGCGACGGCCTGCTCACCTTCCGCTGGTTCTGGCCGAACTCCGACCCGAGCCCGCTCACGCGCGTCGTGAAACACGGCGAGGTCGTGGGACTCATGCCGAACGACGCGCCCAACGTTACTCCGGAGACGCGAAGAGAAGAGATCCGCTCCCGCAGGGAGCACCTCGCCTGGCGCTTCCGAACCTGAGAAGAGAACAGGTCGGAAACCGCCATGACGAGTGTATGGACCAAGGCCCGGGGGGGAAGGGGCTCTGATCGGCCTCCTGTCGGGGTTTTACGTGTCCGTGTTCTACGGCGGCAACGACGTGACGATGCTGCACGTCAACTCGATGCTCTTCATCGCCCGACGCTCGAATACGAAGGGCGCACTCTGATCGCGGACATCGTCTCCGTGCCGATCGAGGAGGAACTTCGATGAGCTGGACGGCACCGGTTCGCCCGGACTGGGTGGTCGCCATCAACGCCGGCAATGTCGTGCCGATCGCCGAAGAGGCGGCACTTCCCCTCGCGCGAGACGCGCTGCTCGGCGAGGCCCGCGCGCGACTCGGAGTGAGCGACGGCGGAATCGCGGACTTTGGTTTCGACGAATTCGACGCCGATTCGTTCATCGAGCCCCTCGACCGCGTGCTCGCGGCCCTCGAAGCCGAAGCAGCCCTCACCCCCATGGGCCGCTGGATGACACGGCGGTTCGTACTGCGCCTGCTCGAAGTGCGCTTGCAGCTCGCGGCCTACGTTCGAACCGACCCCGGTGTGCGCGACGAGCCCATCGACGCGCCGCTGTTCGTCGCGGGAGCACCGCGCACGGGGACGACGATCCTCCACGCGCTCCTCGCCGCCGATCCCGCCCACCGCGTTCCCCTTGGCTGGGAGCTCCTGCGCCCCGTGCCGCCGCCCGACGCCGACCAGGCGCGCTTCGCGGTCGACCCGCGCGTCGACCTCGCCGACCGCGAGCTGATCCTGCCGCAGACCGTCGTCTCGGGTCTCCTCGCGATCCACGAATATGGCGGGCGGCGGCCGAAGGAATGCCTGTCGGCGATGTCGTTCACGTTTCTCTCGGAGGAGTTCACGGCGCGCTACCGCGTGCCGAGCTACGAGGCGTGGCTCGCCGACTGCGACATGACGCCCGCCTACGGGATGCACAAGCTCGTGTTGCAGGTGCTCCAGCGCCGTATGGGGCCGGCGTCTTGGGTCCTCAAGTCGCCTGTGCATCTCCACTCGCTTCCGACACTGTTCCGCGTCTATCCGGACGCCCGTGTCGCCGTCACCCACCGCGACCCGCTAGCGCTCCTCGCATCGCTGACGAGCCTGATCGCAAACCTCCGGTGGGCGCACAGCGACGAAGTCGACTTCCGAGACATCGGTGAAGCGCACGCGCGACGCTGGCGTCGCACGCTCGACGCTCTCGTCGTCGGGTCCGAGCAGAACGCGCTCCCCGCCACGCAACTGCATCACAGCCGCTACGCGGAATTCGTGAAGGACGCACTCGACGTGGTGGCTCGACTCTACGACCGCTTCGATCGGCCGTTTTCCGCCGACGTCGCGAGCCGTCTGCGCGATGCGCTCGAATCGCGCCCGCAGGGGGAGCACGGAGCACACGAGTATTCGTTCGACTCGCTCGGCCTCGACGTCGACGCGGAACGTGCGGCCTTCCGCCGCTACCAACAGACCTTCGACGTTCCCGACGAGGCATGATGCTGGGGTCTCGGGCGATGCCCGAAGAATCTCCCCGAATCCACCGATCCCGGGCCGCCTGGAACCATTTCGCCAATCCCCTCGAACACTTCGGATCGCGTTCCCTCAAAGAGGGGTGAAGTGGATCGGAAGCGACCCGTAGCCCTGTACGAACTCGGTGCGCAGTCTCACCGCGTTGTCGAAATCGATCTCGTAGTCGCCGAGAGCCGGGAGGAGGGTCTCGAGGGAGACCTTGCCCTCCATCCGTGCGATGTGGCGTCCGAGGCACTGGTGGACGCCCGCGCCGAAGGAGAGCAGGCGCGGGGGCTTGCGGTGGATGTCGAAGGTGTCGGGATTCGCGAACTCGTTTTCGTCGCGGTTCGCGGACGGGTAGAGGAAGATGATGGTCTGGCCGGCGCGGATGGTCTGGCCGTGAAGCGTGTGGTCCTTCTTCACGGTCCGCCCGAGGTACTGGGTGGGCATGTCGAAGCGCAGCGCCTCGTCGAAGGCGTCGGGAATGAGCGACGGGTCGGCGATGATTTCGTTGCGCTGATCGCGATACTCCGCCATGCGGACCATCGTGCTGGCGAGCACTTTGGGAAACGTCTCCGAGCCTCCCACCACCAACATGCTGATATGAGTGGCTGCAGCGGCGGAGGCGTATGGCGCGCCTTCGTAGTGCATCGTTGCGATGGTGTCGAGCGGATCGCCCGAGTCATTCGGGTTGCGGCGCCGCTCGGCGATCTTGTCCGCGCAGTAGGTGTTGAGCTCTCCCAGGTATTGCATGCCCTCGGCCGTCATCCCTCCGGTATCGGGGTCGTGGGAGAAGAAGCCCTGCACGAGCTTCGTGAGGAGAGGGCCGTCCTCCACGGGTAGCCCGATGGCAAGGCACGCAATCGTCACCGAAAGGCGCGACCCGAACTCGCGCACGATGTCGACTCCGCCCCTCTCCTTTGCTTCCTCGAGCAGCCTCGAACAGAGCTTGCGCGCCTCGCCCTCGAGGTGCGCGACGTTGCGTGGGAGGAAGTTGCGGCGGATCGCCGTGCGCAGGAGAGTGTGCTCGGGCGGATCGATCGTATTGATCATCGGATCGACGGGCTGATCCTTCGTAAGCAATTGTGCCGACGCCGCGCCACCGGTGTTGGTGTAGTGCTCGGTGTCACTCGACGCGTTCCAGATGTCCTGGAACTGCGAGAGCGCCCACGCGTCGTAGCCCTCGAGGTAGTAGGCCGGAGCGTCGGCTCGGAGGCGCCGGTAGTAGGGATGGGGATCCTCTCGTACGGCTTCGGCGAAGGGATCGTAGTCGATAGGAGTGGAACTCATGCCGCGTGAGATACCACAGCGAACAGGGGATGACACGCGCGCGTCTCTCGTTTCGGCTAGGGTGATTCCGGAATCTCGGAAATGGAGGAGCCACATCATGGCGCAACCGACACGCAAGCAACTCGAGAAGTGGGCGGCCGACTACGTACGCCTGTGGAACGAGGGCGACAAGGAGGCCTGGGGCCAGAACTGGCGCGAGGTCGCGCCCGGCGACTTCACGATGTGGGATCCGGTCGGTACGCCGCCGAAACACGGTTTCGATCTCTGCGCCTACGACTCGTTCGATCTCTTTCAGCCCACGATCAAGTTCAATACGCCGAAGCAGACGGTCTTCTTCAATCACGGGCACGTGGCCTGGGTGATGGAGAACCACTTCGAGCGCGACGGACAGGCGGCTCAACACAACAGCATCGAGACGTTCGAATTCGGACAAGACGGCTCGGTGATCATTCGAACCTTCTACCCGGTGCCGTCGCACGACGACGAGGCGCTAGGTGACCTCTTCAAGGCCTATCTCCCGGGTGAACCGCACGGTTCATAGACAGTCCACGGCCGCGGACTCCGCGACACCCGTACTGTCGACCGCGATGTGGATCCGGCGGGACCTCCGAATCGCTCCTCAGCCCGGACCGAAGCTTCCGGCGCTGCCGGTGCTCCCTTGACCCGTGTGTTCCGACGGCGGCGGTAGCTCGAGGAGCTTGGCGAGCAGTCGGGTGACCGTGTTGTCGACCTCGAAGTTTCGGCTCTGCGTCGCGTCCATCACCTCGTAGTAGTGGAGCTGCTGGGCGAGCCGCATCATCACGCAGCCAAAACGGTAGCCCGCGAACACCTGGTAGTAGTGGAGGTTCTCGACCTCGAACCCCGACCACTCCCGGTAGCGCTCGACCGTCTCCTCGTAGCTCGGAAAACCCTCGAGACGCGGGTGCTCGATGCCCTCGCTGTGGTGACGGTCGAGGAAGATCGTCCAGCCAAGGTCTTCTTCTGGACTGCCGAGCGTCACCATCTCCCAGTCGATGACGGCGGCGGGCGTCACGTGGTCGTAGATGATGTTGCCCAGGCGCGCGTCGCCCCAGACGAGGCCGACCCGCTTCTCCTCGGGTCGATTCTCCTCGAGCCACTGGCGCGCCGCGTCGACCGTGGGCTGCGGGCGACCGGCGCTCGCCCAGTCGAAGTAGCTCCTGTAATGGGCCAGGTTGTGGTCGAGCCCGGGAGCGCCGAGCGACGGGTTCTCGAGGAACCCGAAGCCGATGTCGCGGTAGTCGAGCTGGTGGATCTTCGCCATCGATGCGATGGATCCCCACCAGATCGCAGCACGCTCCTCGGGCGTCGCCTCGGTGAGCCAGCCCGCCGTGTGGTACGGCGGATTGTCACTGGGAACGCGACCCGCCACCTGCACCATGATGTAGAAGGGCGCGCCGAAGATGCTCGTGTCCTCTTCCTCGAGCCACAGCACTTCGGGCACCGGGACTTCCGTGGGGCCGAGCAGCTCCATGGTGCGGTACTGCAGGCCGAGATCGTACGACGGGAAGACCTCGAAGCCGATCGGCTGGACTCGCGCGACGAGCTTCCGGTGTCGCGCCTCGCCACCTTCGCGGTACGAGAGCTCGAAGAGCAGCGTCTCGTTCGAGAACCCGGAGCTTCCGGGCTGCTCGAGGGGCGTCATCTCGAGGTCCGTGGCGTCGGGCAGCTTTCCACGGAGCCACGCGAGGAGCTTCTTTCCATCGGCGTCGAAATCGCGTTTCCAGGGCGTCGGCATGGGGGGCCTCCCGTTCCGCGTTCGCGCGGGCGCGCAGTCTAGTGCGTCCCATCTTGCCCCGCCTTCGCGTCGATCTGCAGCGGGGCGGTCCCACGCTACCCTCGGCCCGCATGGAACGGCTCGTCCCCCTGGCGGCCCTCGGTTTCGCGTTGCTCACCGGGTGCCAGCCCGCCCTGCCGCCGACGACCGTCGCGCTGATCGTCGTCGACACGCTTCGCGCGGATCACGTCGGAGCGTACGGTTCGCCCTGGAAGCTGACCCCCCACCTCGACGCCATCGCCGAGGAGGGCGTCGTATTCTCCGACGCGGTCGCGACTTCGTCGTGGACGCGCTCGTCGGTCGCCTCGATGTTGACGGCGCGCTACCCGTCTTCGATCCAGGTGTTCGGGCGCGACCACGCCCTCGCACCGTCCGTGACGACGCTCGCCGAAGTCCTGAAGGAACAGGGCTACGCGACGCTCGCCGTCTCCTCGAACGCCAACGCGGGTGCGCTGTACGGCTTCGCGCGCGGCTTCGATCACTTCACGACCCCCGAGCTCACGCGCAGCTACCCGGACGACCTACCCATCCACACCGCCGAGGGCGTCACGACCAAGGCCCTCGAGCTTCTCGATCAGCGGGAGGAACCGGGCCCCGTCTTCCTCTTCCTCCACTACATCGACCCCCACGATCCGTATCTCCCTCAGCCTGGAATCCTCGACGAGGAGGAGCCCGCCGGGAGGTTCGACGGCTCGCGGCGCGACCTCCACCGAATGGACCGCGCGCAAGATCTCACGGACGAAGACCGCGAGCGGATCCGCTTCTTGTACCGCGGAGAGATCCGCTACTGCGACCGCTGGATCGGCGCGCTGCTCCGCGGTCTCGAAGAGCGCGAGCTTCTCGACGACGCACTCCTCGTGATCACGTCGGACCACGGGGAGGGTCTCTGGGATCACGGAGTGCGCGCGCACGGAAGGGACCTCTACGAGGAGATGATCCGCGTGCCCCTGATCGTGCGCCCGGCCAGGGCATCGGCGATGCGCTTCCCCATCCGCGTCGATACGCCGGTGAGTCTGCGAGACATCGCACCCACGATCCTGGACGCCGCGGCCGCGAACGCTCCCGAGTCGTTTCGAGGTCGGAGCCTTTGGCCGCTGATCGATGGATCGCGGGCCAATGCCGCGGAGCCACTGTTCTCCGAGCTGCAACTCGACCATCGCCACTTCGCCGCAGTGCGCGACGGGGACGTCAAGTTGATCGAGAACCGGCTGGCAGCGGCGGGGAGCGCAGCACTCGAGCTCTACGACCTGTCGCGAGATCCCGGCGAGCAGGTGAGCCTCGCGACGGTCGAGGACGCAAGTGCGCGGGAGCTGCTCGATACGCTGAACCGCTGGACCCAATCGATGGCCGACGGTGCGGTGGAGGGCACGTCGATCAACGCGAGTTCCCTCGACGAAGCGACCCTCGAGAACCTGCGGGCCCTCGGGTACCTGGGTGCCCCGTCCAGCGATACGGACGTCGCTTCGGTGATCGACTTCGCAGATCCCGACCACGCGGCCGATCAGCTGATCTCGGGGTTCTACGAGATCGAGAATCAACGCCGCTGGATGACGGACGAGGCTTCTGTGTTGCTCGGACGCTCAGCGGAACACACGAAATGGCAGCTCGAGGGCTGGATCGACCTCGATCTCGTCGGCGTGAACCCACTCGTCCTCGACGTGCGCGTCGACGGAAAACCAGCCGATCAGCGCGTCATCGACGGCTCGGGCTTCTTCCTGCTGAGCGGCGCGCTGCCGCCGGCTTCCGGCGCCTCGCAGCTGCAGCTCGACATCGCGTGCAATGCGGACTTCGTCCCCGCCCACCGGCGCGACAGCCCCGACGAGCGCCACTTGTGCACGATCATCCGATCCGTTGGACTCCGCTGATCAGGCCGCCGTCTCCCGCTCCCGACCGCGCAGGGGAGCGCGTCGATGAAGCGCAGCGTCCAGCAGTTCGGTCAGGTCGACTCAGCCCTTCTTCAGGTCGGAGAAATAGAACTTCGCCACTTCGTTGAAAACGTCCGCGCGCTCCCACTGCAGAAAGTGACCGCACTCGGGAATCACGAGGGGGCCGGTGCGGTTCGAGAACGCAATCTCGCAGCGTTTCGGGAAATCCTTTGGGACGACCTGATCGTCGGGTCCATACAGGATGAGCGTCGGTGTCTCGACCTTCTGGGCGAGAAGCGGCGCCTCGCTCATCGGACGTCCCCACTCGAGCTGATACGGCGCCCAGCCCGCATACAGGCGCCGGGCGTCCTCGAAGGGTTCGACCATGAAATCGTAGTCTTCCTCTTCGAAGGAATACTGCGACGCGAGCAGCCGGTGCTCGTAGAAGTCGCGCACATAGCGGCGACGGCGCGCGGGAGTGTCGAGTTCCTCGAGGAGTTCCTTCCAGTCGCGCCCCTGACGAATCCGGTAGTCGCCGGTGGGTCCGTGCTCGAGAGAAACCATCGACATGCCGTGGGCCGCGTACCAGTCGGCCTCTTCGGGCACCATCGGGGGAATCGTGTTGAAGAAGATCATGCGGTCCACGAAACCGGGAAAGCGGTTCGCCAGGTCGACGATCACTACGCCGCCGACGTCCCCGCCGACCAGCCCACAGCGCTCGTGGCCGAGGACGTCGTGAACGAGCGCGTGGATATCGCGCGAGTAGAGGACGAGGTCGTATTCGTCGTTCTCCGAGATGTCCGAATCCCCGTAGCCGCGCAGGTCCGGCACGATCACCTCGAAGCCCGCCTCGACGAGGGGCTCGATGTTCCGCCACCAGATGCGCTTGGTCTCCGGGTAGCCGTGGACGAGCACGAGCGGGTAGCCACCGACGCCTTCGCGCACGTAGGCGAGATTCATCCCGGCGGCGACCTCGGCGCGGTGGATGGTGAACGCGTCGCGCGCGGGGGTTGCGGGTTGTAGGGGTCGGGGGATGGGCACGTTACATTCTCCCGTGGCGTGGCGGCCGGCGCGGACGGGCGGCGGCCGTACTAGCGCCGTCCGTCGCCGATGATCCTTCAGACGTCGAGGCCGTACAGCGCCCTCGTGTTCGAACCCGCGATGGCGGCGCGCTGCGCGGCCGAGAGGAGCGCCGTGGCCTGGTCGAGCTCGCGGGTGGTGCCCGGGAACTTCGCGTCCGGGTGCGGGTAGTCGGACGCCCACACGATGCGGTCCGCGCCCACGAGCGGCGACGACGCGGTGAACGCGAGCGCCGACTCGTCGGGGTCGAAGCTGATCCAGCAGTGCCGCTTGAACGTCTCCGACGGCAACTCGTCGAGCCACGGCACGTCGAACGCGAACTCCTTCGCGTGGTGATCGAGGCGCTCGAGCCAGGGCGCGATCCAGCCGCCGTTGCTCTCGAGGAAGACCATGCGCAGGTCCGGAAAGCGAGAACACACACCCCCCGCCAACATGAAGGCGATCGTCGTCATCATGTCGAACGGGTTCGATAGCGCCTGGACGAAGAAGTGGTTGTTGTGGCCGATCGACACGCCGGGAAGCGGCGGACGCAGATCGAGCTCGCCGCGGTTCCATGCCGTGTCGAAATCGAGTTTCTTGATGCGCAGACCCGTGGCCGCACCGGGGATGTCGCCGAACAGCGCCGGGTGAAAGCCGAGCGCGAGACCGGTGTCGGAAAAGGCCCTCCACAGCGGGTCGTACACGGGATCCGAGAACGGCTTCCAGTCGGCCGTGGGGTTGGGGCGCAGAAACGCCGCCACCGTGTGGGGGAGCTTTGCGGTGCGGCGCACCTCGGCGGCCGCCGCTTCGATGTTCCGCTGTGGCACCACTGCGGCGCTGTAGAGTCGACCCTCGCCGTCGGCGCAGAGATCCTCGAGCCAGTCGTTGTACGCGCGACACAGAACCGACGAGAACTCGACGTCCTCGATCTCGTGGATCGCGAGCATGGCCGTCGGGTAGAGGACCGAGCGATCGATGCCATCGGAGTCGAGAGCCGCGAGGCGCGCCTTCGCCTCGAAGGCGCCGGGCGGGATCTCGCTGAAGCGAAGCTCACCGCGAAACGCGCGCGCCTTTTCATCGTCGCTGAAGCCCGCGGCCGCGGAGGCGGTGTAGACGTTCGCGGGCTCGCGGTGGCCGTCGAGCACCACCCACTCCGAGCCGTCGGCTTCGGTCTCGACGTGCCAGACGCGATCGCGCCAGGCGGACGGCGCGTGATCGGCGATCGCCGTCGGGTGTTCGACCACGTGTCCATCGGCGTCTACATAGCGGTGATCAGCCATGACGAGGCTCCTTCTTCTGAAGAGAGCACTCTATCAGTCGATGTAGCCGAGCGCGCGAAGCTCGCGGAGCGTCTCCTCGCCCACTTCTCGGACGCGTTCGGGGGTGGCGCCGCCGACCCGCTCCTCCCGGCGCGAGACATTCTCTTCGTAGAGGGCGTCGATCATTCGGCGCATGGCGGCTACCGCGTCGGGGTACTCGGCCCACACGTCCTGGGTCTCGTCCGGGTCGGCGCGCACGTCGAAGAGTTCGACCGAATCGGGTCGCGTGATCAGTTTGAAGCGTCCGTCGACGAGCGCCGCGAAACCATCGCTCCGCGATGTGCCCACCAGGTACTGCAGGCGATCGCCGGCAGCGTCGTTCTCGCCTCGCAGCAGCGCGGCGAGGCTCGACCCCTGGTCGAGCGCCGCGGTCGGACGGCCGAGGAGTTCGCGCAGGGTCGGGATGACGTCGATGTGCGACACACGGTCCGCGACGCGCACCCCCCGTGCAGCGCCCGGCCCCGCGACAATCAGCGGCACGTGCACGAACTCGCGGTAGAACCAGCGATCCGCGTGGAAGTACTTGCCGTGTTCGCCGAAACCCTCGCCGTGATCCGAAGTAAAGATCACGAGGGTCCGGTCGCGCTGCCCGCCCGCCTCGAGCGCATCGAGAATCGCGCCAACCCGCTCGTCCACGGACTCGACTTCCTTGTGGTAGAGCGCACGCACCGTGGCGAGCTCAGCCGGCGTCATGTCGGGGACGCGCTCCTCGAAGTCGAGCCAGCCACGCGCGGAATCGGTGCGCGCGGCGAGGCGCGAGTAGTACGCGATCGGCTGTGGCAGGGTCGCAGTGTCGACGTCGAGCGTCTCGACATACCGGGGCTGCGGCTCGTAGACCGCATGGGGATCCTTGAACCACTGGAGCGCGAAGAAGGAGGGGTCGCGCTTCTCCAGGAGGTAGCGTTCCATCGGGATCGTCTGCAGCCGACGTCCATCGGCGATGTCGATCCCACGCTCACGCCCCCACACACCGTGCAGCGCCTCCAGCCTTTCCAGATCGGTGACATCGCGAACATCGAATCCCTGGAATGGACGCGGTTTGTGGGCGACACCGCTCTCGACGAACGCAACAGTCTCGAAGCCGTTGGCTCGGAGCTCTTCGGCGAGGAGCATCTCGCTGCGCGGCACGAGGTAGAAGCGATTTGCGGGGACTCTGGCTCCGCCTTCGCGTGCAAACACCGTCGGGTACTGACCGGTGAACAGCGCGACCGACGACGGCAGGGTCCACGCGCCGTTGCTGTACGCCTTCTCGAACAGCACGCCGCGTTCCGCAAGACTGCAGATGCGGGGTGTCTTCGCCGGTCCGCCGTAGCACGACAACGCGTCGGCGCGGAGCGTATCCGAGAGGATCATGAGCACGTTGTCGGGGCGGGATGGAACCGAAGGACTGCACGCCGCGGCGACGAGCCCGACGACTCCCACTACCGCGAGGCCCCGCCACCCGAGCGCGGGCCTCGCCCTCCGCCGATCCAGACTCTCGAACTTCCTCGGGTACATCGACGCGGTCTCCTGCGGGCGGCGACGAAATCATAGTCGGCAGACGCGTCGCCGGCCGGCGGGATCGGTGACCCTCAGGAAATCGCCACACCGCGCGATCGTTGGCGTAGGATTCGACCTTCAAGAGGAGGACCCCGTCGTGTCGAACGCGCATTCACTCGAAGCCGTGACCCCCGCACTCTCCATCCAGCCCGTCAATTTTGCCGCGGAAGATCCGGGACCCGGCGGCTGGCGTTGGCTGATCGAGCAGGCCCGCGCGGCGGACGAAGCCGGCATCGATCGGCTCGTCGTCTCCGACCACGTCGTCTTCGGCGAGAACCTCGAGGAGTACGGTCGGCCCGAGGTGGGCGGCACCAAGGGCGGACAGCAGCCCACCGGCCCCGACGGACACTGGCTCGAGCCCATCACGACGCTCTCCGTGATTGCCGGCGCCACCAAGCACATCCGGCTGCTCACCGGCATCCTGATCGCTGCGCTCCGCCGCCCCGTCGTACTCGCGAAATCGACCGCGACACTCGACGTCCTCTCGGAAGGCCGCCTCGATCTGGGCGTCGGAGTCGGCTGGCAGCGCGAGGAGTACGAAGCGGCTGGCTTGAAATTCGAGGGGCGCGGCTACACGCTCGACCAGTCGCTCGACGTGTGTCAGAAGATCTGGCGCGAGACGACCGTGAACTACCAATCGGACGATCTCAGCTTCGAGAAGATCCACTGCATGCCGAAGCCCCTGCAGCCCGGCGGCGTGCCGATCTGGGTGAGCGGCCGACTCAACAAGCGAGTCTTCGAGCGCATCGCGCGCTTCGGCAGCGGCTGGATTCCGTGGGGCGACGACGCACGCGATCCCATCGGCGGTCTCACTCGCATTCGCGAGGTCCTCGAAGCCGCGGGCCGCGACGCCAGCGGCTTCCAGGTCGGGACCTACCTCCAGAACGTGAAGGGCGACGGCGGTATCGATCTCGAGCGCACGATGGAGAACGTGGCCGGGATGGCCGAGGCCGGCATCACCGACTTCCGCGCGCAGCTTCCCATCCCCGACGACTACAACGCCGCGGTCGACTACCTCTCGAACGTCGTGCAGGTGTTCCGCAAGGCCGCCGGGCGCTAGGGAGAGCGAGAGGGGCGGCCCTCCGAGCCAGCGATCGTGAGACAGGACGTCTTGTCGTCGAGCGTCCGGCTCAGGGAGTCGAGAGCCTTCTGCTGCTGCGCGTTCAGGTCTTCGCCAATGAGGTTTCTTCGCTCACCGGGGTCGACAGCGAGGTCGTAGAACTCGTCGTTCGTGCAGTCGAGCCGGATCAACTTGTAGCGCTGGTCGCGAACGGCCTGGCTGTGGCTCTTGAAGAGAGGCCGACCGGAAGGGCGGAATTTTTCGGCGTAAATCGTCTGCCGAACGGACGCATTCGGGTCTTCCAGCAGACTCACGAAGCTCACCGAGTCAACCGCGGTATACCGTCCGATGGCGGCCGGCAACCAGCCTGGGGGAAACGCTGGGCGGCTGGGCGGGAATCGTTGCCGCCTCCCAGCGGAGTCGCGTAGACTCGGAGCATCGATCCGGGAGGCTTTCATGGCAGCGCCGACGTCCGAGAGAGACATCACGTTCGGAACCTATCGCGTCGCCGGTCTCGCCGCGGTCGACTTCGACGAGTTCCACGAGAGCGAGCTCCCGCGACGCCTGCGTACCGGCAAGAGCGAAGAGGTCGCCTGGGACGTCGAAGGCCGCGCGCCGATCGCCATCGGGCTTCCAGATGGCCGGTCATACACCTACTCCTGTCGCGGCGGAGCGATCGAGATTTCCCAAGGGGTCGCCGACGACGCAGCGACCGTGCTCGAGATCGCCGACCACGAATCGTGGCTCGACTACCTCTACGAGTTCCGCACCCGCTACGGACTCCTCTACTCGAACGCCGTGCGCTTCGTTCGCGGCAACTTCGACACCTGGGACGACTGGGAGCCGGCCATCCGCTGCATGTACTCGGGCCGCCCCATCTACGACCCGGCGTCGCTCGACTTTCGCGACCTGCAGGGCGAGCCCCTCGACCTCACACAGCGCTTCGAGAAGGACGACGACCCCGAAGAGTTGTCGCACTTCCTGCGCACCACCGGCTTTCTCGTGGTGCGCGGCGTGTTCGATACGAGCCTGGTCGCGGAGCTGTCGAGCGAGATCGACCGCGTGCGCGCGGCCGCCGTCGAGGGCGAGCTCACGTCGTGGTGGGCGCAGGACTCGGAGGGACGCCGCTTCCCCTACCGCCTCACATACCTCTCGCAGCAATCGGAATTGCTCGCCGGTCTGTACACCAATCCCCGTGTCGTAGAGCTCGTAGCGCTGGCTGGCGAGAACGTCCTCCCGGTTCCCGATCGCATCGAGGGAATCCTCGCCGTGGTCAAGCAAGAGGGACTCGGCACCGACGCCACGGCGTACGCCAACCTCCCCTTCCACAGCGACTGTGGTTTCGGCGCTTGCCACATCACCTGTCCCTGTGTCCTGGTCGGGGTGCAGATCGACGCGATGAGCACGCAGAGCTCCCAGATCCACATGATCGCCGGCACTCACGGCAAGTCGGTTCACAACGTCCCCGAGCACATGACGCCGGACCGCTATCCGATCGTCGCGCTCGAGACCGAGCCCGGCGACGCCACCGTCCACTACGGCTGCGGTTTGCACGCCGGTCCCGCGCCCACCGGTCCCGCTCCGCGCCGCACGATCTACATCCAGCACTACGGACCCGGGGCCTTCGACCTGATCGGCCCCTATAAGGGCTACAACCAGATCATGCCGGGGTATGGCGAGGGCGAGATCCTCAACATCGACGAAGTGCGGGAGCATTACGCGAGCGGCTGATCGAGGCGGCGACGAGCAGTCGCAGCACCACGCCGACGAGTGCCAATAGCGACGCGTAGATCGCAGCGACCGGAACGAGCATGCGGAGTTCCAGGCGATTCGGAGCGCCGCCTCAGAGCATCCGGCGCCCCGGTGTAAACGCGCACGGCATGCGTTTGATGCCGTTGATGAAGTTCGAGAACAGGCGCTCCGGCGGACCGGTGATCTCGAGGTCCGGGAGGCGTTCGAAGATCCTGCGGAACATCACGCGGATCTCGCGCCGGGCGAGGTTCGCGCCCAGGCAGTAGTGGGGGCCGGGTCCGCCGAACCCGACGTGCTCGTTCGGTGTACGTGAGAGGTCAAAGCGGTACGGGTTGGCGAAGACGTCCTCGTCGCGATTCCCCGAGTTGTACCAGAGCACCACCTTGTCGCCCTCCCGCAGGGGCTGGTCGCCAAGGATCGTGTCGCGCGTGCACGTGCGGCGCATGTGGATCACCGGAGATGCCCAGCGGATGATCTCGTCCACCGCCGTCGCCGCCATCCCCTCGAAGTCTGCCGCCCAGCGCCGGCGCTCGTCCGGATAGTCGCAGAGCGCCTTCATGCCGTGGCTGATCGCGTTGCGGGTCGTCTCGTTTCCGGCAACGACGAGCAGGACGAAGAACGACGAAAGCTCGGCGCTGGTCATCGCGCCGCCTTCTTCCGACTCCGACAGCAGCGCCGTGGTGAGGTCTTCACGCGGGTTCGCGCGGCGGTCTTCGGCCATCTCGGCCATCAGCGCTGCCAGTTCCGCGCCGGCACGAAGTGCCGAAGCTATCGCGTCGCCTTCCTGCGTGAACTCGGGGTCTCCGAGACCGAGGATGATGTTCGTTCGCTCGAACACCATCGACGCCTGGCTCTTGGGAATGCCCATCATGTCGGTGATGATCTCGAGGGGCAGCGGCGCAGCGATGTCCGACACGAAATCGCACTCGCCCTTCTCGATCACGCGATCGATGATCGCATCGGCGCGACGATCGACGCTCGCCTCGATTGCGGCGAGGGCCTTCGGCGTGAAGCCGCGGGACACGATGCGGCGCTGTCGGCCGTGACGCGGATCGTCCATGTTGATCATCCCGCCGAAGAACTCGCTGAACTCCTGCGGGAGATCGACGATCGAGGTCGCACCGCGTGCGGAGCTGAAGATCTCGGGCGTGCGACTCGCTTCGCGGATGTGGTCGTAGCGGGTGAGCGACCAGAAGCCCGGCCCCTTCGGGATCGGAATGCCCGGCATGTCGCGCTCTTCCATGAACGCGATCGGACGCTCTGCGCGCAGCGTGGCAAAGCCACCCTCTCGCTCCTCGGCAGGCAATACCCAGAATTCCGGATCGGTGAGCGAGATCTCATCCGGGCTGAGCGTCTTGCGGATCTCCATGTGTTCGTCCCTCTTCGATTGGATGCAGAAGCGTCGAACGGCGCGCCGCTCAGGCCCTGGCGCAGATCAGGCGGAGCCGATCCCAACGGCCGCGGCCACCTTCGCGCGGTGGGAGATCGGCGATCCGAAGAGCATCTCGCTGCTCTTCGCGCGCTTGAGGTAGAGGTGTGCGGGGTGCTCCCACGTAAACCCCATGCCGCCGTGGATCTGCAGGTTTCGCTTGGCTGCGTGGCTGTACGCCTCGGAGCAGAACGACTTCGCCATCGCCGCAGCGACCTCCGCGCCGTCGTCATCCTCATCGAGAGCGAACGCCGCGCTGTAGGCCGCGGAGCGGGCGAACTCGACCTCCACGAGCATGTCCGCGCACTGGTGTTTGATCGCCTGATACGAGCCGATGGGGCGGCCGAACTGCAGGCGCGTCTTCGCGTAGTCGGTCGCCATCTCGAGGCAGCGCTGCGACCCGCCGAGCTGCTCCGACGCGAGCGCGGTGACGGTCCGGGCCAGCGCCCTGCGAAGCGCCGGCTCGGCGTCGCCGGTCGAGATCCGCGCAGCCGGCGTGCTCTCGAACCTGAGCTTCGCGAGCTTCCGGGTGGGGTCGAGGGGCGGCAGTGCCTCGCGAGTGAGCCCGGCGGCGTCGCCCGCCACCTGGAACAGGGTAAGATTCCCATTCGACCGAGCCACGACGACGATCTCGTCGGCCGTCGTGCCGTCGAGCACGAAGGTCTTCTCGCCGCTCAGAGTCACCGATGCGCCGTCGCCCTCGGCGGCCATCGCGATGGCCGACAGATCCCAGGGTGAAACCTTCTCGGCGAACGCTAGCGTGGCCGTGGCGTCGCCCGACGCGAGCCGGGGCAGGAGCTCCTTCTGCGCCGTCTCCTCCGCCGCCAACAGGATGGCGCTCGTCGCGAGTACCGCGCTCGAAAGATAGGGAGCGCAGAGCAGTGCCCGACCCATCTCCTCCATCACGATCGCGAGTTCGACCGCACCGAAGTCGGCGCCGCCGTGAATCTCGGGGACGATCAAGCCCGCGAGACCGAGCTCTTCGGCCATCTGCTTCCAGGTCGCGTCCTCGAAGCCACGCTCGCTCGCCATGAGCTCTCGCACCTTCGTCTCGTCGGACTCGTTCTCGAAGAACTGTCGGACGGTTCGTCGCAGCTCTTCGTGCTCGTCACTGAATTCGAAAGCCATGGCTCTCTCCTTGGAATCTCGAATACGGGGCGCTGTGCTGCGCGATCAGCCGCGCGGAACGTCCTTCCAGGCGATTTCCTTGTCGACTCGGGGCTCGCCGGGCAGACCGAGCACTCGCTCACCCAGGATGTTGCGCATGATCTCGGACGTACCGCCCTCGATGGAGTTCGCCTGGGAGCGCAACAGCTGGTACTTCGCCTGGAGGATGTGTTTCTCTGCGCTCGACTCACCGGTGCCGCGGAAGTCACCGGTCGGACGACGCAGCTCGTAGCCGGGCTCGTAGAGCAGCCCGTCGTCACCCAGGGCGGCTACACACGTCTCCCAGACGTCCTTGTAGATCTCTGCCTGTGCGAGCTTGCCCACCGAGCCCTCGGGGCCGGGATTGCCCGAGCGCTGGGTCGCTTTCGCGCGCTGCGTAGTGAGGCGCAGCAGCTCCGCGCGGATGTAGAGCTGGGTCGCCTTGTCCTCGAGAATGGCCTGCTCAGCGGGACTGCGCTGCGCCCCGCTCTCCGCGAGGATCCTCGTCAGCACGGACACAGGACCGCCACCCTTGCGCGACGAGCCGCCCCCGAGCGCCGAGCGTTCGTTCATGAGCGTCGTGATCGCGACGCGCCAGCCCTGCCCTTCCGCGCCGAGCATCTGCTCGTGGGGAATCCGGACGTCGTTCAAGAAGACCTCATTGAACTCCGCCTCGGCCGTGATCTGGTAGAGCGGGCGCACATCGACGCCGGGGCTCTCCATGTCGAGCAGGAAGTACGAGAGTCCGTCGTGCTTTGGCACATCGGGGTTGGTACGCGCGAGGAGCATCCCCCACTTCGAGACGTGGGCGAGCGTCGTCCAGACCTTCTGCCCGTTCAGCACCCAGTCGTCACCGTCGCGAACGGCGCGCGTCGAGAGACCCGCGACATCCGAGCCCGCAGAGGGCTCGCTGAACATCTGGCACCAGATGTCCTCGCCCGTATAGATACGCTTGATGAGGGTGCGCTTCTGCTCTTCGGAGCCGTAGGTGAGCACCACGGGAGCGCCCATGCCAATGCCGATGGGGTTGACGACGAGGTTCTCGTAGAACGTCTTGGCGTGGGACTGGATCTCTTCGTTGACCACGGCCTGCAGCTTCGGACTGAGGCCGAAGCCGCCGAGACCCTCCGGAAAGTGGACGAGCGCCAGTCCATGATCGAATTGGGCCGACCGGAAGTCGACGCGGGAAACGCCCTCGTCATCCGGGTGAACCTCATCGAGCAGGACTCGCGTGCGTTCACGCAGCTCGGATTCCTTCACGGTTTCTCCTGTTCGGGGCCTTTCGAAACGCGCGTTCAGTCGAGAACGCGAGCCAGGTTGGATTGTAGTCGGAGCAGCAGGTGGGCGAGCTGCAGGCGGTCTTCGCGAGAGATTCCCGCGCGCAGCTCCTTGCGGAGGATGCGGTCGACACGGTGAACCCCTTCCGTGACCTCCTTGCCCGTCTGTGTCACTGCGACGAGCCAGACGCGTCGATCGCTCGGGTCGGGCTGGCGCTCCACGAGTTCCCGCCGCTCGAGGACGTCGATGACGGCACCCGTGGCGGCTCGACCCAGCCCGAGGCGGTCTGCGAGCTGGGTCTGCGTCGACGGTCCGCGCTCGAGCACCAGCGCCAGCAGGCTCGCCTGCGACAGGTTCAACTCCAGCTCCGCAAGGCGAATGTCGTAGGCCTGGCGAATCGCTCCCGCCGTCGCGATGAGCGTCGACTCCACCCGCGTCCACGGAGGTGCGTCGAGTTCGTGCTTCGTCTCGGACATCGGAAACCCGCCTCGATCAGCCGCGGCGCAGCAGAGTTCCTGTGCCGAGCCCGCCGCCGCAGCACATCGTGACGATGGCGGTCTCCTTGTCGGCGCGCTCGAGCTCGTGAACGGCCTTCGTGAGGAGGATCGCTCCGGTACCGCCGAGCGGGTGGCCGAGGGCGATGGCGCCGCCGTTCGGGTTCACCCGCTCCATGTCGGGCTCGAGCTCCTTCTCCCATGCGAGCACGACGGACGCGAACGCCTCGTTGATCTCGACGACGTCGACGTCGTCCATCTGCATCTTGTTGTTCGCGAGGAGCTTCTGCGTCGCGCCGATGGGACCGGTGAGCATGAGCACCGGATCGGAACCGACGAGGCAGGAGTCCAGGATGGTGGCCTTCGGCGTCACGCCGAGCTCGTTCGCCTTCTCTCGACTCATGATCAACACGGCGCCGGCGCCGTCGGTCATCTGAGACGACGTCCCGGCGGTGTGCACTCCGTCGGGCAGGTTGCAGCGCAGACCGGCGAGGCCCTCGATGGAAGTCTCGCGAAGTCCTTCGTCGCGGTCGACGCGATGAGTGGTTTTCTGGGGCTTGCCGTCGTCGTCCCAGTCAGGTGCATCGATGGGCAGCACCTGGCTCGCGTAGCGATCCTCGTTCCACGCCCGCGCGGCGCGGTCCTGCGAACTCTTTCCGAAGCGATCGGTGTCTTCGCGCGTGATCCCCCACTGCTTCGCAATGCGCTCGGCGCCCTCGAACTGCGAGGTGAGCTCGTAGTGCTCCCAGTAGTTCTTGTTGACGGGCTTCCCGGAGAAGGGCTCCTTCGGGATGGTGGCGCCCATCGCGACGCGGCTCATGACCTCGACGCCGCAGCCCACGGCAGCATCGACCACGCCGGCGGCGACGAGTGAGTACGCGAGATTCGTCGCCTGCTGGGACGAACCGCACTGGGCGTCGACGGTGGAGGCGGCCACCTCGAGGGGCAGGCCGGCACGGAGCCAGGCGTTTCGCGTGACGTTCATCGTCTGCATGCCCACCTGGCCCACGCAGCCGCCCACGACCTGACCGACCTCGGTGGGATCGACGCCGGAGCGGTCGAAGAGCGCCTGCTGGACCGAGGCCAGCAGGTCGATCGAGTGCATGGCCGACATCGCCCCCCTGCGCTTTCCGAGGGGGCTGCGGACAGCATCGACGATCACGACTTCGCGCATGGAGGGGCTCCTTGTGATTCTGTATGGCTCCGTACAATATGGATCGGGTCAGAGTCCGTCAAGTCGGCTCTCGCCGGGTCGGAATTTTCGGGTCTCGCTGCCGCCGGCTGGGAGCGTCAGATGATACGCTGACCACGTGGGCTTCGACGCCGTGCTGGCATGGACGGGCAGTGACGATCCCGCCACCCGACGCGCGAAAATCCGCGCCTTCGAAACGGTATTCCTCGTTGGTCTCGCGTCGGAGGCGATCCACGGGGCATTGCGGTTCAGCAACGCGCCCGACGGCTGGCTTCGCCCGCTGCTCGTCGTGGCCTTCGCTCTCGTCGCACAGTGGGAGCGGGTCCGGCGCATCGCACTGTGCGCGCTGCTCGCCACGTCCCTCGCACAGATCGCGGGATCGTTTCCCCTGACGGCGAACCACGTCTTTTTACAGCTCTACATCCTCGCACTGTTCGTCGTGTGCGACATCGAGCGTCCCGAGGAGCAGGCGCTCTTCCTCGACTCGGCACGCTGGCTCTTCTGGCTGGTCTTCTTCTTCGCGGGCGTTCAGAAGCTCGTCCACGGGTACTACGACCACGGCGAGTACTTCGCGAGCAATCTCTCGCGCGAGAGCTTCGCCTCCGTGTGGGCACTGATCACACCCACCGCCGAGTTCGAACGCCTGAGTGCGCTCACGTATACGGCAGGCAGCGGTCCCTTCCGGTTCGACAGCCCGTTGGCCCTCGCGCTGTCGAACGCCGCGTGGGCGACCGAGATCGCCATCCCCGTTCTGCTCCTCTTCGACCGCACGCGACCTCTCGCGGTATGGGGCGCGGTGGGCTTCATCATCTTCACGGAGTGGATGGCGCGCGAGCTGCACTTCGGCGCCTTGTTCGTGGCGGGAATACTGCTCTACGCGCCGACGCCTGCGATACGTCGCGCGCTGCCCCTGTTCGCCCTCTTCTACGCCGTGCTCTTCGCGGCGCGCATCGGCTGGCTGCCAGGGATCACCTTCTATTGAGCACGCGAACCAAGACGCGATGGGTGCACGGCGTGCTGGCGGTCCTCAGCCTCTGGCCGATCGTGCACATCGCACTCGTGAAGAACTTCGATCTGAGCTCTTGGAAGCTCGCGGGCTTCGGCATGTACGCGATGCCACAGCGGGTCCCCGGCCTGCGTGTCCACGGGATCTCGGACGGTCGGCTCCGACCCCTCTTCCTCGGTGAAGCACCGACCTGGATCATCCCGGAGCTCGAGCGGTTCAAGCGCCATCGCCGCGCCCTTGGGAACCTCCACCCCCCCGACCGCCTCGCAGAAGCGTTCTTCGCCAACGACGCGAAGCTCGACGCGGTCGGCTTGGTTGTCGTCGAGCTTCACCTCGACCCGGAGAGCGCCGTGCTCGAGGAGCGTTCGACGCGGTACGCGTACGAACGAGACGCCTCGGGCCGGCCGGTTCGCGCGACGCTGCCCTGAATCCCATCGCCCCGCCCGGAGTCGACGCCTTGCCGAGAGCTCCTCTGGCGCTGTGAATCCACGGCGCCACGCCCAGCGTCTGGATGAACGCGGGCGCGCACGAGGGGCGGCGTCGCGAGATGCGGCTACACGCCTTTTGCTTTCTGCGGTCCCCTCGACGGGTCTATGATGGACCGGCGTGCTGGAGGTCCGATCCGATCTCCAGTCCCGGAACACCGTCAGTGGAGGGAAGATCGTGAGCGACTACAAATTCCTGAAGTACGAAGAGTTCGACGACGGCGCGATCGTCCGCATCCTGTTGGACCGGCCCGAAGCCAGGAACGCACAGAACCGCGGAATGCTCGTAGAGCTTCACGAAGCGTTCCTGCGCGCCGAGGCCAACGACGACGTGCGTGTCGTGATCCTGGGCGGCTCCGGAAAGATGTTCTCGTCGGGGCACGACATGGGCTCGAAGGTGTTCGCCGAGGAGTTCTTCCCCGGTCCCAACCAGCACGAGAGCCGAAAGATCAACGGGGGTGAGCGGGTCGGCTCCGAAAACCTGATGCTCAGGAGTGGCACTATTTCTTCCAGAACACCCTGCGCTGGCGGAACCTGCGGAAGATCACGATCGCCCAGGTCCACGGCCCCGTTTACGCGGCCGGCCTCATGCTGATGTGGGCGTGCGATCTCATCGTCGGCGCTGACGACGCCGAGTTCGCCGACGTCGTGGGTGCGCGTCTGGGCATGATGGGCGTCGAGTACTTCGCACACCCCTGGGAGTTCGGTCCGCGAAAGACCAAAGAGCTGCTCCTCACCGGCGACTCGATGGACGTCCACGAAGCCCACGCCCTGGGCATGGTGAGCAAGGTGTTCCCGCGAGCCGAACTCGAGGAGAAGACCCTCGCGTTCGCTCGGCGCATCGCGAAGGTGCCCACCATGGCCGCGCTCCTCATCAAGGAGGCGGTCAACCAGACGCAGGACAACCAGGGCTTCACCAACGCGCTGCAGTCGTGCTTCACACTCCACCAGCTCAACCACGCGCACTGGGCGACGATCACCAACGGAAAGTCGTGGATCGCGCAGCCCGAGCACGGCGTGGTGAGCTGGCGAGACGCACCGCCGATCGAGCCGGCTCGCAAGGAGTCACCCGGTGGGGTGCCCACGGAAGCTTGATCGCCTGTAGTCTTTCGCGTCGTGTTCAATCTCGCGTGGATCCACGAGGCGATCGCCGAGCGCATCCCCCACGACGAGTGCCTCGTCTATCGGGAGCGCCGTTTCGATTGGGCGGCCGTCACCGAACGCACGCGCCGGCTCGCCGACGTACTGCGAGAGCACGGCCTCGGCTGCCACCGCGACCGCGGAGACCTTCAGGGCCACGAGTCGGGTCAGGACCATGTCGCCCTGTACCTCTACAACGGCAACGAATACCTCGAAGGCATGCTCGGCTGTTTCAAGGCGCGCGTTGCGCCCGTCAACGTCAACTACCGGTACGTCGGCGAAGAGCTCATCTACCTGTTCGAGAATTCGGGCGTTCGGGCCGTCATCTACCACGCGTGTTTCGCCCCCACGCTCGAACGCATCCGCGACCGGCTCCCCGAGATCCGCCTCTGGATCCAGGTAGCCGACGAGTCGAACGAGACGCTCCTCGAAGGCGCGGTCGACTACGAGGCGGCGCTCGCGTCTGCGCACGCCACACCGCCCGTGAATCTCTCCCCCGACGACCTCTACATCCTCTACACGGGAGGAACGACGGGGAAGCCGAAGGGAGTGCTCTGGCGCCAGGAGGACTTCTTTCGTTCAGCGGTGTACACGACTCCGGTGAGATCGGTCGACGAGGTGATCGAAAGCCTCCGCCCGGCGCGTTTCCGCTGCCTTCCGACGCCGCCGTTCATGCACGGCGCGGCGCATTGGGCGGCGTTCAATTTCTGGTACTCCGGCGGCACGGTGATCGTACAGTCGCAGCCCAGGCGCCTCGACGCGGACGACATCTGGTCGACCGTAGAGCGCGAACGGGTCACCGCCGTCACGATCGTCGGCGACGCCTTCGCGCGGCCACTGATCGACCAGCTGGCTGCGAAGGACTACGACGTCTCGTCGCTGCGCCTCCTCACGAGCGGCGGCGCAATCCTGACGGCCGCGCTGAAGCGCGAGCTCATCGAATGCATTCCCGGTCTGCGCATCCGCGACACACTCGGCTCGTCGGAGAGCGGCTCGCAGGCCGCGCAGTCGACGACGGATGCCGGCGCCGCCACCACCGGCGACTTCGAGCTCGCTCCCGACAGCCTCGTGCTGCGCGAAGACATGGGCGGCGCGCTATCCGCGGGATCGGACGAACGCGGCTGGCTTGCTCGCAGCGGTCGCGTCCCCCTCGGCTATCTGGGCGATCCGGACAAGACCGCGGAGACGTTTCCCACGATCGACGGCGTCCGTTACTCGGTGCCCGGTGACCGCGCAATCCTCGAGGCCGACGGCCGGCTTCGGCTCCTCGGCCGCGACTCGGCCACCATCAACAGCGGCGGCGAGAAGATCTTCGCCGAGGAGGTCGAGCACGCCCTCAAGCACCACCCCGACGTCTACGACGCGGTGGTGGTGGGCACGCCCGACGATCGCTTCGGCCAGGCCGTCACCGCGATCGTCCACCTGCGCGACGGCGCGTCGCCCGACGACACCTCTCTCAGCGACGTCGTGCGTGAGCAACTCGCCCGCTACAAGACGCCGCGCCGCTACGTCTACGTGGACGAGATCACCCGCTCCCCCAGCGGCAAACCCGACTACCGCTGGGCGAGGGAGACGGCGGGCAACGCTCTCACCTGAGATTGTCGCGGACGAAGCGGCCCTCCTGCATGATCGCCGGCATCTTCGCCGGGTCGCGCAGGATCGGGAGGTTTGCGATCGGATCGCCGTCGATCACCAGCAGGTCGGCGAGCTTGCCCTCGTCGACGGTGCCGAGATCGTCGCCGCGGCCCATCGCCTCGGCTCCGTTCTTCGTCGCCCACTGCAGCACCGTCTGCGCCGGGATGCCGAGCTCCGTGTAGACCTCCATCTCGGACACGTAGTCGCCGTGGGGCATCATCGGGAAGCCGAAGTCGTCGCCGAGGAGCAGTCGCACTCCGGACTTCACGACCTCGGGCAGGATCTTGCACGTGTACTCGAAGTCCTCGCGCACCCCGCGCAGGCGCTCGAGCGTGTCCGGCAGGTTCTCGGGGAACCCGTCGCCAATGGGGAACGCGCCGGCCGAGTGGTCCCAGCTCTCCGCGAACGCCAGGAAGCGTGTGCTCCAGAGGAGGCTCGGGGTGATACTCGCGTCGGCCTCGAGCACGGCGTCGATGCCCTCGCTGTCGATGCGGTCGGCGTGATCGATGATGTCGACCCCGGCGCGCGCACACTCGAGGATGGCTGTCCGGGACGGGCAGTGGCTCCGCACCCTCTTGCCCTGCTTCCTCGCCACCTCGACCACGGCGTCGAGCTCGTCGCGAGTCATGTAACAGATGTCGCTGATTGGCGAGGAGCCGTGTCCCGGAGCGGACGAGATCTTGACGATGTCGCAGCCCGCACCGAGGGCCTCGCGCGTGGCTTGGCGATAGCCGTCGGCTCCATCGACGCGGCGGATGAGACCGTGGTTGTTCAGGTCCATGAACCACGAGCGATTCGTGCCGTCGGCCTGCTCGCCCGACGTGACGAACTCCTGCGTACACGCAAGCAAGCGCGGGCCCTCGAGCTGACCGAGGACCATCGCCTCCTTGAGGCAGACATCGAGGTTGTAGGGGTTGCTCGATCCGATGATGCCGGTGATACCGCACTGCAGCGCGGTGCTGAGGTTGCGCGCGCCGAGGATTCCAAAGTAGGCGGCGGGCGCCTCGAGTCCGAGCACGGGCGCACCGCCCTGTGTGGCCGTGGTGCCAAAGCCCGTGTGGAAATGGCACGAGAACATGCCCGGCATGAGGGTCTTGCCCGAGAGGTCGACGACGCGGTCGTCCGGACCCGCTTCGACCGGCGCTTCCCCGACGCTGTCGATGCGCTGTCCCTCGACGACGACGTTGACCCCAGATCGAAGCGCGTTCTCCCCGTCGAAGAGATCCGCTCCCTGAAAGATGATACGACCGCCGTTCGCCGTCATGCTCGCCTCCTTCGTCGGTGATCCGCCCGACTCATTCGGGGCAGCAGATTGTACCCGGACCCGGAACCATCAGCTCCTCGCGCCAACGCGTGCAGAACTCCCGCGCGCGACGCCGCCAGGAGAGGATGCGATCATCGGCCGGGACCTCGGAATCGAGTCCGCGGCAGGCGTCGTAGGCGCGGCCGATCTTGACCACCGCGTCGACGCTTCCCGCGAATACCGTGACCACCTCGGTATCGTGCATCAGCACCTCGTAGAGTCCGACGGGTTCGAGTCCGTACTCGCGCGCCACGGGCACCCACTCCTCCTGCATCGCCTGCAGGTACTCGAGACCGGCCCCGGGCCGTACCTCCGTGAGCTCGTGGGTGCACATCGCCCCCGTCAGCGCGTTCTCCGACAGGCTCTGCCGGTTCGGGCCGCCGGGGATGCCCGCGAGCTGGCGGTCGTAGCCTCCGCTGCGCAGCTTGTAGGCCTCTTCCCACCAGCTCTCGAGCTCCTTGTTCGCCTTCCGTTTGAGGCCGAGGCGATCCAACGTGTCGCGCCATCCCACCCAGCCGCCGGGCAGCTCCCAGATGTTCACCACCTGGGTCCAGCGACCGGTACAACCGACGGTGTACCAGGTGCCGAGGAGTTCGAGGCCGTTCGCCTCCTCGCCCGAGCAGCTGACCGTGTGCTCCATGTAGGGCCAGGCGTTCTGACCGACGATGTCGATGACCTCGTGCAGGAAGATGTCGCGCGACATGTGGGTTCCTCTCGTGGCTGCCGAGCCAGCTGGGGAGATTGCTGATTCTGACTTTGATGTTGGCATCTTATGTGCCATGATGCTCCGCGTTTCCGCGGTGAGTTCTGTCCTCACCCAGACCGTCGCCCACCCGAACCCCACTCAGAAGAGAGGTCCTCCATGGCACGAGAAGCAGTAATCGTCGACAGCCTCCGCACCGGTCTCACGAAGGCCCACCGTGGCTCCTTCAACCTCACCGAGCCCGTCGACTACACCGCCCACGTGATGCGAGAGGTGGTCGCGCGCAACTCAAAGGTCGATACCGCGGAGATCGAGGACGTGATCCTGGGCTGCGGTCATCCCGAGGGCTGCATGGGCATGAACATGGGGCGCATCGCCGCGATGGCAGCTGGCTTCCCGCTCGACGTGGCGGGCACCACGGTGAACCGCTTCTGCTCGTCGGGCTCGCAGGCCGTGATGATGGCCGCCAACTCCATCATCAGCGAGGGTGCGGACGTCGCCATCGGCGCGGGCGTCGAGACCATCACGATGATGCAGGACGGCAGCCAGAATACGAAGCGCCTGGCCAACAAGGCCGCGGCCGAGCGCTTTCCGGGGCTCTACTTCCCCATGGGCATCACCGCCGAGATCGTTGCGGACCGCTACGGCGTATCCCGCGAGGACCAGGACGTCTACGCGCTCCAGAGCCAGCAGCGCTACGCGGCCGCGGACGACGCCGGCTATATCGCCGAGGAAATCGCTCCGATGAAGGTCATCCGCAAGGTGGTGAAAAAGGATGCGGATGACTACGACGAGGATTTCGTCGTCGAGAAGGACGAGTGCAACCGCCCGACCACGACCCTCGAGGGTCTTCAGAAGCTGAAGCCCGTCTTCAAGGAGGAGTCCGAGGGTGGAACCGTCACCGCCGGTAACGCCTCGCAGCTCTCCGACGGTGCTTCTGCCACATTGCTCATGTCGGCCGAGCGCGCAAAACAGCTGGGCATCGAGCCCCTTGGCATCTACCGCGGCAGCGCGGTGGCGGGCTGCGGTCCCGACGAGATGGGCATCGGTCCCGCGCTCGCGGTGCCGAAGCTCCTCGAGCGACACGGCCTCACGATGAACGACATCGACATCGTCGAGCTCAACGAGGCCTTCGCGTCGCAGGTCCTCTATTGCCAGCGCAAGCTCGAGATCGACAATGACAAGCTCAACCCGTCGGGCGGCTCGATTTCGATCGGCCACCCCTTCGGCATGACCGGCTCACGCATGACCGGCCTCCTGCTCCGCCAACTCAAGCGGCAGAACAAGAAGTACGGAATCGTGACGATGTGCGTCGGCGGCGGTCAGGGCTTCGCCTCGCTGTTCGAGGCCGCGTAGCGCGCAGCTCGTGACGGACCTGACCGGCAGGGTGGCGCTGGTCACAGGCGGGAACGGTGGCATCGGACTCGGCATGGCGGAGGCGCTGGCCCGGGCCGGAGCCGACGTCGTGATCTGGGGCCGCAACGAGGACAAGAACGCGGCAGCGAGCGCACAGCTGGCGAAGAGCGGACAGCGTGTGGCCGCGTTCACCTGCGACGTCAGCGACGAGTCCCAGGTCGACGACACCTTCGCTCGCTCCCTGGATGCGATGGGACGCGTCGACTGCTTCTTCGCCAACGCGGGAACGAGCCACGCCGGCAAGATCGTCGCGAAGACCTCGCTCGACTCCTGGCGACGAGTGATGTCCGTCAACCTCGACTCGGTGTTCTTGTGCCTTCGCGCCGCGTCGAAGCAC
>JABSQW010000180.1 GCA_013215605.1 Myxococcales bacterium
CGATTCCCTGCGCGAAGCCGGCGAGCCGGTCGAGATCACCCACGTCAACCTGAACGATGGCACCGTCGAGGGCCTCGCCCACGCGAAGCGTCCCCTGTTCTCCGTCCAGTACCACCCGGAGGCGTCGCCGGGCCCCCACGACGCTGCCTACTTCTTCCAGCGCTTCCGCGAGATGGTGGCGCGCCACAAATCGGGCGAGCCCGTGACGGGCGCCCAGATCGCCAGACTGCGAACTGACGGGGACTGAGGTTCGACGTGCCGAGACGCGGCGATATCGAAACGATCCTGGTGATCGGCTCCGGGCCGATCGTGATCGGTCAGGCCTGCGAGTTCGACTACTCGGGAACCCAGGGCTGCAAGGCGCTCCGCGAGGAGGGCTACCGGGTGGTGTTGATCAACTCCAACCCGGCCACCATCATGACCGACCCGGAGACCGCCGACCGCACGTACATCGAGCCGATGACGGTGGAGAGCATCGAGAAGATCATCGCGGCCGAGAAGCCCGATGTGATCCTCCCCACGCTCGGCGGCCAGACGGCGCTCAATCTCACCATCGCCCTCTCCGAAGCCGGGGTGCTCGATCGCTACGGCGTGGGGCTCATCGGTGCGTCCCTCGCGGCGATCAACAAGGCCGAGGACCGCGACCAGTTCCGCGAGGCCATGAACGAGATCGGTCTCGCGATGCCGCTCTCCGGCTATGCGCGATCCGTCGAGGACGCGCGCGAGATCGTCCGCGACACGGGCATCCCCGCGATCATCCGGCCGAGCTTCACCCTCGGCGGCACCGGCGGCAGCATCGCGTATCGCGACGAGGAATTCGACGGCCTCGTCGAGTGGGCGCTCCAGCAGAGTCCGAACCACACGTGTCTCATCGAGCAGAGCGTGCTCGGCTGGAAGGAGTACGAACTCGAGGTCATGCGCGACACCGCGGACAACGTGGTGGTCATCTGCTCGATCGAGAACTTCGACCCGATGGGCGTCCACACGGGCGACTCGATCACGGTGGCCCCAGCGCAGACCCTGACCGACCGCGAGTATCAGGAGATGCGCGACGCGTCGATCGCGATCATCCGCGAGATCGGGGTTGATACGGGCGGCTCGAACATCCAGTTCGGCGTGAACCCGGAGGACGGCTCGCTCGTCGTCATCGAGATGAACCCGCGTGTCTCGCGAAGCTCGGCGCTCGCGAGCAAGGCCACCGGCTTCCCGATCGCAAAGATCGCGGCGAAACTGGCCGTCGGCTACACGCTCGACGAAATCCCGAATGACATCACGCGCGAGACTCCCGCGAGCTTCGAGCCCACCATCGACTACGTGGTCACGAAGGTGCCGCGCTTCACATTCGAGAAGTTCCCGGGCGTCGACAACGTCCTCACGACGCAGATGAAGTCCGTGGGCGAAGTCATGGCGATCGGTCGGACGTTCAAGGAGAGCCTGCAGAAGGCGATCCGCTCGCTCGAGATCGGACACTCCGGCCTGGAGTCTCCCGTGGTTCCCGACGGCGAGGAGGGGGAAACCGCGCTCTGGGCGCAGATCGACACGCCGCGCCCCGGACGCCTCTGGGCCCTGGCCGAAATGCTGCGCCGTGGTCACTCCGTCGAGACGCTCTACGAGCGCAGCAAGGTCGACCCCTGGTTCCTCGGAAACCTCGAGGAGATCATCGCCATGGAGCGCGACCTCCAGGCGACCCTCGAGGAGGATCGCAAGGGCTGGCTGCGCCACGCCAAGCAGGCCGGCTTCTCCGATCGCCGCCTGGCCGCGCTGTGGGACACCACCGAGGAAGCGGTGCGCGAGTTCCGTCACCGCGAAGGTGTGCGCCCCGTCTACAAGCGGGTCGACACCTGCGCCGCCGAATTCGAGGCGCACACCCCGTACCTCTACTCGACCTACGAGGACGAGTGCGAGGCGCGTCCCACCGACGCCAAGAAGGTGATGATCCTCGGAGGAGGCCCCAACCGCATCGGTCAGGGGATCGAGTTCGACTACTGCTGCGTGCACGCCGCATTCGCGCTCCGCGACGCCGGTTGCGAAGCGATCATGGTCAACTGCAACCCCGAGACGGTCTCCACCGACTACGACACCAGCGACCGCCTCTACTTCGAGCCGCTCACGCTCGAGGACGTCCTCGCCATCGTCGACCGCGAGAAGCCGTACGGGCTCATCGTGCAGTTCGGCGGGCAGACGCCGCTGTCCCTCGCCGTGGCCCTCGAGAAGGCGGGCGCGCCCATCCTCGGCACACCGCCCGATGCCATCGACCGCGCCGAGGACCGCGAGCGGTTCGACCTGGTGCTCGAGAAGCTCGGCCTCGCGCGCCCGCCCGGCGCGGTGGCGCGCAGCACCGAGGAGGCGGAGGTCGTCGCCGAACGCATCGGCTACCCGGTGCTGGTCCGCCCGTCCTACGTGCTCGGCGGCCGAGCGATGGAGATCGTCTACGACGTCGAATCTCTGCGGAACTACATGACGTTCGCGGTGAAGGCCTCGAAGGACCACCCCGTGCTCGTCGATCGCTTCCTCGCCGACGCCATCGAGGTGGACGTCGATGCCATCTCCGACGGCGAGCGCGTGGTGATCGGCGGCATCATGGAGCACATCGAGGAGGCGGGCGTCCACTCCGGCGACAGCGCCTGCTCGCTTCCCCCGTACTCGCTCACGAAGACGGTGATCGACGATATCCTCGACGCGACGCGCAAGCTCGCTCGCGAGCTCGGCGTGCGCGGTCTCATGAACGTCCAGTACGCGGTCAAGAAGAATCAGGTCTACGTCATCGAGGTGAATCCGCGCGCGTCGCGCACCGTCCCCTTCGTCTCGAAGGCGATCGGCAAGCCCCTCGCGAAGATCGCGGCACTGGTCATGCTGGGCAAGACCCTCGATGAGCTCGACTTCACCGACGAGATCTGGCCGCGCCACTACTCGGTGAAGGAGGCGGTCTTTCCGTTCGTGAAGTTCGCCGGCGCGGATACGCTGCTCTCACCGGAGATGAAATCTACCGGCGAAGTCATGGGCATCGACTCCGACTTTGGTCGCGCCTACGCGAAGGCTCAGATCCAGGCCGGAAACAGCCTGCCCTCGAGCGGGACGGTGCTCGTGTCCGTCAAGCTCGAGGACCGCGCCGCCATCTGCGAGAAGATCCGCGACCTCGCAAATCACGGCTTCCAGATCGTCGCAACCCCGCGCACCGCCGATTCACTCGTCGCCCTGGGGCTCAGCGTCGAGTCGGCGCCGAAGATGGGTCAGGGCGAGCACGACGTGATCCAGCGCATCGATGCCGGCGAGATCGACCTCGTGATCCACACCGTTGGCGCCGACGCCGAGTCCGTGCGCGACTCCGCGGAGCTTCGTCGCCACGCGCTGACGCGTGGGGTTCCCTACTTCACGACGGTGGCGGCAGCGCTCTCCGGAGTCGACGCGATCCGCGCGCTGCAGATGGAGTCGATCGGAGTCCGGGCGCTGCAGGACATCCACGGCTAGTTGGGCTGGGTATTCGCGGGCAAAGCCCGCCTGCCCGCTTCCGCTTGGCGAGCTACGAGCGCGGACCATCGGCCCGCCACGTTCCCGTCGCGAAGGCGTACAGCGCGAG
>JABSQW010000181.1 GCA_013215605.1 Myxococcales bacterium
CGCGATGGCCGCGAAACGATCTACTACGTCCGCGCGATCCAGGAGCCCTCGCTCGCCGTCAACGGAGATCCTCTCCGATGCGAGCGCGACGAGGCCGGATCGTGCGTTCGTTCGCGCCCGTGCCAACGCGGGCCCGACGGGCTGCCCGACGATTGCCTTGCGGAGGTCGAGGAGCGCGCCTGGTCGTCGCCGATTTTCCTCGATGTGCTCGCCGACCGCTGAGTCAGCGCGAAAACGCGGCTTGAACTTCCTATCTACCTAGATCCGGCCGAGGCGAGCAGGACGAGGACCGGAATCGCTACGTTACTGCCTGCGGAACGTTCGGGCTCTCATCGGACCCCATGGCTACACCAGGCTGACGAAACCTACGAAGGAAAGTTTCATCGATGAATCCTCTCCTTTCCCGGATCATTGGCGGGCCTAGTGCCCTGTTCGTTGCTCTTGCAATTGTTGCCTCACATCCGACCGGATCCCCAGCTGCCGACGCCCCGACTCCCAAGCGCCCATACGACGAAATCGTTCCGGCGGCGAAAATTCCGCTTTCTGAGGTCAGTGACGAAGACCTCGCGTACTATTTTGCCATTCGTTGGTTCAGTAATCGGGACTATTTTCGCGCGAATCGTTGGTTCGGCATTCAGACCTTTCAGAACCCTCTCGATGTCTGGATCACACAGGAGATCATCTACGAAGTCGAACCCGAAGTGATCATCGAAACCGGTACGTACAATGGAGGCAGTGCGCTGCTGTGGGCCAGTATCCTGCAGCAGATCGACAGGGATGGGCTCATCCTCACCGTCGACATCGAAGACCGCACGCGAAAAGCCTCTCAGCATCGCCTGTGGAAACGGCGCGTGAAGTTCTTTCACGGAAGCTCAACCGATCCCGCGATCGTCCGGCAACTCGAACCACTCATCGAAGGTAAGCGCGTGCTCGTGATCCTCGACTCTCTCCACACCCCAGAACACGTGCAAGCCGAGCTGGAAATCTATTCGAAGTTCATTCCAGTCGGGAGCTACGTCATCGTGCAGGACACAGGCATCGTCAAACCCTTCAAAGCACCCAATACCGGAACGGAAGGCATCGAAGCATTCCTCGCGGCCACGGACGAATTCGAGGTCGATCGTTCCCGGGAACGTTTCAGGCTCACCAACAATCCCGGCGGTTACTTGAAACGCGTCAAGTAGCGCAGCGCTCTTCCTTTTCCCTGCTCGAGGTGCACGACGCTCAGCAACACTTTCTCCTGTTGCTATCTTGATCGCTATGCGGACCTTCGCCCTGCTCGCCATTGCAGACCCAGCGGCATTGCCGCCCGGCCGGGTCGCCGCGCTCGGGCAGCCCGAGACCAGGGACGGCGCGATCCGGGTCGCCGGCCCGCCGCTGCCGGGCGTCGTGATCACGGAGCTGAAGATCGCCGAGGGCAGCCGCCCCTGGGTGGATCGGGAGTCGAGCTATCGCACGAGGAGCCTGCGTGCGTCCCGATACGCAATCGGCACGGCGAGATCTTCGGCGTCGCGCTGCTGCTCGAATCGGAGTGACAGATGACGAGCGTCCCGGGTCCCGACGATGCGTCCGGCTAGCGTCGCTCTAGCGTTGATCTCGAGCGCGGTACTGATGAACATCGCCTCGACCGCGAAAGCCGATGTGGTGACCATCGCGATGTTGCGCACAAGATACTCCGAACATATCGTCGAGACGCTGTTCGAAGAGAGGCGCGTCGTGCTCCCGCGCGGCGATGACAACGCCGAGGGCTTCCGAGCACTCGTCGTATTCGACGAGCCACCTGGCCGGGTCATGCGTCTGCTGAGCCAAAGCGCGCGTCAGGCTGAGTACCGTCCCGAATTGCGCGAAGTCGAGCTGGTGGGTCGACACGAAGGTCGGAACATCGAGCAGCACCGGCTTCGCATTGCCTTCATCAATATCGTCTACCGCGTGAGTACGCGCGTCGACTTCGAGCAATCTCGCATTGTCTGGAAACTCGACGATCGCTACGACAACGGGGTCGCGCGCATCGAGGGTTACTGGAAGATCGACGAGCTGGCCGATGGCCGCTCGCTCGGCCACTTCGCCACGATCGTCGACGTTGGAGCCGCGCTGCCGGACTTCCTCGAGAACGCGATCACCGCCAAGTTACTGCCATCGACTCTCGAGAACACGAGACGTTGGGTCGATTCGAACGGGAGGTACCGGCCGTGAGACTTCTTGCGAGGCGCATGTGGCGCGCGGCGCGGCTGGAGAGCGAGTTGTACGAAGAGGTCGAGGCCGATCGCAACGCCACCGGTGAGTCGGCCACGGTCGTGCTGCTGTCGGCGCTCGCGGCCGGAATCGGCAGCGTCGCGAATGGCGGAGTGGACGGCATCATCTGGTGCACAGTCGCGGCGTTCGCGGGCTGGTACGTCTGGGCGGTGGTGGCCGCCTACATAGGAACGCGCTGGCTGCCCGAGCCCGAGACATCATCGGATACCGGTGAGCTGCTTCGCACGCTCGGCTACTCGACGGCTCCCGGCGTGTTGCGGCTGTTCGCGGTAATCGAACCGATCGCTGGCTGGGTCTTCCTGATCTGCTCCGTGTGGATGCTGATTGCGATGGTCGTCGCGGTGCGCCAAGCACTCGACTATAGGAGCACACTGCGCGCTGCGGGCGTGTGCGCGATCGGCTTCCCAATCTACGCGATTTCGATCCTGGTCTCGCTGCTGTGGGTGGGTCCCTGGCCGATCTAGCTGTCCGTTCCCACTCGAGTGCACCGCCGATGATGCAGTTGCCCGCCCACGTCGAATTGATCAGCAGTCGAGCTCCCTCGAGCGTCAGGATTCGCGACAGCTCCGGATTGTTGTAGAAGTGGCAACAGATCTGGATGCCGATCGGACCGAGCCGGATCTCGAAGACGGCCAGGGAAGTGCCGGGTGTGAAGCGATCCGTCTCGAGCGGAATGCCAAAGTAGAGCTCGCGCGCGAGGGCGGCCACCGCATCCGCCCCCGGGCCGGGGACATTTCCCCCTCAACCTCGTCCTATCTGACATAGTTCGCAATATCACACATCGCGAAAACGCAGCTTGAACCTCTTATCCTCACACCTCCGCCGACCCCGACGAGCGGACCGTACCCGCTGTGATCGAGCTGCTGGGTGGCGGGCGTTTCTTCTGGGCCTCGGACTATCCGCACCCCGGTCACACTCTCGACTACCTTCCGGCACTCGCAACGCTCGCGGATCGGCTTACCGGCTCCGCCCGCGAGGGGCGGATCGCGGGCAACGTGCGCGAGGCCTACGGGATCGGGCGGCAAATCGAAATCGGATGGAGGAAACCATGAGTACTGCTGCGAATAACGAGGTGACTGAGCTGCCCGTCGACGCCGAGCCCGTCCTGCGTCTCGGTCAGCGAGACGGGGCCATCGCCCTGGCCGCACTCTCACTCTGGGCGGCCGCGGACGCCTGGTACGCCACGACGGGCCTCGGATTCGCACTGCTGCTCTCGATCTTGAACGGTATCGCGGTCGGCTATGTCGTGGTTCGGATGGCTCACGAGTGGGGCCACTTCGCCGGCGCGCGCTGGAGTGGCGGCATCGCCCCCACCCGACCGATCGACTCCTTCTTCCTCGTCTTCACATTCGACATGGAGCGCAGCGATGCCAGTGCCTTCCGCGGGATGAGCGTCGGGGGGAACGTGGGGCATTGGCTCGTGGTGTTGCTGCTCGTGGCCTTCATCCCGCTCGACACGCCCGGCCGCGTTGCGCTGCTGAGCGGCGCGCTCAGCGCCGCGTTCTCCGCGAGCCTCACCGAGTTCCCAGTCATCCAGCGGGCATACGCGGGCGCTTCGCCTGCAGAGAGCTTTCAAGGCTTGACGGGGGCCAAGCTCAAGCGCAACCGCTGGTTGGGCGCGGGCTCAGGCCTGCTGTTGTTCCTGCTGGCGAACTGAGGAGACCGGCCATGATGCCCAGCGCAACAGGGACACCGGCGAACATCGGGTTTCCCGTCTTCGACGCGGATGGCCACGTCGCCGAGCCCCGGACCCTGTGGGACGAGTACTGCGATCCCGCGCTCCGAAAGCAGGCCAACGAGGCGCTGTTCGTGCACGACTTCGAGCAGGGGGGCTCGGGGCTGATGCTCGATGGGCGCTGTATCGTGCCGGGCGTCGAAGCCGTGACCTTCGCCGGGCAGAACCCCGCCGACTTTCTGGGCAAGCACTGGGGAGACGGCTATCCCGGCGCCTTCGATCCCGCGCACCGGCTGCGCGACATGGATCTCGAGGGCATCGACCTGGCGATGATCTTCCCCAGCGCCGTGGGTGCGATCGGAGGCGTCTCGGACTTTGCGACAGCCGCTGCAATGGCGCGGGCCTACAACCGCTGGATGCTCGACTACTGTGCCACCGACCCGGCGCGGCTGTATCCGGTCGCCGTCGTGCCTCTTCAGGACCCCGCTGCGGCGGTGGCGGAAGTCGAATGGGCGGCGGATCGAGGGTTTCGATGCGTCATGGTGAGGGCGAGCCGATATCAGGGGCGGGCGCACGACCACTCCGACTTCGAGCGCTTCTACGCCGCCTGCGATCACCACGACCTCGCGATCGGGCTGCATCCCTTTCCGTTCCCCGATGTCGACTGGTCGCAGAGCATCCTGCCCGACCTGGCCGGTGCGCCCGGCAGTCACATCCTGATGGCCGACATGCTTTCGCTACCGCTCGACAACATGTTGACCATGGCGTACGTGATGTTCGGCGGCATCTGCGATCGCCACCCGCAACTGCCCTTCGCGTTCCTCGAGAGCAACGCGACGTGGACTGCATCGCTGATCGATCGCATGGAGGCGCGCTTCGACCGGGGGAACTTCCCGTTGATCAAGACGCCCCCGTCCGAGATCCTCGCCCGACAGTGTTTCGTCTCCGTCGAGGGCGATGAGAAGTCCCTGCCACCGCTGGTCGATCTGATCGGCGAGGACGTGCTGATCTGGGCCTCCGACTTCCCCCACTTCGACGGCCACTTTCCGGGCGCCGTCAGCGAAGCCGTCGAGGGAATGGAGGCATTGCCCGAACGAGTGCAGCGCAAGGTGCTCGGCGAGAACGCGACGCGCCTGTTCAAGATCCCGCTCGAGCCCCGCGTGCGCAACGCGCCGATCGCGTAGCGCCGGCCGACGGACAGGAGGGCCGAATGAGGAATTGGTGCACGGGACGTATCGCGCTGCCCCTGGCGTGCTTCATACTCGCGTTCGGTGCATGCGCCCCGAAGGACCACAGGCCCGGGCTGTGGCTGTCGGGTGACGTGATCGAGATGCCGGTCAGCGACTGGAGCTTCAGCGCGGAGTATCGAGAGATCTTCGTCGAAACCCGGACCTGGTACGGCATCCCCCACTCCGTGACGACGGTGTGCGCGAGTCACGAGGGCAAGCTCTACGTCCCTTCCGTGTA
>JABSQW010000182.1 GCA_013215605.1 Myxococcales bacterium
GGCACGCCGCGACGCAACACCCCGCGGCCCGTCGTCCGTTGCCCGCTGCAGACGGACCGCCCTCGGACGCGCGCGAGAATAGCCGAGATGGATCAGATCCGGCGGAAGGATCCGGTGACCTCGTAGCCGCCCCCGGTATTTTGGGGCCGGTCTGCGAATCGAAGTGCCGGCGGCGAGTACTGAGGCGCTAGACTGGCGGGCGCGTACGAGAATCCGAACTCGAATTCGAACCTTCGTTCGAACCGATGAAAACCAGGGTCCGCCGAAATGAGTGAGCAGAGCCGCTCCGCTCGTGATCTCGTCATCCGCAACGGGATCGTGGTCGATGGAACCGGCGCCGACCCGTTTCCGGCGGACGTCGCCATCCGTGACGGTCGCATCGTCGAAGTCGGCGCGGTAAGCGTCGACGGCACCCCAGTGATCGAGGCCGAAGGGTGCTGGGTCACGCCGGGTTTCATCGATCCTCACACTCACCTCGACGCCCAGCTGTGTTGGGACCCAACGGCGTCACCGACGAATCTCCACGGCGTGACGAGCGTCGCGATCGGACTCTGCGGCTTCGGCGTTGCGCCCTGCCCACCCGGCGGTGACGAGTACCTGCTGCGCTCCCTCGAAGTGGTGGAAGAGATCCCCTACGAATCCACCCACCGCGGCGTCCCCTTCGAGTGGCAGACGTTCTCGGAGTACCGCGCGTATCTCGGGAAGCAGCCACTCGGTGTGAACGTCAGCGGCTTCGTGCCCCACTCGGCGCTGCGCTACTTCGTCATGGGCGAGCGGGCCCGCGGCGAGGTGGCGACGGCCGCCGAGCGCGAGGCGATGGTGGCCGAGCTCGAGAATGCCCTCGCGGCGGGCGCCCTCGGACTCGCGACGTCGCGCGGGCCCAACCACGTCGACAGCTATGGCGATCCCGTCCCGAGTCGATTCGCCGACCACGAGGAGCTCCGCGCGCTCGTCGCCGCGTGCGCGGGCCGCCTGTGGCAGATCAACGTCGAAACGAAGTTCAGCCGCGATGCTGCCGCGCTCATCGATGAGCTCGAGCCCTACATCGCGTGGTCGCGCGAATCTGGTGTTCGCCTCACCTGGAGCCCCCTGCACGCAGAGCCCGGGGACGGCGTGTGGCCGCAGATCCTTGCTCACAACACCGAGCGGAACGCGGGCGGCGTGGTGGTCGCGCCGCAGGTGGCGCCGCTCCCCATCACGCTGCTGCTGCGCTTCGACGAGCCCACGCTCGTGTTCGCCGCAATGGGCTGGCATGCGGCGCTACCGCGCTTCTTCGAAGGCGACGCCGCGGGACGGCTGTCGCGCCTGCGGGAGCCATCGAGCCAGAAATCCCTGCGCGAAGCGAAGACCCATATGCCCTACGCACCGGTGTACGACGAGTGGATCTTCATCGACGCGCCGTCGCGACCGGAGCTCGGCGGTGCGACGCTCGCCGACGCAGCGGCAGAGAGCGGCAGGCACCCCATCGACTTCCTCTGCGATCAGGTGGTGGCCGACGACCTCGGAACTCTCGTCGAGATCGCCATCGCAAACCGCAGTCTCGAAGGAGCCGTCCGCTTCATCGAAGATCCGAATACGCTGATCGCTCTCGGCGACTCCGGGGCACACGTGATGAGCGTGACCAACTACCGGTATCCGAGCTACATGCTCGCGGAGCTCGTGAACAAACGCGGGCTGCTCGACGTGTCGCTCGTCGTGAATCGGATCACGCAGCAGCCGGCTCGGCTCCTCGGACTCGCGGACCGCGGTGAGATCCGGGAGGGGGCGATCGCCGACCTCTGCGTCATCGACCCCGAGACCGTCGGCATCGATCGCGCCCGGGTCCGCAACGACCTGCCCGGTGGCTCACCGCGTCTATTCCAACGCGGATACGGCTACCGCGCCGTGATCGTGAACGGAACGGTCAGCATCCGCGACGACGAGCCCACGGGGAACGTGGCGGGCCAGCTGCTGTCTCCCGCTTGAAGGTTCAATACGGCCAGGGCGAGGATACGCGGTAGCAGCCCGACGAATTCTGCCGCTCACACTCCCGGGTTCCCTACTCCGCTTGGAGCAGGCTCAAAACGAGCGAATTGGCGCCGCCGTTTCCCGGGTCGATAGCGACGGCGCGCTGCGAGAGAGAGAGCGCGCGCGCGGTGTCGCCGCGAAAGAGTGAGCACACCGCTTCGTGGTAGACCGCGTTCGACCGCAGCTCCGGAGTCACCGCAGGCTCGCGGCCCATCGCCTCCTCGGCTCTGCGCGCATCGAGGAGCAGCAAGCAGTTGGCCAAGCGAATCCCGCCCGCCTCCGGCGCGCGAAACGCGGCGAACTCGAGAACGGGGTGGTCCCAGGTGTTGAGCGGTGCGCTACCGGCCACGGCGAGAAGCGCCTCGCGTCCGGCCACCCGACTTCCGCGCAGTGCCGCGCCGCTGCCGAGGCCGAACGGCTCGAGCTCCGCGCGCACGGGAAGCGATCGAAACACAGCCTCCGCAAGCGGGACCCGACCGTCGAGCGGTCGCTCCGAGCCCACCATCAGCATTGTACCCGGTGGGAAGAAGTACGCGGCCGAGTGCGTGAAAGACTCCGCGAACGTTCGCAGCACGGTCGGGAAATCGCCCGCCGTATCCAGCGGTATCCACTGTACGAGCATGCCGCGTTCCGTGAGGCGACGTCGTGTGAGGGCGTAGAACTCGGAGCTGAGCAGCTTGGCATTACCCGAGTAGCCGCGCGCCTGTTTGCCATCCGACACGATCAGATCGTAGTGCCCGGGGTGGCGCAGCAGAAAGTGCAGCACGTCGTCCACGATCACCCGCGATCGGGGATCGCTCAGCACGGAGGATTCCGGAAACAGCATCGTCGCCTCGACCACGGCGTCGTTGATCTCCACGGCGTCGAGCACTTCGACGCCGGGATAGTCCGACAGCGCCCGGAGGGTCGATGAGGAGCCTAGACCGATGTTGAGCGTCGTCTTCAGCGACCCGTCGACGAACATCGGCAGGTGAGCGAGGAGGAGTTGCTTCTTCGTCATTCGGCTGTGCCAGTTGGCCGTGGCTCCGATGATCGATCCGTCGATCGCCATTCCGAGGGCCGGGGGATTCAGACTCCGCCAGACCTGGACCGTGGCGAGGTCCCCTTCCCGCTCGAAGATCAGCGCGCTGGCCGGAAGCTGCTCCTGGTTGCCCGCTCCGACGAAGCTGAGCCGCTCCGGCAGGATCAGTGCAAAGCCCGCGAACGCCGCAAATGAGGCCACGGCGGCGACGGTGACGAAGCGCAAACTCGCAGGGACGAAAGAGAGCACCACGATGCCGACGAGCGAGTTGATCAAGGCCAGGATCAGAGTTCCGAAAACGGTGCCGGCGAGCGGTAGAAGCAGCATGGCGGCCACCAGGGCGCCGACGATGCTGCCGAGGTTCGACAGCAGCACCGCGCCTCCGACGCGCTGGCTGACCTCCCGCTCGTCTTGGGCGTCGCCGATGAACAGACCGCTCGCGAGGGGAAACGCGAGTCCCATCATGAGCGTCGCCGGCAGCATGATGAAAAACCCCGCGAGAGACTGGATGAACAGCCGCTGCCACCACGGCAGGCTCGCGAGTGTCGGCGAGAATACGGAGAGTTGGCTCTCGAGATTCGGCGTTCCGAGAATGGTGGCGCAGACGGAGATCGCGAACAGGACGAGCACGCCGATCGAAAGCTGGACGAGTCCGAGCGCGAGGTCGGCGCGCGGAAGGCGCGACACGCGGCGGAACGCGAGGCCACCGATGCCGAGGCCACTCAGGAACACCACGAGCATGATGGTGAACGCGTACGTGCTGTTCCCGAACAAATAGCGGAGCGCGCGGAACCAGAGGATCTCGTAGCCGAACGTCGCAAAGCCCGAGAGGAGCAGGGCGATGGCCACGAACTGGCGCGGAATGCTGCTCGCGAACGCCGCGGGGGCGCCGGGAAGCGCGCCTTCGGTAGCCGGTACGTCGGGTCTGCGGCGCGCGAGGGCGAAGGCAGCGAGCGCAACGAGAAGGTTGAGCGCATTTCCCAACCAGACCGTGGTGCGGAGTCCCACGGCGTCGATGAGTACGAGCCCCGCCAGCAACGCGCCGATGGCGGCGCCGAGCGTATTCAGCCCGTAGAGCATCCCCAGGTAACGCCCCACGCCGGACTGACTCTTGATGAGTGCCGCGCAAAGCGCGGGAAACGTCGCGCCCATGAGCGCCGTCGGAATCGCCAGCACCAGGAACGCGCAGGCGTAGCGCGCCAGCACGAGGGGGACTCCGGAACCGAGCGGGCCCGCCGAGTTTGCGAACAGTCCGGGGAGAACCGGGAAGACGAACGTCACGCCGAACGCCGTGGCAGCGATCGCGATCTCGAGCAGTGCGTACAGGAGAAGGGGCGATCCGTGGCGTCGCAGCACCCGGTGGTACCAGAACGCTCCGATCCCCATGCCGCCCATGAATCCAGCGAGCGTTGCGCTCGCGGCGAGCGTCGTGCTGCCGAACGTCAGCGAGAGAAGCTTCGTCCAGGCGATCTCGTACGCGAGTGCCGCAGCCCCGGAGAACAGGGAGCACAGGTAGAGCGCTGTCACTCCAACCCGTCCTTCGCCGCGCATACCTTACGACTCCTCCCCGGCGTCGTAAGGTATCAAGTCCCGCTACGACAGGTTCAGTCGAGGGGACCGGTCAGCGAGGCCCGTTGGGAGATCTCGGTAAAGCCACCGTCTGGGTCGCACACCATGGAAATCTTCGCGACGTCGCGCATGCGGGTGGGCGCCAGACCTTGGGCGCCGCCGCGCGCGAGGATCCCGGCGTGCTCCGCCGCGCAGTCGTACACCTGGATCGTGAGGTAGCGATAGCCAACGCCGCTCGGCGCCCCAGCGACCACCGCGTCCTCCGACTCGTCGTGGAAGAGCAGCGTCTCGCCACAGCGATGAGCTCCCGGGTGCAGGCGATCGAGCTGCAAGACATCACCAAACCAACCGTCGAACGCCGCGGCGTCGCGAACCCGGAGGACGATTCCGATCTGCGACACGCCCTCGTGGCCGTTTGGAACGAGAGCGACGGCATTTCCATCGGGGTCCACGAGGCGGCGCGGCGCGGTGACGTCGTCGCGCGCGATCAGGATCTCGCGAATCCCGCCCGGCGGCTGCGACGCCGACGCCTCGGCGACCACGTTGACCTTGAGCACCGATCCCGCGAGGTCGAGGCGATGCTGTACCCCGCCGCCCCCCGTGTCGAGGCGCTCCTCGTACGCAAGACCGATCTCGTCCCGCCAGAACGCGAGCATGGAATCCGGATCGCGCGTCAGGAGACCGACGTCGACGAACGGCTTCGCAAGCTTCAAGACACGCCGGCTCCCGCCGATTTCAGCGCAGCGGTGCTTTTCTCCACGGCTGTTCCCTCGAAGAATGCAGGGTTCGCCGCGAGGTAGAGCCGCGCGGGATTCTCGAACGTGAAGCGCCGGAAATCATCACTGGACACGAGCCCTTCGCTTACCAGCTCGTGTGCCTCGGCCAGCACCGTGCTCACGTCGCTCACGTCCCAGTGTCCCATGTCGGAGCTGAAGATCGCGTTCAAGCGCGCGTCGCACGGAGGAAAAGGCGGAAACGCGGTGGCGACGCCTCGGTCGTCCGCTTCGCAGCCGAAGTAGAAGCTCGGGGAGAAGCGATCGACGATGTCCTGTGCAGAGCGAACGTCGAGGTGCTCCCACTCGTCGTGGCCTTCGGCCTTCCCGTCGTCGATGGCCATGCTCGTAACGGCGTCGGCGAAGTCGCCCTCGAGGCGATCGCGCACCGCTGCTCCGTACCGGTCGAAGTAGTCCGTGAGCGCCGGCACGTCGAGCCTCGAGGGATCGAGGATCGAGAGTGCGTCGAGATTTCGCTTCTCCCAGTGCTCGACGAAATCGTTGAGCATCTGCATCGCCCAGGAGACCCCGCACTCGAGGAACGCGAACGGCAGGTCCGGGAAGCGGCGGGTGACACCGCCCATGAACAGCGACTTGCAGACGGGCGCAACCAGCCCCGCGAACATCCCGACGTGGTTGCACACGTAGCTCGTGGGCGACGGTGTGTGCGAGGGGCGGATGCCGAGAGCGCCGTGGAAAGTCGGCGCATAGCCGAGCTCGCGGGCGGTGGCCCAGACCGGGTCGTAGTCGTAGGCGCTGTCGAGCCCAAAGGTGTCGTACCAGTGCGCTTGCCCGGGCCACAGCTGCGGGTGCTGACTCGGCCCGGCTTCGATGGGACGCAACACGCCCTCGGGAAACGACGCGACCTTGAGCCCGAGTTCGTGACTGTGCCGGAGCTCCGCGATGGCCTCGTCGGGCGTGTGCATCGGGATCATCGCGGCCACAGTCAACTGCTCGCGGTAGGGACCGTAGACCTCCGCGTAGTAGCGGTTGAACGCGCGCACCGTGCCGAGACGCAGGTCCGTGTCGGGGACCGAGCAAGTCGACAGACCGTGCGTGGTGTAGAGCACCGAGAAGTCGATCCCGAGTTCGCCCATTCGCTCGCACAGGAGCGCAGGGAACATGAACGTGGCCCGGTCGAGCGTATTCTCGCAGGCCGCCCCCCACCACGCGCCCTGGGGCGTGCGATCGCGCAGGTTCTCCGCCGCCCGGCGCTTCGGAACGGCGAGCCGCGCGGGAGGCCCCTGCTTCAGGTAGACGTCGAAGCGATCGGGACCGAGCTCCTCCCGGAGGAACGGATAGATCGCCGGGAACATCTCGAGGACGTGGCCGTCGGCGTCGATGACGGGATGGCCGAGTTGGTCGCGAACCTGGGCGGAAGTAGCTGTCGACATGCGTTCGATTCTACGATTTGTCTCGAGGAAATTGGGTCGCTGGCTCACAGGGGCGGATGGCGCGGCCTCACGGCGGGCCCACACGGGCGCTACGGCTCCACGTAGCCGAGGGCCCGCATGCGCTCCAGGAGCTCCGCGCTCACGCCTCGATGTTTCGAGCCCTCCACGGGTTGCAGCTCCGCGAGGATCGCGTCGAGGGCGTCGGCAGCGCCCTGGTCGGACTCCCCGGCGCGCGAGTAGGCCGATGCGCTGCCGTCCCGCCGTAGGGTCGCGACCCGCGGCAGACCCAGCAGACGGCCGTAGTGGATCGCGACGGGGCTGTGGTTCCTTTGCCTCGAGTAGTAGCGATCGCCGACGACCGTCGCGACCTGATCGGCCTGCTCGGCAAAGATGGCGCGTGTCGAGGACGCGCTCGGAGTCGGGCTGTGCGGTGACGGGAGCGGGCGACCGCGAAACTCAGCCGGGACGCGGACTCCCGCCAGCGTCAGCAGCGTCGGGGCGACGTCGATCGTGCTGACGGACGTGGCCACGACGGACGCTGCGCCGCCGCCGGCCGGACGCAGCAGGAGCGGCACGCGGATCTGCTCCAGGCCGAGCGAGTGGCCGTGCGAGAAGTAGATCGCGTCCTCTTGGAACGACTCGCCGTGGTCGGCTGTGAACAGCACGTGCACCGGCCCGCCGAACGCCTCGATGCGCTCGATCAGTCGCGCGACGTGGGCGTCCAGGTAGCGGACCTCGGCGCGGTAGCGACGCTCGTAGGCGGCCGCCGAGAACAGCCCGGGCAGCTGCTGATAATGGGGAATGCCTCGCAGTCCGATCTGCTGGTGGAGGATCGGCAGCTTCTCGTCGCCGGGGGCGTCGCGCTCCGGCGGTGCGTTGGGTGGCTCGTAGGGGCCGTGGGGATCCTGGAAGTGGACCCACAGAAACCACGGAGGCCGCGCGTCGGCCTGGACCCACGCGATCGCGGCGTCGGCGGTGTGCGCCGCATCCCGCTCGAACTTCGCCGGCCGATTCCGCTCGCTGCGGTTCGTGGACTCGTCGTAGACGCGAAAACCCCGACCAAAGTTGCGACTGGCGCCGATCACCGGGTTCGAGACGATGGCCGCTGTGTCGTAACCCGCCGCAGCAAGGACCTCCCCGACGAGCAGGTGTTCGTCGGATAGAAAGAACGTCGCGTTCTGCCGGACGCCGTGCTCGCTCGGGTACTTCGATGTCAGCAGTGACGCCACCGAGGGAGCCGTGGAGGAGGCCGCGGAGAACGCCCACTCGAAGCGGGTCCCCGTCTTCGCGAGCGCGCAGATCGAGCGCCCGACCCCGCTCGGGCCGCCGTAGCACATCAGCTGATCCGCTCGCAGGGTGTCGACGGTGATCAGCAACAAGTTGCTGGGTCGGGATGTTTCGGGCGCACAGCAGAGCGGCGCGAGCAGCGCGGCGAGAAGCAGGGGGCGCCTTCTTCTCACCGTGGAGTGCCTTCGTAGTCTGAGGATCGGCGCCCCCGCACGGCGCGCTCTCGGATCACGGCTCGATTCCGCTCGGCCTCCCGTCCACGATCTGGTCGAGGTATTCCGACATCCCGATCGCCGCGACGCCGTTGCACGTGTAGCACGTGAGGCCCTCGGTGATGCGCGTCTGCAGCCAGGTGCCGTCGGGGAGCTGGCGGCGGTTGCGCAGCGGAATCAGGGACGCCACACGGCCCTCGACCTCGTAGTCGACGCCTGCGGCACGGGTCTTGAAGCGCAGGCTCTTCTGGTAGCCGTGTTCATCCCAGTCCGTGTCGATCTCGCCGCCCTCGATCTCCTGCATGCCGTCGGGGGTGAACACCATCCCGCTGCAGCGGGTGCCCTTCCCGTCGTTCATCAGCGTGGCTTCGATCGAAAGCTCGGGCGAAACGTAGAAGTGGAGCCAGCGGTACCAGTCGATGCTTTGCCAGTAGCGCGGGCCCCACGTCTTGTCCCGGGCTCCGTGACCGGAGAACTCGTAGCGCTCGCCGTCTACCAGGAGCCAGCCGTCGCCGTGCATGAACTGGTCGAAGTGCGCCTTGCCGAATCCCTTCTCGGGGTCGATCGGCAGCGGTGCGCCGTCCTCGCGGACGACCTCTCCCCCCACACACTCGGAGGCCGCGCGCTGGTTCACCTCGAGCCGACACTCGACGATCGGGTTCTCGCGAAACGCCCTGCCGGGGTCCACCATCTCGTGCGGCCGCTCGAGCAGACACACCTTCCCCTCGTACGTGAGCCGGTGGTTCTCGAAGGGATCGAGGATCTCGAAACGCAGCCCCCCCGCATTCATCTCCTCGTTCGAGGTGATCTTGGGTCGGCTGGCCATGAAGGCGATCCGCCCGTCCGGCAGGTACCAGCAGATGGTCATCTCCGCGTAGCCTTCGTTCACGCGGTTGCCGATGCGCACCCAGCCGCCCATCGTCTGCTCGAGGTCGAGCACGCTGAAGTACATGCTCTCGTTGTAGTTCGAAACGTCGTCCGGGGCGTGGTTGTAGTCGTCCCTGGGATCGAGGGCGAGCTTGCATCCTTTGGGAACGCTCGGCATGTCGGGCTCCTTGTCTTTTCCGGGTCCGTTGATTGGAATCTTCAGGAGGAGATGGCCGCTTCGGCCTCACCTGCGATCGTGAGTACCATGTCGCCCATGCCTCCGGTGTCGCCGCGCGTGGGATCGGCGAGAGAGCGCTGGTAGACGCCCTCGAGCATCACGGCGAGCTTGAAGGCGGAGAGCGCCGTGTAGTAGCGGAGATCGGGCGCGCTGCGACCGCTCGACTTCTCCCACTGAGCGATCATGTCGCGCCGCGCTGCCCAGCCCGCGCGGTCCGACGTGTCCCACATGCGCAGGAAGCCCGCTAGATCGAGGAGCGGATCGCCAATGGTGCAGTTCTCCCAGTCGAGGATCGCGGCAACGCGGCCCGGCGGGTCCGGCGCGATGAGCACATTGGCCGTGTGGTAGTCGCCGTGCATGATGCCCGCGATCCAGTCGGAGGGATGGCGCTCGGAGAGCCAGCGGCCGACGTCGCGGATCGACGGGATCTCCCGCGCCTCGTAGGTATCGAGCTGCGAGAGCCAGCGGCCGACCTGCCGCTCGTGGAAACCCTCGGGGCGACCGAAGCCCAGCAGACCCCGCGCCTGCCAGTCGACGCGGGCGAGCTTGCCGAGGGCGTCCATGGTGCTGAGCGCCACCTCGTGCTGAAGGTCGGTGTCGGCCTCGAAGCGTTTGGGCAGCGGCTGAATCGAGCTGAAGCCATCGACGTGGCGCATCACGTAGAACGCCGATCCGATCAACGCGCGGTCGGTGCAAAGCGCGAGGGGTGTCGGGTGGGGGACGTCGGTGCCTTCGAGCGCGCTGAGCACGCGGAACTCGCGCTCCATGCCGCGGGCGGCGCGTTCGAGCGCGACGCTTGCGGGGCGCCGCAGCACGAACCGCTCGCCGTTCCGGACGATGCCGATGCTCTCGTTCGACATCCCACCGGAGATCCGGCGCACCTCGAGGGAGCCTCCGGTTTCGATGCCTTGCGCGTCGAGCCAGGCGCGCAGGTTCTCGACGTCGACCAACCCCCCGAGATCGTCGGACTTGAGCGTCGCGTAGGGCTCGTCCATGGGCAGCAGCCTACCAGCTCGGCCGACCCCCGGGTCTTCATCAAGAGCTGCTCCGGATCGGCGGTTCGACGTAGGATGGACCGCGAGGAGACCCCATGAAAACCGAGACCCTCGACATCCAGGAGCGCGGACCCGTCACGTGGTGCACGCTGAACCGTCCCGAGTCGCTGAACGCACTGAGTCGCAAGCTCGTCGATGAGCTCCACGACTTCCTCGACCACCTGGCCCGCACCCCGCGGACGCGGGTCGTGGTGCTGCGCGGCGCCGGCCGCGCGTTCTGTGCCGGGCTCGACTTGAAGGAGCCGGTTACCGGCACGGGCGAAGGCCGCAACGTCGCGGCGAGCCTTCGCGGCCAGCGCCGTATCGCCGAGCTGTCGATCAAGATGCGCCGCGTCCAACAGATATTCGTCGCGTGCGTCCAAGGCCCCGCGTGTGGTGGTGGGTTCATGCTGGCGCTGGCGTCCGACATCCGCATCGCCGGGGAATCGGCGCGCATGAACGCCGCGTTCATCAAGCTCGGCCTGTCCGGCTGCGACGTCGGTGTGAGCTACCTGCTCCCGCGCCTCGTGGGCGCCTCGGTCGCGTCGGAGCTGATCCTGACGGGCCGCTTCGTCGACGCCGAGCGCGCGCGCGAGCTCGGGCTCGTCTCCGCCGTGGTTCCGGACGACGCGCTCGAAAAGGAGGCGCAGGGTCTCGTCGACGATCTGCTGCGCACCTCGCCCCTGGGGCTTCGCCTCTCGAAGGAGTGTCTCAACACGAGTCTCGACGCGGGCAGCATCGACGCGGTGGTCGCGATGGAGGACCGCAACCAGATCCTCTGCGCCCAGACGAAGGACTTCGGCGAGGGCGTCCGCGCGTTCATCGAGAAGCGCGATCCGGTGTTCGGCGACGCCTGAGCCCAGAACGACGACTCCCGGCCGACCGACCGGGGTCGGTGGCGGGGAGTGTCGGCGGGAGACCTTCCTAGCTGCTCGGGCCTTCCAGGACGTGAATGCCGCAGCAGGTGCCGAGGCCGATCACGTGGGCGAGACCAATGCGGGCGCCCTGTACCTGGCGCTTCTCCGCGCGGCCGCGCAGATGCGTCGCGATCTCGTACACATTTGCGATGCCCGTGGCGCCAATGGGGTGGCCCTTCGAGAGGAGGCCGCCCGAGACGTTCACCGGGATCCGGCCGCCGAGCCAGGTGTCCTTGTCGTCGATCAGCTTCGGCGCGTCGCCGTCCTTGCAGAGCCCGAGGTTCTCGTAGTGGAGCACCTCGGCGGTGGCGAAGCAGTCATGAAGCTCGACGAGGTCGAGATCGTCCGGTCCGATACCGGCCCGCTCGTAGGCCTCGGCCGCGGCCGTGCGCGTGCAGGTGTTGACGTCGGGCATGACCTCGTCGCGGTCGGTCCAGGGATCCGTCTTCAGGACCGAGGCCCGGATCTTCACCGCGGAGCTCGCGAGCCCGAGCTCGCGGATCTTCTTCTCCGACATCAGCACCGCCGCTGCCGCACCGTCCACGTTCACCGAACACATGAGCTTGGTGTTCGGGTACGAGATCATCTCGGAATTCATGACCTCGTCGAGCGGCGTCTCGATCTGGTAGCGGGCCTTCGCGTTCATCGTCGAATGATGGTGGTTCTTCACCGCGATGGTCGCGAACTGCTCGAAGGTGGTGCCGTATTGGCGCGAGTGCTCGACGCCGGCCTCGGCAAAGACGCAGGGCATCGAGCCGGAGCCCATCAGCCCTTCCGTGGGGATGCCCTTCCCGAACCCGCCACCACCGCCGAGCATGCCGGCGCCGGCCAGCTTCTCGACGCCGACGCAGAGCACGACGTCGTAGATCCCGGCGTAAATGGCGGTCCAGCCCTCGCGAAGCGCCGTAGCGCCGGTTGCGCAGGCGTTGGCGCAGTTGACGATGGGTACACCCGTCTGGCCGATCTGCTTGAGGATTCGCTGGCCGACGTTGCCCATGGCCTGCATCAGGTTGCCGCTGTAGACGGCCTCGACATCCTGGATGGTGACGCCGGCGTCGTCGAGCGCGCTGACGCAGGCCTCGGCGCCCAGGTTCTCGACGGAGCGGTCGAGGTACTTTCCGAACTTGATCATGTCGATGCCAGCGATGAAGACGTCTTGGCTCATGGGATCTCCTTTGAAGAGGTTTGCGTTCGGGCCGCTTGCAGTCCCACTTCGCCGGGACTCGAGCGCCGCTCTCAGGCAGCCGCCGGACGCAGGTAGAAGGTCATGTACTCGTTGCCCTCGGAGTCCTTGCGGGGCGCGACCTCGTAAACAACATCGACCTTCATGCCCGGCTGGATCTTGTCCGGGTCGGGATCGATGCCGATCAGATTCGTCTTGACCACGCCGCCGCCATCGAGATCGGCGATCGCCGAGA
>JABSQW010000183.1 GCA_013215605.1 Myxococcales bacterium
ACTCGGGCTTGGCGCCGAAGTTCCGTGGCGACTTGTTGTGGTCGAGGATCGTCGCCTGGTAGAGCTCTCGCAGATCGTCCATCAGCCGAATATCTCCAGCACCTTCTCGATGCCGCGGATGAGGGCATCAACATCTTCTTTCGTGTTGTAGAACGCCAGCGACGCGCGCGTGGTGGCGGGGACGCCGAAGCGGTCCATCACGGGCTGCGCGCAGTGATGCCCCGAGCGAACCGCGATCCCCTCCTGGTCGAGGATGGTTCCCACGTCGTGGGGATGGACTCCCGAAACGACGAAGGACAGCACGGCGGCCTTGTGCTCCGCCGTGCCGACGAGCCGAACCTGTGGCAGTGCCTCGAGGCGGCGTGTCGCGTACTCGAGGAGCTCCGCCTCCCACACCTCGATGCGGCCCATGCCGATCTCTTCGATGTAGTCGATGGCAGCGCCGAGGCCGATCACACCGGCGATGTCGGGCGTGCCGGCCTCGAACTTGCGCGGCACCTCGGCGTAGGTGGTCTTCTCGAAGGTCACGCTAGCGATCATTTCGCCGCCACCCATGAACGGCGGCATCGCCTCGAGGTGCGCGAGCTTTCCGTAGAGAACGCCGATGCCGCTCGGCGCGAAGAGCTTGTGGCCCGAGAACGCGTAGAAGTCGCAGTCGATCGAACGGACGTCGACGCTCGTGTGCGGCACCGCTTGCGCACCGTCGAGGAGCACCTTGACCCCGCGCGCGTGCGCGAGTTCGACGATCTCGCGCACGGGATTGATCGTCCCGAGTGCGTTCGAGACGTGCGTGATCGCGAGGAGCTTCGTGCGATCCGAGAGCAGCTCGGCGATGCCCCCCGGGACCAGCTGCCCGCGGTCGTCGATCGGCGCGACGCGCAGGGTCGCGCCCTTCTCTTCGCACAACATCTGCCACGGAACGATGTTCGCGTGGTGCTCCATGGCGGAGATCAGGATCTCGTCGCCGACACCGACGTTCTGTCGACCCCAGCTGTACGCCACGAGATTGATGGCCTCGGTGGCGTTGCGAACGAACACGATCTCTCGCGCGTCGGCGGCGCCGATGAACTCCTGCACCCGAATGCGCGCGCCCTCGAAAAGGCGCGTGGCCTCGGCGGACAGCTGATATAAGCCGCGGTGGATGTTCGCGTACCCAGACGCGTAGAAAGCCGACAGCGCATCGATCACCGCCTGCGGCTTCTGGCTGCTGGCCGCGGTGTCGAGAAACACGAGCGGCTTGCCGCGCGACGCGGTGGCGAGGATCGGGAAGTCCTTGCGAACGCGGGCAACGTCGAGGGGCGTGCGGTTCGTCGCGGCGGTCACCGGCGATCTCCGACAACCGCGCTCGGCCGCGCGAAAAGCAGATCGGCGACGGGCTCGCGGAGCACTTCGACGGGCAGCGCCTCGACGATCTCGTTCGCGAATCCGCGGGTCAGGAACTCGCGCGCCTCGGGCTCCGCCATGCCGCGCGAGCGCAGGAAGAAGAGCGCGTCGGGATCGAGCTGGCCGATGGTGGAGCCGTGGCTGCACTTCACGTCGTCGGCGTGGATTTCGAGCTGGGGCTTGGTGTCGACCTCTGCACCCATCGATGTGAGCAGGTTGGGATTCGACTGCGTGGCGTCCGTCTTTTGAGCATCCGGCCGCACCACGACGCGACCGCGAAAGACGCCGCGCGAGCGATCGCCGAGGACTCCTTTGTACAGCTGGCGACTCGAGCCGTGGGGTACCGCGTGGTCAACCAGGGTGTGGTTGTCGATCTTCCGAGCTCCCGCTCCGAAGAACAGACCGTTCAGCGTGCAGTCCGCGCCTTCGTCGGCCAGCAGGGCCTCGAGGTCGTTCCGGACCAGCGCGCCGCCGCAGGTCACGACATGGGAGCGCAGGCGACTGTCGCGCTCCTGACGCGTGCGGAGCAGCGAGAAGTGGACCGCGTCGTCCGACTCGCGCTGCAGCGTCACCACGTGGAGCTCGGCGTTGGCGCCGACCCGCACCTCGGTGACCGTGTTCGTGAGGTGTGTGCCGGTGTCGAGCGACGCGAAGTCGAGCACGACGCTGGCCCGGCTTCCGGGCTCGGCGATCAGGAGGACGCGTGGATGCGCGATGCTGCGCGTCTCGCCGCCGCGCGCCAGGAAGCGCAACACCACGGGGCGTTCGGCGGCGGCTCCGCGTGGCACCGTCACGACGGCGCCGTCACTGACGTACGCGGTATTGAGCGCGGCGAAGGGGTGGAGCTTGATGTCCACCTCGCCACCCAGGAGGCCCTTGAGGCGCGCGGGATCGTCTCGCAGAACATCCGCGAGGCTCTCCGCGAGCACGCCGTCGGAATCGGCTGGCGGCGCCGAAAGCTCGGGAGCGTACCCGCCGTCGACGAACACCAGCTGCGGTGCCGAGGCGTCGCCGAGCACCGCCGACTGGGCAGCGGCGCGGTCGACAGGAGGCGCGGATGCATCCGTCAGCGCGAACGGCTCGCGCATCACCAGCTCGACGTTCGTGTAGCGCCATTCTTCGCGACGCCGCGACGGGAAACCGCTGTCTTCCAAGGCCGCGAGTCCGCGGGCGCGAAGGTCTTCGAGCCACGCCGGTTCGCTGCCGAGGCGCGCTGCGAACGCAGCGTGTCCGGTGACATAGGGCTCGTGCGCCCTCGTCTGAGCACTCATGACGCGAGAACTCCCTCCGCGTCCCCGATGCCGCGGTAGCCCGTCTCCTCGATCTCGAGGGCGAGATCCTTGTCGCCCGAGCGGGCGATCCGACCACCGGCGAGCACGTGCACGCGATCCGGCACGATGTATTCGAGCAGCCGCTGGTAGTGGGTGATCACGAGCATCGAGCGGTCGGGAGAGCGCAGTGCGTTCACGCCCTTCGCGACGGCGCGCATGGCGTCGATGTCGAGCCCCGAGTCGGTCTCGTCGAGAACGCAGAGCTTCGGCTCGAGGAGCAGCATCTGCAGCACCTCGTTGCGCTTCTTCTCGCCGCCCGAGAAGCCCTGGTTGATCGCGCGACCCATCAGATCCTGGGGCATATCGACGAGCGCCATCTTCTCCTTGCAGAAACTCAGGAAATCGATTGCGTCGAGCTCGCTCTCGCCCCGGTGGGTGCGAATGGCGTTGAGCGCCGCCTTGAGGAAGTAGTTGTTGTTCACGCCCGGGATCTCGACCGGATACTGGAAAGCGAGGAACACGCCCTCGCGCGCTCGGATCTCGGGCGCGAGCGAGAGGAGATCCCGACCCTGGTAGCGCACTGTACCGTCGGTAACCGTCACGGATGGCTTGCCGGCGAGCACTCCGGCGAGGGTGCTCTTGCCGGAGCCGTTGGGCCCCATGATCGCGTGCACCTCGCCGGAAGCGATGCTGAGGTCGACACCGTGGAGGATGGGCGTGTCGCCCGCGCTCGCGTGA
>JABSQW010000184.1 GCA_013215605.1 Myxococcales bacterium
GCGTCTTGGAGCCGTTCAGCGAGCATGTCGAGGGACTCCGGGATCACGGATCGTTCGGTCTCGATGCCCAGCGACGACGGGTAGCGCGACGTCATGAGCGACCCGATCGATGGCGTCGTCCACGGCGCCTGGCTGACGGCGCCGGTGTAGAGCACGCCGTCGCTCGCCAGCTCGGCGATCCGCGGCGTGGTGTCGCGCTCGTATCCGTAGGCGCTCATGCGGTCCTTGCGCAGCGAGTCGATCACGATGAGCAGGACGTTCGACCGTGCGCGCGGCGCCACGGGTTGAGTCTGCAGTCGAGCAATCGGGCTCGCACTCGCAGGTTCCGCGGTGTTGGCGGGCGTGGCCTCGCTACAGGCCGTGAACGTCGCGACGAAACACGCCGCGGTCGTCCCCAGCAGAACGGTGCCGCGGGCCGCGCGCTGGCGTGCCGGGGCGAAAGGGAGTGTGGTGTCCGGTGCGGCGGCGCTCAAAGGACGGCGCGACGAACGCTGGCGGCGACGTCGCGATACGGGAAGGGGAGAGGGCTTCTGGTTCCGCGAAAAGGCACTTGGCTATACTAGCGCTCGCCATGGTCCCCGCCCGCTCGCCCGCGACGTCCCGCGCGCCGCACAACGCTGCGTTGCCGCGGGGATGTTCGCGGAAACGTTTCTCCATCCGCTGAGATCGTGTTGCGCAACGCGTTCGGGTCCTGGAAGCCGGTGCTCGCGCTGTGTGCCGCGGGAGTCGGGCTCCGCCTGGTCTTCCTCGCCCTCACCACCAACCTCGACCTGCTGCGCGACGAGGGCCACTACGTCTATCTGGCGCTCAGCTGGAACCGCTTCGGCTTCTACCCCGACGGCTTGCGCTACCTGTGGCCACCGGGATTTCCGCTCTTTCTCGCGTGGTGTCTCTCGCTGTTCGGCGCGCAGGGAGTCGTCGCGGCGAAGCTCGTTCAGGTGCTGGCGTCCGCGTCGATCGGAATCTGCACGATGGCGCTCGCGGAGCGTCTCTTCGGTGCGCGCGGGGCGCTGATTGCGGGCGTCCTCTGGTGCGTGCACCTCCCCCTGATCGGCTACACCCACACGCTCTGGAACGAGACGCTCTTCCTCGCGTTCTTCCTGCCTTCCCTCGTGTTGCTTGCGAGCGTGCTCGAAGGCGAGCGCCGCGCGCTCGATGCGCGCATCGCCGGGGCTGCTGCGTTGCTCGCGCTGGCGCTCTACGTGAAGGATGCGCCGCTGTATCTGCTTCCCGTCTTCGTCGTGATGCTCGTCCTGGCGCGGGGTGGCGCCCGACCCGTGGAGGGCGTGCGGCGGGCGCTCCTGTTCGTCGGCGTCGTCGCGGTGCTCGTGTTGCCGTGGACGCTGCGCAACCTCGAGGTGTACGGGCGCATCGTTCCGATGGGGAGCACGCTGGCCGAGAACGTGTTCCGAGGGCTCAACGGCACGTATCGAAACTTCGACCTCGGGCCGTTCCAGCGGAAGTACTTCTCGGAGGAGTCGCCGGTCGGGCGGTCGCGCCCCTGGTTCATCGAGACCGACGGGCGTCCCGACTGGGAGCGCGCCGAGGGGATCGCCAACACTCCGGACCGGCTGGCCGAGACCACGCGGCGCGGGCTCGCCTACGCGGCGCTGCGGCCCGGTTGGCTGATCCGCTCGCGGATCAAGAAGCTCGCCGACCTCGTGGCTCCGTACTCGTTCTTCGTTCGCCATGCGGGGCTCGGCGAGTACGAGGACACGCCGCTCGGCGGCACGGCTGCGCGGCGCGCGCTGCTCGCCTGGGCGGTGCTCGTCCCGGTGGTGATCCTCGGCTGCGCGATTCCGGGGCTCGTATTCGCCCTGCGTCGGCGTCGTGCCGCGGATCAGCTCGCACTCTTCGTGATCGCCTATCTCGGTGCGACGTCGCTCCTCGTGTCGATGTCGCGCTTCCGGATTGCCATGATGCCGTTCCTGATCGTGATGGCGGCGGGCTTTCTCGCAGGTCGAGCCGGCAGCAGCGAAACGGGGCGCCTCCACTGGGGCGTCGTCTCGGTGGGCTGGGCGCTGCTTGCGCTGCTCTGGTGGGTGAACGTGCCCGAGACGTCCGCGATTCTCGGCATCGTGTGGCGCGGGGGCGTGTGATGCGCGCGTGGCTTCCGCACCTCGTTTGCTGTGCGCTCCTCGCCCTCGAGATCGGCGTATTCGTCGTCGCGTCCGACTCGGACGCCGAGGTCGAGCGCGCCTTGGCCGAGGGCACGGTGGAGGAACGCCTCGCGGCCCTCCACATCGCGACCAATCGCGGCGAGCCCGATGCCGCGCGCTTCGGCGAGGCCTTCGTGCGCAGCCTGCTCGCCGAACCCGACGAACGGCTCGAGGAGGCGGCGTTCACCCTCGACGTCTGCAAGTTCGAGATTCCCGAGCTTCAGACGCGCATCCTCCGGAAGCCGTGGGAAGACACGCCGCTCTGGTGGCGCTCCTACGTCATCCACCGCCGCAAGGTCGGGGGCTATCGCGTCGGCGGCGGATCGGGACTCACGCACCAGGAACTCCTCTGGTACCTCGATGCGCTCCGCGAGCGCTCGCTCCCGGTGGAGGAGATCGTCGCGCACCTGCGGCGGCTCGGCGACGAGTCGCGTCGGCGCCAGGACGCGCTCGGGATCGAGCCCGAGAGCGAGCGCTGGCGCGGTCGCGATTGAGTCCGCGTCGAACAGCGATCATACTGTGCGTGGAGGTCACGCCATGGACCTGAGCTACGGCCCCGCCTACGAGAAACTGCGCGAGGAAGTTCGCGGCTTTCTCGCGGAGAGTTGGCCGCCGACCGAATCGCAGGGGCAGGGCAGCGACGAGCGTCACTTCCGCACCCTGGCGACCGAGCGCGGTTACCTCTACCGCTCGATCCCGCGCCGCTACGGCGGTTCGGAGCAGCCGTCCGACGCCCTCGCTGCCCAGGTGATTCGCGAGGAGTTCGGGCGGGCGCGCGCGCCCACAGAGGCGCGCGGCGTGGGCACGATGATGCTCGTGCCGACGCTCCTCGAGAAGGGAGAGGAGTGGCAGAAGCAGCGCTTCATCGCGCCCACGCTCAGCGGCGAGATCGTGTGGTGCCAGGGGTACAGCGAGCCGGGTTCCGGGAGCGACCTCGCGTCCCTGCAGACCCGGGCCGAACTCGTCGACGGCGAGTGGGTGATTCACGGCCAGAAGATCTGGACGAGCAACGCCCATCGCGCCGACAACATGTTCTGCCTGGCCCGCACCGAGCCGGGGGTATCGAA
>JABSQW010000185.1 GCA_013215605.1 Myxococcales bacterium
GCCATGGCAGACGCCGCGCGCTGCTTCGACCGCGCGGGCGACACGGCGCGGGCGTTGGTGCTCCTCGAGCGGGTCGATGCCGAGGCCCCGGAGCTGCAGCTCCCCGATTACCTCCGGACCCGATTACGCGAACTGCGCGTGGCCAATCGGGAAACTGCCGCAGCGAGCCTGGCCGCCGCGCCCTGAAACGCGCGCCCGCCCCCCCCCTGTAACGTCCGATAAGATAGATTATGTTAAGTAGAAGATACGGTTTGGGGAGCCGCCTCAGCGGCCGCTCCGCCCGCTTCGATCCACGTGGACGCGTCTCGGCCCCGCCCTTGCCCCTTTCACAACCGCCTCCACCTGTGCTAAGCGGCCGCTGAGCATGGGGCGGTGAAATGGTGGAGAAGGGAGTTTCGCTCTCCCACAACCAGAACCCGGACGTGGAACCGGACATCGAGACGCTGCGCGAGAGATTCGAAGCCTGCGGCCAGGGACACGTGTTCCGTTTCTGGGACGAGCTCTCGGAGGCTGCTCGTAAGCGGCTGGCCCGACAGGCTGCGAGGATCGACCTCGAGATCCTGAAGAGCCTCCACGCCGCCCAAGCCTCGACCCCGGCGTCGGATGAGATCGAGCCGATTGCGGTGGTCCGTCTGCCCGAGTCGGGCGGAGACGCCGATCGATTGCGCCGGGCCGGCCAGCGCGGCGAAGAGCTGCTCTCAGCGGGCCGGATCGCCCTGCTGGTGGTGGCCGGGGGCCAGGGCAGTCGCCTGGGCTTCGACGGCCCCAAGGGCTGCTATCCGATCGGCCCGGTCAGCGAGCGCAGCCTGTTCGCCCTTCAGGCCCAGCGGATCCGCAGGCTGCGCCGGCGCTTCTCGGACGCACTCCCGTGGTACGTCATGACGAGCGCCACCACGGACGCCGCAACGCGGCAATTCTTCGCCGAAAACGACCACTTCGGCCTCCCGACGCACGACGTTCTCTTCTTCCAGCAGGCCATGGTCCCGAGTCTCGATTTCGAGGGGCGGCTGATTCTCGAGCAACCCGACCGCATCTTCGAGAATCCCAACGGCCACGGAGGATCGCTCACCGCCCTCCTCGATTCGGGAGCGCTCGACGATATGGAACGCCGGGGCGTCGAGACGATCTTCTACTACCAGGTCGACAATCCCATGATCCGGCTCGCCGACCCCACGTATCTGGGCCTCCACGCCGCCGAGTCGGCCGATATGTCCTGCAAGGTCATCCGCAAGCTCGACCCCATGGAGAAGATGGGAGTCGTGGCCAGGATCGCCGGCCGGCCTGGCGTCATCGAGTACACGGAGCTGTCCGACGAGATCCGTCACGCGCGCGACACCTCCGGGGAGATGGTCTACTGGGCGGGCTCCATCGCCACACACGCCTTCTCGGTGGACTTCGTTCGACGCGTCGCGGGGGCCGCGGACGAGTGGCTCCCGTACCACGCCTCGGCGAAGAAGATCCCCGGCGTCGACGACTCCGGGCGACCCGTCGTCCCCCGGGAACCGAATGGCCGCAAGCTCGAGCGGTTCGTTTTCGACGCCCTGACGGCGGCTCGGCAGACCTGCATCGTTGAGGCGGACCGCGACATCGAGTACTCACCCGTGAAGACCCCCGACGTGGGGGAGTCGGTCGTCAAGGCCCGGCGAAACCTCTCCAGCCTGTACCGCGGCTGGCTCGCGGAAGCCGGGCTTCCCCTCCCCCCGGCCGGCATCGCGATCGAAATCGACCACTCCCGCGCGGATGACGCCTCGGAACTCCGCGCTCTGGGGATCAAGAGCATCGAGGAAGCGCCGGACATCATCCGGACCGCACCCGGAGCCGAGTCATGACGCCTGTAAAGAAGAAAACGACGGCGAAGAAGGCCAAAACGAAGAAGAAACCGACGCTGAAGAAGGCGAAGGCGAAGAAAGCGACCGCCAAGAAACCGCCCGCCAAGAAACCGACGGTGAGAAAGGCGGCGGCGAAGAAGGCGAAGTCGGCCGCAAAGCCCGCGTCGAAGACCACCAAGAAGCAGGCGGGCGCCAAGAAGAGCAGCGCGAAGAACGCCGGCACGAAGAAAGTCGCCGCAAAGACCGCCAAAAAGGCCAAAAAGCGGCGTGGTGCGAGGGCAGCGGTCCCGGTCGATCCGGCGAACCGGCTCGGCGCCAAGCACGTCTGTTACGAGTGCGAGGCGAAGTTCTACGACCTCAACAAGCCCGAACCGATCTGCCCGAAGTGCGGAGCGAACCAGCGCGAAGCCCCGAAAGTGAAACCCGCCCCGCGGCCCAGCGGGCGTCGACGAAGCCGGCGCGCCATGGCTCCGCTCCTCGAGGAGGAGGACGAGGAAATCATCGTCGAAAAGCCGAAGTCCGGCATCGACGAACTCGGCCTGGACGTTCAGGGCGTCGACGACGAGGAAGAAGAGCTCGAAGAAGCCGAAGAGGCGAACGAAAGCGATTCGGACGCGTCGTAGCGCTCCGGACGGCCAGCCCGACCCCTAGAGCGTAAAAACGCGTCGCAGCATCACCTGAAGCTCACCGCCGCGACGCGATCGGAGCTCCACCTCGCGGCGGACCCGCTCGAGCTCTGCGCGGCGCTCGTTCCGCTTCGACCCGAGATCGCGAGTCGCCTGCCCCACTTTCTGGACACGCTCGAACTCGCGCACCTTCTCGGTCGTGAAGATCGCCCGCCGCACGGTGGGTCGCCGTGCTGCCACGACCTGGTAGTGGCTGTCGAGGGCAGCGATCTCTTCCTCGTAGGCCGCGGACAGCTGTTCGAGGTCGGCGTTGGACAGCCCTCGGTACGGCCGGATCACCGCGTCCTCGGCGGCCGCGTTGCGTTGGTAGTTCCACGTCCCGACAGCGACCGCGAGACCGGCCAGGACCCACCACAGCGTAAAACTCTGCTTCGCACCCGAAGCCATGGGCTGCCTCCTCAATCCCCGAGCCAGGGCCCCCGCCATGGACCCGGCGTGCCCTCGCGCAGGAATCGCTGGAGCGCAGCGGCGTCGGGGAGTCCTCCCTGCGCACCTGGCCCGCTGCAGCAGAGCGCCCCTGTGGCGGACGCGGTGCGCAGCGCGGCCTCGGCGCCCTCCCCTCGCTGGAGCGCCCAGACGAATCCCGCCCGGAATGCATCTCCCGCCCCCGTCGTGTCGACGGGATGGGTCTCGAATGCGGGGCACGCAAAGCGTCGACCCCGGGCGCTCGCCATCGCGCCCCTCTCCCCGAGAGTGACCACGGCGAGACGAGCACCGGCCGCGTCGAGTCGCGCCAGACCTTCGACCGCCGAGTCGGTGCCCGAGAAGGTCGCAGCGAATTGCTCTGTCACGATCGGAAAATCGACCAGCCGAAGCAGAGGCTGAAGTTCCGGGGTGAAGGTATCGACGTCCAACACCACGGGAACGCCGTGGCTCCGCGCTCGCCGCGCGAGTTCGGTGGACGACGCCACGTCCTCGGTGTCGAGCAGCACCGTGCCCACGCGGTCGAGGTCGAAATCGGGCAGCCCGCTCGCGCCGAGTTCGAGTCTCGGATCGCGGTGCCACAGAACGGTCCGCTCACCATTGCCGGGGTCGACCAGTACGATGGCCAATCGGGTGGTCGCGCCTTCGACCCGTTGCACCGCGGAGAGATCGACGCCCGCGGCCGCGAGCGGCGCCAGCACGGCCTCCGCCGCCGCATCGTCGCCCACCCTTCCCATGTAGGCACAGCGCAACCCGAGCTTCGCGGCGGCGAGTGCCGCGGTGGCGACCTGCCCGCCCGGCGACTCGCCGTAGCTCACGAGTGACGACTTCCCGCCGGGCGGCGGCAGCTCCTCGATCCGGCCCACCCGATCGAGGGAGTTCTGACCGAACGCGAGCAGGTCGATGTCGCGAGACTCGCGGACGAGAAAGAGCGAAGCATCGCTCGGGATGTCGGAGAAGGTCATCTGCCCCTCCCTCGCCCCGGGCTAATAGAGCACGCGGTAGACGTGGAGGCTGCGCAATACCCGCTTCACATAGCCGCGGGTCTGGTCGTAGGGGATCGCCTCGACCCACTCGTCGTCCTCGCCCGGCGAAAGCTCCAGCCAGCGCGACACGGCGTGGGGCCCGGCGTTGTAGCTCGCGATGGCGGCGGACGCGCGCCCGTCGAAGCGCGCGAGGAGTTCGGCGAGGTAGGCGGCGCCCAACTGGATGTTGACGTCCGGGTGAAAGAGATCCTCGACCTCGAACGGATCGACCGGAACGCTGCGGGCAACGCGCTCGGCTGTCGTCGGCATCAGCTGGAGGAGACCGCGGGCGCCCGACACAGACACCACCTTGGGCCGGTAGCCGCTCTCCTCGCGCATGATCGCGTACACGAGGCCCGACTCGGGCCCGCCCGCATCGGCCGCACCCCGCACCGCAGAGCGAAACGGCAGCGGCCACGCGTGCCACCACACCTCGATCGACGCGGGATCCGGTCCCCTCGCGAGATGCTCCGTGTACGCATCGACCATGAGTCGCTGCGGGCGGTGGTACTCACCCGAGTCCGCATACAGGTGTGCGAGTTCGACGCGGTCGTGGAGGCTGCGCGCGCGAACGAACAGCCGGTTGAGCTCGTCGCGCGCCTCACTCTCGAGTCGGGCCTCGAGCAGGATGCGCGCGCGTTCGAAGTCACTACTCGAGAGCCGCGACGTGTTGCGCCCGAAGGTCACGCTGCGCCCGGAGTCCTGGGAGGATTCGGCGCGGGAACGCGAGCGCCAGCCGTAGTAGCTGAGTGGGTAGTCCTGGGCAAGCTGCGAGAAGATCGACGACGCGCTTGCGGCGTTGCCGCTCTTCTCGAGCGCGCGCGCGTTCCAATAGCGCGCTCGCAGCGCGGAGAGCGGGTCGGGCTCGCCTTTAATGAGCTGCTCGAAGATCGAGTGGGCCTCGTCGTAGCGGCCGTCGCGATAGGCCGCCCAACCGAGGCGCCACAGCGCCGCCGCCGCCTGGGTGGCGCTTCCGGTGCGCATCACGCGTCGGAACAGCTCGTGCGCGTGCTCCTCCTCGCCCTCCCCTTCGAACAGCAGTCCCGCGAGGAAGCTGGCACGCGCACCACTCGCCCCCCGCTCGGTCACTCCGATCGCCTCGAGCTCCTTTGCACCTCTCACGACCTCGCCAGCTCGCGCGATCGCCCGTGCCCGCTTGATGCGCACGTCGGGCTCTTTCGAAACAAGCGCGTAGGCTTCCGACGCTTCGGAGTAGCGGCGCAGACGAAACAGCGTATCGGCGCGCATGCGCAAGGCGCGGCGCTCGTTGGCACCGCTGAGGTCGCCACTCGCGAGCGCCGCATCGAACGCCTCGAGGGCCTCTTCATTGCGGCGCTTCCGGAACAACGCGTCGCCGCGCTTGCGCTGGTGGGAAGCGGTGCGCAACCGCTGCCCGAGGCGGTGTTCGAAGGCGGTCAGCCGTTCGTCCACCGCGACGGCGCTCGCGCTCAGCGGATAGCTCGAATAGACGAGCAGGTACTCCTCGGTGGCCGCGGCAATGTCCTGGGTCTCCTCGAGTGACTCGCCGATCGAAGCGTGGAGTGACGCGCGCCGATCGTCGTCGTCGGTCAGATCGATCGCCTTTCGCCACGCAGTGCGCGCTTCGGCCTCACGGCCGCTCACCGCCAGGGCGTTTCCGAGCAGAGCGTAGAAATCCGCCTCCAGCGGTGAGTCCGCGACCCGCCACTGGCCACCTGCGACGATGGCGTCGTCGTAGCGGCGCGTCTCGACGAGCAGCCGCATCCGCAGCAGATCGGCGTGATCGGCGATCACCGGGTGCCGCGTGGCCAGTCCCGCGAACAGCGCTTCAGCGCGGCGCGCGTAGCCGGCATCCTGCGCGGCAATGGCACGGCGCAGGGCCTGCCCGGGCGGAAGCTGCAGGACGTCGTAGATCGACGCTCGACGCAGATCGACCGCCGGCGCCGCGGCCACGACTCCGAGCAGGACGACCCCGTACACGAGGCCGCGCAGCGGTCGTGCGAGAGCGCGCTGAATGGCGAGACAGGAGCGGCGAGCCGGCAGAGAACACCCCATCGAAACCCGATTGTGCGTTAGGTCGGTTCTGTGTCAACGCTTCGGTCGATCGCTCCTTCGGCTTGGTGGATTATCGATCCGGGAAGCGCCAGGGGCCGACGTCCACCCGGCCGCCCTGCTCCGCCTGACCGCCCATTTGTCGCGGGCCGCGGCCTCCGATACGTTGCCCGCTGCTTGCTCTCCAAGCCCTTCACACGAAGCTTCCCTCCGACGCTCGCGTTCGCGCTCTGCCTCGGGGGCGTTCCGGGCTGCTCGCCCGACGCCCAGCCGGCTGCGCCGCCCGCTTCCGTGGTCGAATCGGCGGCGCCGTCTGCGCCGCACGTGACGGACGTCACACTTTCCGAGGCCGCCAAACCCGCGAGGCGCCGCGGAATGTGGGTCCTCGCCGAGGGGAGTCGTCGCATCCTCGAC
>JABSQW010000186.1 GCA_013215605.1 Myxococcales bacterium
CGCCGCGATCCCAGTAGGAGTAGAAGAACGTCGCGGGCATGCCGCCGGACCCGCGCCACTGGTAGCGGTGGTCCCACATGATCTTCACCCCCGCCTGGGGGTCGCTCTTGCAGTCGATCTCGTCCATCGGGAACGGCTGTCCGCCCCAGTAGTTCTCGATGCTGTTGTCGAGTCCGATCCGCACCTGCCCGCGGTACTTCTCCGTCGCTTCGCGGTACTCCGGCGGCACGGAGTAGTCGGCCTGCGTGGGTCCAATCTCGAGCTTCATGCCCTCGTAGAAGTAGAAGTCCCGGTTGTCCCAGAAGTCGTCGGGAAGGAAGGGCTTCAGCTTGTTGACGTCGTCGAAGCTGATGATGTCTCCCTCCTGGAAGGCCGGGGCACTGCTGCCCGCGTCGTCGTTGGCGGCGAATCCGGGAGCCGCGAGGAGCAGCACGGCGCCGACAGTGACGGCGAGAGGCTTCGTGCGTTGCATGGTTTTCTCCACAGAAAATTCAGGGCGGGATGGCTGCCGTGGACTGGGAGGCAGGAACGCTGAAGTTCGGACGCGGTTCCGCTCTGCTGGCTCGCACGAGATTGTAGGGCAAGTCCCAACATCCGTGCCGAATGATTCGCCCGCTCGCGAGCGGGCGAACTGAACGCGGAGTCCTACCGTCCGAAGGCGTCCGATGATGTCCGCCCCCAAAACGGAGGTGCCCACGCTCGGGCCCGCTGATTCGACCCTGCCCGGCGTGATACAACTACGCTCCCTCGCGATCCAGCGACGCCTCGAGTCGGAGCCCCGATGAATTTTGATTTCTCCGAGGAGCAGAAGCTGCTTCAGCAGACCGCCCGCGACTACCTCGAAGAGCACTGCCAGCTCGACGCCGCTCGACAGGTCCTCGAGTCTTCCGCTCCGTACGCCAGCGACCTGTGGAAGGGCGTGGCGGAGATGGGCTGGCTCGGCGCAGCGATTCCCGAGGCGTACGGCGGCGCCGGCTTCGGGCATCTCGAGCTCGCACTCATCGCCCAGGAGCTGGGCCGTGCCCTTGCGCCCATCCCTTTTTCGTCTTCGGTCTACCTCGCCACCGAGGCGCTGCTCCTCGCGGGCACCCCGGAGCAGCGCACGCGCTATCTCCCGGGGCTTGCGTCGGGGGAGCGGATCGGGACCCTCGCTCACTCGGAGGGTGCGGGGCGCGGGGGCAGCCCGGGGCTGACGACGCGGATCGAGGGGGATCGCGTCAGTGGCACGAAGATCCCGGTGCCCGACGGCGACGTCGCCGGGCTGATCGTCGCGGTCGTCCGCGACGCCGACGCCACGAGCCTCGCCCTCGTCGAACTGCCCTGCGAAGGGGTCGACGTCGAAGCGCTCGACTCCATCGACCCGTCGCGCTCCCAGGCGCGCGTCACGCTGAACGACGCGCCGGCCGAGATCCTCGGCGAGCGCGGCGCCGGCGAGGATCTTGCCGCCAGGCTCCTCGACCGCGCCGCCACGTTGATGGCCTTCGAGCAGATCGGCGGCGCCGAGCGGGCCCTGTCGATCACGCGTGACTTCTGCATGAACCGCTACGCGTTCGGCCGCCCGATCGCTTCGTTCCAGGCCCTCAAGCACCGGCTCGCCGACCTCTTCGTCGCGATCGAACTCGCGAAGTCGAACGCCTATTACGCGGCCTGGGCGCTCCAGAACGACGAGCCGGATCTCGCCACCGCGGCGTGCTCCGCGCGCGCGAGCGCAAGCGATGCCTTCGAGCTGGCGTCCAAGGAGATGATCCAGATGCACGGCGGCGTCGGGTTCACGTGGGAATACGACTGCCATCTCTTCTACCGGCGCTCGAAGCTGCTCGCCGTGACGCTCGGCAGCGCGGACCTCTGGCGCGATCGCCTGATCGAGCGCCTGACCGGTTGACGAAGGCCCGATCGCCCGACGCCCTCCCCTCTCGACGAATCCAACGAGGCAATGCATGGATTTCAACGACGCCCCCGAAGAAGCCGCCTTTCGCGCCGAAGCGCGCGCCTGGCTCGAAGCGAATGCCCAAGCCGTCCCGACCGGAGGTCTCGGCGAGAACGCCGAGGCCGTCGCGGACGAGAAGCGCTGGCAGGCGCTCAAGGCCGACGCCGGGTGGGCGTGCCTCACCTGGCCCGAGGAGTACGGCGGCCGCGCTGCCAGCCCGATGCAGAACGTGATCTGGAACGAGGAGGAATCGAAGTACAAGGCGAGCGTGAACATCTTCTCGATCGGTCAGGGAATGCTCGGACCCACCCTCATGGTTCACGGCACCGAAGAGCAGAAGCAGCGCTACCTGCGCCCCATGCTCCGCGGCGAAGAGATCTGGTCGCAGCTGTTCAGCGAGCCCGGTGCGGGCAGCGACATCGCGGGTCTGCGCACCCACTGCGTGCGCGACGGCGACGACTGGATCACGAACGGCCAGAAGATCTGGACGTCGGGCGCCCACTACTCGGACTGGGGGATCCTCGTCGCGCGCACCGACCCGAACGTCGTGAAGCACGCGGGTCTCAGCTACTTCATCGTCGACATGAAGGCGCCCGGTATCGAGATCCGCCCCATCAAGCAGATCGACGGCGGCTCGGGGTTCAACGAGGTGTTCTTCAACGACGTGCGCATCCCCGACTCGTCGCGCGTCGGCGAGATCAACGACGGCTGGCGCTGCGTGATCACGACGCTCATGAACGAGCGCTCGTCGCTCGGCATGTCCCTCGGCGGTCTCGGCATCGACGATCTGATCGAGCTCGCGCGCGAGACCCGCTGGGACGGCAGCGCGGCGATCGACGACGCTTCGGTGCGTCGGCGCCTCGCGGACTACTACATCCGCTTGAAGGGCGTGCAGTACACGAGCTACCGCTCGCTCACCGCTCTCTCGCGTGGCGCGACGCCCGGTCCCGAGGGCTCGATCGGCAAGCTCGTCAGCGCGCCGCTGCGACAGGAGATGGCGAGCTTTGCGGTCGACCTGCTCGGCGAAGCCGGCGTGCTGCGCGGGGACGCGAGTGCGGCGCGCGGTGCGTGGCAGAGCGCCTACCTGGGAGCACCGGGGATCCGCCTCGCGGGCGGCACCGACGAGATCCTGCGCAACATCGTCGCCGAACGCGTACTGGGCCTGCCTCCGGAGATGCGGGCCGACAAGGGAATGGCCTTCAAGGAGATTCCGACGGGAAGCTTGTAGGTTCCCGCCCGCGAAGCCTCTTTCAGGCCGGTGTCAGCCCTCGGGCGCGTACCAGATCGGCGCGGTCCACGCGCGCTCGCGGATCAACGGCACCACCTGGGGATCCGCGCAGCCGCTCGGTCGATGCTCGGGTGCGAACGCCAGGCATTGGCGCGCGCTCCAGCGGCAGCTCGGGCTCTCGAGTACTCGCGCGTAGTAGACCGCACGACGCTGCGGGTCGAAGTCGGGATCGGTCCACACGGCACACAGATCCTCGCTCCCCAGCGGACTCGGCGCGCAGGTGTCGAGGTCGACACTCGCGTCCGCGATCTTGCCCCCCGCGATATCGTGGACGGACTGTTGGAAACCGCCGTCGTCGTCGACCCAACCCTTGACGATCTGGATGCGCTCGAGGCGGTTGGCTGCGAGCGTTGCCGTCCCCGGATCGCGCATCGCCGTCGCGACGAAGATGGGCGACGCGCCCGAGCGGCCACTCCGCGGGAGGTCCTGACCCATCGGAACGCCGTCCGCGTAGCCCGTGGCCACGAGATCCCCGCGGCTGCACAGATCCTCGGGATAGTTCCACCCGCCGAACAGCCGCGGCTTCACGCGCGTACCGCTCGTACCGAAGGTCTCGCGTCGCTTCATCGCCGTGAAGAGCGCCTCGCGCGAATTCTCCTCCGCCCACACACCGATGAGTCCGCCCGGATTTGCACGCACCGGCGGAACGATGTCGCCGTCGCTGACGAGACGCTGCGCTGCGGTGCGCTCGCCATTGCCGTGCGCACCGTCGTAGGAGCCCTCCTCCGTGTCTCCGGGTGTCGCGTTGTGGGTGTCGGTGCTCGCCATGATCCCGAGCTTGAAAGGGTTCACGCCGATGCGGTCGGCCTCGCGCAGTCCTTCGATCAGCGCGTACCGGACGAAGTCGAGACGCGACACGCAGCCGATCCCGCCGAGAGCGCCGACGCCCGTGCCCTCTTCGCAATCCTGCGTGTCGGGTGCGCGGAACTTCTCGAAGCTGCAGAGCTCGTCCGCGCCACCGCCGATTCCGTACATGCCATTGCGACACTCCGAGTCGCCCTTCACCTGCATGATCTCGACGAGCCGCTCGACGCGGGCGCGCAGTTCGGCGCGCGCGATCTGCTCCTCCAGCGGCTCGTCGCGGTAGTCGACCTCGAACATCCGCCCGTTCGAGAGATTCGAGTTGTGGGGGATGGCGACGACGTCGCAGCCCGTGCCGGCGTCTAGACACTCGCGTCGCAGCGCACGCCACAGTCCGAGGGGCTCGGGCTCATCGATCCAACTCGTCGGGCGCTTCGGTGTGATGTCGTTCGCGAAGATCACGTTGCGGTGGATCTTCGAGAGCTGGGGGGTGAGCGAGTACTCGTAGGCGTGGAACGTGGTGAAGCGGCACTCTCGTGTCGCGTCGTTGAAGCGCTCGGCGGCGATGCCCTCGCGCTGCCAGACGCTCTCGGCCGCGTCTCCGCAGCGGGAATCGATCGGTCCGGCGGTCGTCGGACGCGTCTTGGGGTCGACGTCGCAGATCGACGCCGATCGATACGGCGTGCCCATGAGCGGCATGCCACCGACCCAGTCCGGCTCCTCGAGTTGATCGCTGAGCGCACTCATGCGACCACTGCGCCCGCCACGGGTCCCGACCTCCCCGCGATAGACCCGGCACTCGCGCGTCGTGTAGGCGGCCGAGCCGCGCGTCGTACAGAGCGACACCTCACCGATGAATTCTGCGTGGTCGGTGACCGCCGCGAAGTCGAGGGGGCGCTCGAGCTGTGCGCTGCGATTGCCGACGAGCGCGACCGCCTCGCCGCGCGCGAAGCGATAGGCGTCGTGCGGGGTCGCGCGAACTTCAGAGGTGTATGCGTCCATCGACCACGCGGTGTGGATGTGGAGGTCGCCAAAGAAGGCGCTGCGAAGAGGATCGTTGTCGTTGCACCGGGCCGGTGCTGGGAGCGCGGCCGCAGCGGGCTCCGGCGGCGGCTCGAGAACCGGTTCGGGCGCCTGGCGGCCGCAGGCGAAGAGACCTGTGGACGCCAGGGCGGCGAGGACCAACCAACGACGATGGCGGTGGGGCATGTCGCGTATCATAAACCTCGACCCGATGAACGCGAACCAGGCGACATTCAAGGACGGCTGGGACGTCTACCGGATCGCCGCCCTCGACGACCCCTACCCGGTGTGGGCTGCGATCCGCGAAGAGAGCCCGGTGCTCGACGCCGGTGGTGGAGTCTTCTTCGTGAGCGCTTTCGAGCTCGCGAACGAGGCGTTGCGGCACCCTGCCGTGCGCGCCGGGTCCGGCGTAGCCGAGTCGTTCGGGGCGACGGAAGGACCCGTCTACGACGTCGCGACGAGCTGGCTCATGTCCCTCGACGGAGAGGAACACCAGCGCGCGCGGGGTCTGGTTCAGCGCGAGTTCACGTCGAAGCGCGTCGAGGCGCTGCGGCCGTTCATCGACGCGGCGGCCGACCGACTCGCGAGAGAGTTCGCGACGGCGTGTGTCGAGCAGCCCAGCGATCTCGTCCCCGCTCTGGCCTTCGCGCTTCCCTCGGAAGTCATCCGCAGCCTCTTCGCGATCGACGCGGACGAGTGGCAGCGCGACGTGGTCCCGCTCATCGCTCCAACCGGCGAGCCAGCGACCGACCCCACCCGCGCCGACGCTCCCGCGCCCGGTGCGGCGGTCGCTGCACTAGCCGAGTATTTCCGTCGGCGGATCGAACGCGGCGGCGACGCCGGAGGTCTGCTCGCGCAGCTGCGCGTCGCCGATCCGGAGTCCGGTCGCCTCTCCGATCGCGCCGTGATCGCGAACGCCGTATTGCTCGTCACGGCCGCCATCGATACCACCACGGGACTCGTCGCGAACACGGTGGCGTGTCTGCTCTCCCACCCCGATCAGCTCGCGCGCGTACGCGCCCACCCCGAGCTCGTCGTAGGCGTGGTCGAGGAGACGCTCCGCTTCGAGCCGCCGGCGCTCTCCTGCAGTCGCACCACCGTGGAGCCAATCACGCTCGGCGGCGTGGCGATCCCGGCGGGCAGCCACCTGCTCTTCTGCATCGGCGCCGCGAACCGCGATCCCGACCGCTTCACCGAGCCCGACCGCTTCGACGTCGAGCGGCCGGTCGAGCGCGGCGCGGAGACGCTGTCGTTCGGCGGCGGGCGACACTTCTGTCTGGGCGCAGCGCTCGCGCGCCTCGAAGCACAGGTCGCGGTGCGTGCACTCCTCGAGCACGCTCCGGACATCGCACTCCACGAACCGATCGCATGGCGAAAGGACAGCCCCACGGTGCGCGCGCCCGCGCGGCTCGTGGTGAGCCGTGCCGGGCGATGCTGAGAGCCGCTGCGTGAACGTCGCCGAACACAGCCTCATGGATCCCGCGATCCAGGAGGATCCGTACGCCTATTACGCGGCGCTCCGCGAGCAGGCTCCCGTCTACCGGATGCCCGACCTCGGCGCATACCTCGTCACGCGCTATCGCGACGTGAAGACCGTGATCGCCCATCCGGAGGTC
>JABSQW010000187.1 GCA_013215605.1 Myxococcales bacterium
GGTGTTCACCGCCGAACGCTACGCCTACCAAGTCATGCTCGAGCACGCGGACCTGGGCTTCAGCTTTGGCGGACCCGCCGGTTTCGACCTCTCGCTCTGCTCGGACAACGAGTGGAACGACTGGATCGGAGCGCAGATCCGAGCCGACGTGTACGGCTGGGTGTGCCCAGGACAGCCCGACCTCGCCGCGAGCTTGGCCCGGCGCGACGCCTCACTGTCCCACCGAGGAGATGGCATCCACGGCGCCGCGTTCGTTGCGGCCCTTGGCGCGGCCATCCCCGCTTGCGGCAGTCTCCAGGCAGCGGTAGACGCCGCAACGGCGCAGGTGCCGGAGAACTCCGGTGCCGCCGAGGCGATTGCCCTGGGACGCGCCGCCGCCGAATGCGGAGACGGGCCGGAGAAGCTCCACGAGCGGTACGCCAAGCTGTCGCCCGTCCACACCCTGAACAACCTTGCCCTCGTGGTGTGGGGGCTGCTCTCGGGTGCGGATGATTTCGGACGCGCCATTGGCGATACCGTAGCGGCGGGTTGGGATACGGATTGTAACGGTGCAACCGTGGGTGGGCTGTGGGGGCTGCGCGGCGAAAGCATTCCCGACGCGTGGACCGCGCCCTGGAACGGACGCATCGCCGTCTCACTCGCGGCTGTCGGAGAACTCGCCCTCGACGACCTCGTGGCCCGCACCGTGGCGGTCGCAGAGAACCTTGCGCGCACCTGAACCATCCACGTCCCCCTCGCGCCGCCGGGCGACCACTTGTTTCTTCTCCTCCACGCGAGTGGTAGGGTCACCGAGATGACGCGTGGGGCCAGGGTCGCACTGATCACGGGAGCCAGCCGCGGGATCGGCGCCGGGATCGCCCAGCGCTTTGCCGCCGAGGGCATGCACGTCGCCGTCACGGCTCGAACACTGAACGAAGGCGACTCGTCCATCGAGGGCTCGCTGTCCGCGACGGTCGACGCGATCCGCTCCGGAGGAGGAACTGCGATCGCGATCGTCGCCGATCTGGCAGATCCCGAACAGGCTCGATCGGAGATCGTCGCCGAGGTCGAACGCGAGCTCGGACCCGTCCAGGTCCTCGTCAACAACGCTGCTGCGTACTTCTTTCATCCCATCGAAGAGATCAACGCGAAGCGGTTCGGGATCGCGGTCGAACTCAACCTGCACGCGCCGCTGCAGCTCGTCCAGGCGGCGCTTCCGGGCATGCGCGAAGGCGGTGCCGGTTGGATCCTGAATATCTCTTCCGCTACCGGCGAGCTGCCCCGTCGACACCCGAAACACGGTTCTTCCGGGCCCCTGCTCTACGCCGCGACCAAGGCCGCCCTGGAGCGCGCCACGGCCGCGCTCGCCGAAGAGCTCCTGCCGGCCAACATCGCGGTCAACTCGCTCGCTCCGCAGGCCGGCGTGGTGACTGCGGCCACGCGGCAGTACTACGCGCTTCCCGAGGAGGCGATCGAGCCCGTCGAAACCATGGCGGACGCCGCGTTCGCGCTCTGTTCGGGGGACCCGAAGAAACTCACCGGCCGCGTGGTCCGGAGCCTGGGATTCCTGGTCGAGCGCGGCGAGCCCGTCCACGCGCTCGACGGACATTCGCTGCTCGACGGCTGGCAACCCGACCAGATTCCGGCCTCGCGAATCGATCGGACGGGCGAGTTCGACGAAAAGAGCGTGCGCGCCGACTAGCCGACTCACCCGCCGTAGATCCGGCTGGCATTGCCGTGCAGGATCTTGCCGCGTTCCTCGCCGGGGATTCTGCCGTGGGACCGCCGTTGGATGCGGAGATCCACGGCTATTGAGCCGTTACCGGTTCCTTGTCTTCGGCGCCGTGAGCCATGA
>JABSQW010000188.1 GCA_013215605.1 Myxococcales bacterium
TCATCGGTACCGGGTCGAGTGGCATCCAGATCACGGGAGCCCTCGCCCACCGGGCGCGAAAGTTCTCGTTGTTTCAGCGCACTGCACAGTGGGTCGTTCCCGTCGAACAGGTTCCCTACTCGGACGAGCAGCGCAAGGAATTCCGCACCGACGCCGACCTTCTCCGGAACCTCCACGAGCAGCTCTCCAATTCGTTCAACGACGGATTCGCTACGCAGGTGCTCGATGGCAACTCCGACTTGATCCAGAGCATCGAGGACACCTGCACGAAGCACCTCGACGAGACCATCACCGATCCCGAACTCCGCGAGAAGCTCCGCCCCGACTACCGCGCGGCATGCAAGCGCCTCGTCGTGTCGCACAACTTCTACGACGCGATCCAGGACCCGAACGCGGAACTCGTCACCGAGAGCATCTCGCGCATCGAGCCGAAAGGAGTGCGCACCGAAGACGGCCGTCTTCACGAGCTCGACGTCCTCGCCCTCGCCACGGGTTTTCAGGTCGATCGTTTCATGCGGCCCATGGCGATCAAGGGACGAGACGGCCTCCTGCTCGACGACGTATGGGCCAAGCGTCCCTCCGCTTACCTGTCGCTAGCCGTTCCGGGCTTCCCGAACTTCTTCATGCTGAACGGCCCCAACAGCCCGGTCGGAAACTTCTCGCTCATTCAAACCGCCGAGATGCAGTTCGACTACGTGATGCAGATGGTCGAACACGTACGCGACCAGAAGTCGGTCTGCGCTCTACCCACTTCCGAAGCCGCACGGCGCTTCGAGGAAGAACGGGTCGAGGCGGCGAAGAAGACGGTGTGGGCGACCGGCTGCCGCAGCTGGTACCTCGACGACCGCGGAATCCCGTTCGCGTGGCCCTTCCCCTTCAAGCGCTTCCGCGCCGAAATGGCGGCCCCGAAGGTCGAGGACTACGAGTTCGTCGGATGAGACCTCACGAGTGGACGGCCGCACCTCGGCGAGGTAGTCGGCGATGTCGACGCGGGTGGTGTGGTGAAGATCGAATCCCTTGTCGGGAAGTCCTCGATCCCCATCTCGCCGTGTACGTTGAATATCAGCCGTGTGGCCCCACGCTCACCGACCACAGGACGAAGGCACCGAACGACACGGCGCCGAAACTCGCGACCCGGACCACCCATGGCGACACACTCGCGGTGAAGCGGAGTATTGCGTCGATGCGGGTCGCTCCCAGGAGCGGCAGCACCAGGGCCGCAACGAGGGCGACGACGGCGATCCCCTGAAACGTGCGCGGCGTGGCCGAATCCGCGGCTGCGTTCCAAAGCACCAGTGCGAACACGAGTCGGATCGCGACGCCGAACCAGAGGATGACTCCGGCCTGGAAGCTCTGGGCGAGAGCGACGAGCCGCGACGGCGCAACCACCCCGTAGAGCCCCACGCCGACCATGGCCACCGAAGCAAGCGCCAGCAGGCCGGCGGAGAACATCAGACCGCGGTCCTCGATTCGGCGGTGCCAGACCTCTTTGCCGCCCTCGCGAGCGCCTTCGCGGCTTCGATCTCCCGATCTCGCGGCTTCGCAGCGGTGACGAGGGAGCCCAAGGGATCGAACGCGACCTCGGACACGCTCATCGCTCTCCTGTTTCCAGCCCCGGCCGGTCGGGATCGTCGGGAGCGTGCATCTTGAGGAACTCGAACACCGGCCGGGGATCGGGAACCGCAACGATGTACACCACCCGCTCTCGGGTCTCCCCCTCGGCGTGCAGGGTCCCCGCCGGAATGATCAGCTTGTCGCCTTCGGCGACCTGCAGGCGCTCACCGGATTCTGCGTCGAGCACCCAGGTGTGACCTTCGATCACGTATCCGTGGATGTCGGTGTCGTGCCAGTGGACGTCGAGCGGGGGAGATGCTTCGGAGACGAAGGTGGTCGGCCAGAATGACGTCTTCACGATGTCTTCGAGCGCCTGCTCCTTCGTCGCGAAGAACTGCTTGAGTACCTGGACTGACATCGGAACCTCCACGCCTGGTGCGGTCTCGTCAGGCTACCACTCCACTCACCCGCAGGTCAGGAGATCCTCATGGTGTAGAACTTCTTGTCGACTTCCATGACGGGGAACGCTTCGGGGAGATCCGACACGTCGATCTCGGAGAAGCCGCTCTTCTCGTAGAAACGATGGGCGGCGTGAAACATCGGCGTCGTGCCCAGAAACACCTCGCGAACCCCGCGCCGTCGTGCCCATGTGAGAAGCCTCGCCAACAGATGGCGCGCGGTGCCGTAGCGCGGTCCGCGGTACTCGGCGCGCACAAACATCTTTCGGAGAGCGACCTGTTGATTGCCGATGTCGAGTAGCGAGATCGTTCCGACGACGCGCTCCCCGTCTAGCGCGACCCAGAAGTTCCCGTTCCGCGCCTGGTAGAACGAGGCAATCGCGCGGAGATCTGGCTGCTGGTCTGCGGTGATGTCGATCGCGAATTCGCCGCGCTGGATCCCAACGATCAGATCCACCACCTCGTCCCCGTAGGCGGGTACGAACGGGACGACCTGCACGGTCCGCTCGCTCTCGTCCTCGCGCATCGCCACCGCTCCCGCGCCCGTCCGAGACCAGACTACCAGGATTCGGGGAGCTCCCCGGGTGGCGAACATCCGGTCGAATCCGGGCTATCTGTACGGGGTGATCTCTCCGGAAGAATTCGTCGAACGGCTGTGCCTCGTCGGGGCGGACCGCGGCCCCCGTCGCTTTCCCCGCAAGCAGCGCGACCGTCGGATCCTGATGAAGAGCATCCTGATGACCCTCGACAGCTCGCGGTTCTACTCGGAGAGCGAGATCAACGAGGCGCTTCGCGAGTGGAATCGCGAGGTGGCGCCGGCCATCGAGACCGACCACGTATCGGTCCGCCGAACGCTCGTCGACTACGGCTACCTGGAAAGAACCACCGATGGACGCTCCTACCAGGTCGGGTTCCCACCGGCCTCGGTCGCGTTCGATCTCGAGGTCGAAGACATCGATTTACGCGCCACGGTGGCCGCCTATCTCGACCACCTGCGCCGTCAGTCGAATCAGCGGAGAAAGTGAGCGTCGACCTCACGCGAGCGGCATCTCGAAGAACGCTCGAAGGGACGCGATACGCCCGTCATCGGCCAGGGACACGAGGTAGATCACGTCGACAGAGAATGCGTAGTCGGCAGTTTCCGTGGCAGCGCGAATGTGGAGGGCGGCCTCTGCCCCCGCGCCGATCACCGGGGAGAGACGTTCGACGGCGAGCCTCCCGTTTTCACGGTGGCTCGCGGCGAAGAACGCCCGGATGGCAGCGCGCCCGACGTGGGGCTCGCTCCCCGCTGGATCCTCGAGCACCGCGTCGTCGCAGAAGAGATCGACGACCGTCTCGAGATCACAAGAGGCGTGCGCCTCGAGGTAGTGCTCGAGGACTTTCCCCGTCGTGGTCGGCCTGGACATGCCGGGCTACCGCGCGTAAAGCCGCGGAACGATCCCGCATGTTTCAGAATCGGTAGCCACGTCGGGGAAGCTACCAGAATCTGGAAGTCGGACGCGGAGGCTCCACGCCCTTCTACGCTTCCTCCGAGTAGAGTCTTGCACCCTGCTTGCGAATCCGGCAGCCGGCGAGCAGCGACGCGAGGTCGAGGAGCTCGGCCCCCCCATCGAATCCTGCGAGGAACCCTTCGATCGCAGCGCGCCCCGAGATGCTCGCCGTGCAGTCCGCGAGTGCGCGTTCGACCCGTTGGAGCATCCACAATTGGTAGGGGACGACCATGCGGCGGCCCGTCACCCCGCCGATCTCGAACGCGTGGGTGAGCGCTCCCTCCCCGGTTTGTGCGTTCTCGAAACCGGGCGTCGCGATGAAGGTCTTCCCCGGGAGTTCGCCGCCGGGCGGGTGAGCGTCGCTCGCGATGTAGTCGGTCAACACCCGTGCAGCGTCGGTGAGCACCGGCCACATCTCGTCGAAGAAGACGCGCAGCAGCGGCTCGAGGGTCTTCGGAATCCGATCGTCCTTCAGCCATTCGCCGCCGTCGCTCGTCGCTGGCCGCGCAACCAACTCGCCCCGGTCGTCGAGCGAATACAGCTTCTGCCCGTACATGCGCGCGTTGAGCGCCCCCTCCCCGTTCGTGCGCTCGACCCACTCACACACCACCGGGAAATGGGTGCGCAATGCGAAGCCGGCGACCGCATCGCGGTAGAGGTGGGCGTAGAGCGGAGCGAGAAGTCCGAAGTCGGCGAGGCTCGGCGAACCGCCGAACACGTAGTCGTGGGTTCCGAAGTGGGTTTCGAGCAGTCCCAGGATCCGATGCTGGCTCGCCTGCCAGGCCGCTTCCGTACGCTCGTCGACGCCCAGGTGAACGAGACCCGCGTAGACGCCTTTCGGGTTCACGCGCGTGTCGGAGATCCCGAAGGCGGCCTCGAAGAAACCGGCCGCGGCGTTGCGCCGGACGTCGGCGGGTGCTCCGGCGGCGAGGACAGCACCCCACTGCTGCTCGTTGAAGCCGCGGTGGCTCAGCGAGCGACCGTTCTCGCTGAAGTACCAGCGCTCCCAGAAGCCCGGCACCACCATCCACTCATCGGCGAGCAACTCGATGAGGTACGCGGCCAGGCATTGACGCGGAGCGGTCTCGGCACTTGGTACAACGGGCGCGGTGGGATGCGCGGCTTCGCAGAAATCGATGATCTCACTCGAGTCCTGCACCCAGGACCCGTCGGGAGCCTCCAACTGCGGAACCGCACCGCTTCCCGACTTCGGAACCAGCAATCCCTGAAGGAGTTCGGGTGTCGCGAGAATGTCCTCGAACCCGGGACCCAGCGCGTCGTGGTGCTCCTTGAACCGCAGGTACGCACGGGCCTTGCCGGAGAAGTAGCTGTGTTCCCAGGAGTAGAGTCGGTACATGGAGCGCCTCCAGGATGATGCGTCGCGAGCGCTACGAAAGTCTCAGCGCGTGGAACGCGGATGATACGTCGTGATGACACTCCGCCAGGAGCAACGTGATGACCACTTCGTCGACCGCGGCGACGAGCAGAAAGAGCGACGCGGCGCGAAAGGGACCCGAGACGTCGAAGATCAGCAACAACGGGACGCCGATTCCCATCAGTACCGCGCTCAGCTTCGCCGACCACGTGTGGTAGCCGGGAACCTCGCGATATTTCGCGAACGCGACGGCGGATGGAAGAAGCAGACAGACGAGCGCCAGAATGACGTACGGCGCTTCACGGACGACGATGTCGGGCCACAACCACCAGGCACCGATCGGGAACGCAACCCAGATCGCGAAGTCGGCCCACTGGTCGAGTCGCGCGCCGAATTCGGTCTCCTGTCCGAGGCGACGCGCGATCACCCCGTCCAGCACGTCGGAGAAGAGCCCGAATCCGAACAACACGAGAAAGCTCGCCGTCGCCCCGTTCCAGGCCAGCACCAGGAGCACCGGCGAACTGATGACGCGAAAGCTGCTCAACAAGTTCGGGAGGTTCGACCCGAGCTGATTCAAACCCGGCCTCCGCTGCCGCCCGTTCAAGGCTCCGACTTCCGATTGGCGGCAGTATCGGGCACGAAGTTCTCGAAGACGCGCCCGATCGCGAGTTCGCTCGTGTTGGCCGCCGGTACGAGAAAGTCCTCTCCGAATTTTTCCGCGAAGTCGTCGCGAATCACGCAGGGCCCCGGCGCGCCCGTACGGGGTCCGATGTCGACGACGTAGTGACACAGGCCGAGCCCGTCCCCGTGGCGTCGAACCAGAGCGGCTCGCCAGTGCTCGACCTTCGCAGCGGCATCGGGGAAGAGCTGCGAGTACGCACTCACGAACGAATCGAACGGAATCTGCTGCTGCTGTGAGGGCGTGACCTCGACGGAACGAAACGTCGCGATCGAGTCCAGGAGGTCCACGACCAGGGGTGCGGCGTCGCTCACCAACTGGAAGACGTAGATCAGCGCGCGACCGTCCGGCTCCAGGAAATCCTCCAACCGATCCAGAAGGATCCCGACGAAACGATTCCCATCGGGTCCTCCGTTCGACGTGATCGTTCCGTCGATTCCCTCCGGCGTCGGTACGAAGGGGGGATTCGCGAGAAGGAGATCGCACTTCTTCTCCGGGACGAAATCCGCGATATCTCCGAGAATCGAGGTGAATCGCGTCGGAGCAAAGCGATTGAGTGCGGCATTTGTACGCTGGAAATCGAGTGCCCTCGGATTGACGTCCAGAAGAAGGGCGTGCTCCGCGCCAACGGTGAGCGCCGCGAACCCGAGAACCCCCGAGCCGGCGAACGGCTCGAATACGCGCTTGCCCCGTACGACGTCTGGGAAGTTCAGGAGATGATTCATCAAGGCGCACTGCGGGCTTCCGATGGGAAGGATCCTCAGAGTGTCGGCCTTGCTGAAGACCTCGGTCTTGATCGTCAGCCCGTTGGCGAACCGATACAAGACCTCATCGCCGCGAGTCTCGCTGCTGCGGTGAAGGAGATCGGGAAGCACCCGCCGGCCCTCGGTCACGAGCCCGTTCGCCGCAATTCAATCGGCGTTCGACGCATGAAGCATTTCCATCCCCAGGCTTCGCGACAGGTTCGTTCTGCTACGTGAAGTGCCAGCGCGTCGCGGTCCGAGAGAACCGGTCGGGTTCCTCGACGAAGCCGATGATGCGGCCGTCGTTCTCGGCCACCGCGCAGGGCAGATGGGAGAGCCCCCCGATGTAGGCCCGGTTCGACTCGGGTCGCCCAAACCACTCGGGCAAGCCGGCGAGAATTTCAGCACACGAAGCAATGTCTTTCGACTGTAGTTCGCGAATGCGTGCCTTCAAGCGTACTCCGTCCGCCTAACCAGTCGATAGCCTGCCCAGGTCGCACCCCTGTCTCCTCCCGGGTGGCGCTTGCGGTGGATGAGGATGAAGTGGCGGATCCAACCCACATACGCGGTCTCGCTGCGGCTGCTGTAGTGACGCGTGAGGTTTGCGGCGCGGACCCGGCTCGAGGATTTCCGGGGGCGCGACGATCGACATTGAGCTAGATTTTCGCTCTGTTTTCGCCTGCGAGCACCCCGTGATCGACCCCCTCGACGAGCCCTCCGATCCCCCGTCGCCCGCTCCCGCCCCGGCCCCCTCCCTGCGCGGACGCGGCGCCGCCCACAATCCCCACAACCGCTTCGAGCGACTCCGCTACGAGGAGGATCCGGAGTTCGCCGAATTCCAGCGGCATGCCGCACGCGCAGACGCCCTCGCGCCGGACGCCGCCGACCCCGAACCCCGCGGCCCCGCCACCCGGTTCTACGTCGACCCGTCCCGCAGCCTGCTGTCGACGAACCAGAGTCCCGACATCGGCTTCGACGCGAGCATCAATCCCTACCGCGGCTGCGAGCACGGCTGCATCTACTGCTACGCGCGCCCCAGCCACGAGTACCTCGGCTTCTCGGCCGGGCTCGATTTCGAGAGCCGCATCCTCGTGAAGCGCGACGCACCCAAGCTCCTGCGCGAATCGCTGATGAGTCGCCGCTGGAAACCGCAGGTCGTGGCCATCGGCGCCGTCACCGATGGCTACCAGCCCATCGAGCGGAAGCTCGGTCTCACGCGGCGCTGCCTCGAAGTATTCGCGGAGTTCCGCAATCCCGTCAGCGTGATCACGAAGAGCGCACTGGTCACGCGCGATATCGACATCTTCCAGGAGCTCTGCCGCTTCGACGCCGCCCTCGTGAACGTCTCGATCACCACGCTGAGCCGAGACACCCACCGCGCCATGGAGCCCCGTGCGGCTTCCCCCGAGCGGCGCCTCGGCGCGATACGCAGCCTCGCGGCGGCGGGCATTCCCGTACACGTGATGGTCGCGCCCATCGTGCCGTGCATCAACGATCACGAGATCCCCGATATCGTCGAAGCCGTCGCAGAGGCGGGCGCGCGCTCCGCCAGTCACACCATGCTGCGCCTCCCCTACGGGGTGAAGGACCTCTTCGAGAATTGGCTCGAGCGCCACTATCCGGACCGCAAGGAAAAGGTGCTGAACCGTGTCCGCAGCATGCGCGACGGCCGCTTGAACGATCCGCACTTCCACACCCGCATGCGTGCGAACGGCATCTTCGCTCAACAGACCCACGAGCTGTTCGAGCTCGCGTGTCGCCGCGCAGGCATCGCCGAGGGCCTCACCGAGCTGTCGACGGCCGCGTTCCGCCGCCCCGGTGGCCCCCAGCTCTCGCTCTTCGGCGAGGAATGAGTACTGCATTCGCGTCATAGACGCGGCATGCTCCGAGCGTGCGCACCGCCGACGACCTCTGCCAGACGCTCCGCCGCATCGACGGCCGCGGCTACAAAGCCTACCGCGACGTCCGCGGCGCCTTTCAGCTCGGCGACTGCGAGCTCCACATCGACCACGTGCAAGGTGACCCGTTCGCCGCACCGTCGCGCTTGCGCGCGCGCATACCGATGGAAGCGGCCGCGCTCCCCGTCGACCTGTTCGACTCACGCGTGCGTCGCATGGCCCTCGGCGACTTCCTCGCGCGCTGCGTCCGTGCGGCCATTCGACGCATCGGCGGCGGACGCCGCGGCAGCGGCAAGAGCGGCGAGATCCTCGTCGACGCCGGAGGCCAGGAGGTGCTCGAACGCACGGCGATCGTGCTCGACGATCGCTTCGTCGAGGTCCGCCTGCAGGTGGGTCTTCCCGCCGGCGGCCGCCGCATCCTGGGCCGTGAAGCGGAAGACCTCCTGTGCGAAGACGTCCCCGACATCGCACACGCCGGCCTCACCTGGGAGAAGATCGCCCACGAAGAGGCGCGACGCTTCGTCGACTGCATCGACAATCAAGAGCACCTGCGCGCGCAGCTGCGAGAACGCGATCTCGTGGCCTTCGTGGCCGACGGCTCGGTCCTCCCGCGCGAGAGTGGGGAGAGCGATCGGCCGCTGCGCGGCGACGACGCGGTTCCCTTCGCCTCGCCGGATGCGCTCCGCGTGACGCTTCCCCTCGCGCATCCCGTCGAGGGAGCCGATGGCCTTCGAGACGCCCTCACGGGCATGGGGATCGGCCGCGGCGTCAGCCTCGTTGCCGGTGGCGGCTACCACGGGAAGTCGACCTTGCTGCGCGCTCTCGAACGCGGTGTCTACCCCCACGTCCCGGACGACGGCCGCGAGTACGTGGTGAGTGATCCAGCACTCGTAAAGATCCGCGCCGAGGACGGACGCCGCGTCGAGCGCGCCGACATCTCCGCCTTCATCGGAGATCTTCCACGCGGCCGCGACACGCGAGCGTTCACGAGCGACGACGCGAGCGGCTCGACGAGCCAGGCCGCCAACATCGTGGAGGCCGTCGAGGCCGGGGCGAGCGGGCTACTCCTCGACGAGGACACCTCGGCCACCAACTTCATGGTCCGCGACGCCCGCATGCAGGCTCTCGTCCACAAGGACCACGAGCCCATTACGCCCTTCGTCGAGCGCGTGCGCGAGCTGTTCGATGTTCACGGCGTGTCGAGCGTGCTCGTCATGGGCGGATGCGGCGACTACTTCGACGTCGCCGACCGCGTGATCGTGTTGCGCGAGTTCCAGCCCATCGAAGCCACCGGGGAGGCGCGGGACATCGCCCGGGAACACGGCACTGCGCGCGCCAGCGAGGCGAGCACGCCGTTCGGTGAGGTCAGCCCGCGCATGCCACAGCCCGAGAGCTTCGATCCGTCGCGCGGACGCCGCGACGTGAAGATCGCTGCCCGAGGCGTCGACCTCATCTCCTACGGGAGCGATGACATCGTCCTGCGCGGGGTCGAACAGCTCGTCGACGCGAGTCAGACGCGTGCCGTGGGAAACGCCATCCACCTCGCCGTCGAGCGATTCATGGACGGCCACACAACTCTCGCCGAAGTCCTCGACCGGCTCGACGCCTGCTTCGACGAACACGGTCTCGACGAGCTCGACATCTACCACCGACGGGGCCAGCACCCCGGCAACTTCGCGCGCCCGCGTCGCTTCGAGATCGCCGCGGCGATCAACCGCCTGCGCTCGGTGCGCATGCGCACCGCCTGATCGGGGTTCCCGCCGGGCTTCGAGCGGCGTGCCCCCTTGCGTTCTCGGCGGATTCGGTGTGGGATGCCCTGGACGCATCGGCAAAAAGGGGCACCCATGGATCTTTCGAATCCCGGCATCTGGTTCTACCCCGACGATCTCACCGCAAGCGAGACGATCGATTTCGCGCTGCGCATCGAAGCCCTCGGGTACTCGGCGCTCTGGCTCCCGGAAATAGGCGGTCGCGACCCGTTCGTACTCTCGGCGCTGCTGCTCGCCCACACCGAGCGCCTCGTGCTCGCCACCGGCATCGCAAACATCTACGCCCGCGACCCCATGGCGATGAGATCCGCCCAGTGTGCACTCACCGAGCAGTCTGCGGGTCGCTTCGTGCTCGGGATCGGAGTCTCCCACCAGCCCCTCGTCGAAATGCGCGGCCACAGCTACGGCCCGCCCCTCGCAACGATGCGCAACTGGCTCGACCGCTTCGACGCCGTCGTGTACGGGGGCAAGCCGCCCGAAGACGCTCCCATCACCCTGCTCGCCGCACTCGGCCCGCGCATGCTCGAGCTTGCGCGCGACCGCGCCGACGGCGTCCACCCCTACATGGTGCCTCCCGAGCACACGGCCCGCGCGCGCAAGATCCTGGGCCCCGACAAGCTCGTGTGCACGGAGCAAAAGGTCCTCCTCGAGCCCGATGCGGAACGTGCGCGCGGCATCGCGCGCAGCTCGCCCGCCATCGCGCAGGGCCTCATGCTGCCCAACTACCAGAACAGCTTGAAGCGCCTGGGCTTCGACGCGTCGGACTTCGACGCTGGCATCAGCGACCACGTCGTCGATGCGGTGGTGGCCTGGGGCGACGCTTCGGCAATCCGCGAACGCGTGCGCGCCCACTACAGCGCCGGCGCCAGCCACGTCACCCTTCACCCGCTCCCCAGTGAAGACCTGAGCGGGCCCGACTGGAAGGTCCTCGAAGCGCTCGCACCGGCGAACGGCTGATCGGGGGGATTCCGACCGTGGAAGCACTCAACCGCGACGTCCCGGGTGTCGACGGCCTCACGCTGAACCTCGTCGACCACGGTGGCGACGGCCCCCCGCTGCTGTTCGCGCACGGGTTCGGACACGGTGCCCACTTGTTCGATGCCCTCGTACCTGCGCTGCGCGAGCACTTCCACGTGCTCGCTCTCGACAACCGCGGCCACGGTGACTCTCCCGATGATCCTGAATTTCGCTATCACTCCGCGGCGATCAGTCGCGACCTCGAGAACGTCGTCATCCACCTCGGACACGACGACGTCACACTCGTTGGCCACTCGCAGGGCGGCCACGCATGCATTCGTTTCGCCGGACGTCACCCCGAACGAATGGCGCGGCTCGTACTCGCCGAGTCCGGGCCGGAGATCGTCGCGGCGAGCGGTGACGGCCCCACCGACGCCGTGCGCCTGCTCGCGCCGTCGTTCGCGTCGCGCGACGCCTACGCGGACGTGCTCGGCGAGGTCTACCCGCAGCTGGACGCGGCAGAGCGCGAGAATCTCGCAGCGCACTTCACCCGCGAGTGCGACGACGGAAGCGTCGAACCGAAGCTGGACGAGCGGTTCCTGACGAAGCAGCTCAAGAAGTCCGCCGAGTGGCGTGGGAAATTCGACCGCGAGGCCTGGGCGAAAAAGGAGAGAGGTCGCCTCTGGCACTACCTCGAGCGGGTGACGTGCCCGACGCTCGTGATCCACGGCGAGAACTCGCAGATGGTGTCCAGCGCGACGGCCCAGCGGATGGTGGACGAAGTACTGCCCCGTGCGCGAGCCGTGGCCCTCGCGGGGGCCGGACACACGCTCATGCTCGACCGCCCACGCGAATTCCGCGAGGCCGTGCTGGAGTTCCTTCTCTGATCGTGCCTACCAGTCCGACATCTGCGCAATGCGATCGCGGTGCAGGGAGGGCGTCCCGAGGAACGCGCGATCGAACATCGCCCGCTTGAACCACAGCTGGACGTCGCACTCCCACGTGAA
>JABSQW010000019.1 GCA_013215605.1 Myxococcales bacterium
GAATTCTCCCGCCCGTTGGAGGACGTGCGCGTCACCTACGCGATTCCGCCTCGGGGGCGTGCGCCGGAATATCCCTCTTCGAGTCGATAGGAAGTTCTAGCTGGGTTTCCGCAAGGCCCTATCTATGGAGATCCTGTCGACCAGGAACCGGTGACGGGACGAAGCCCCAATACGCGGGCTGTTCGATTGCCGCGCGGCTGTGTTCCGTTTCACCGTTGCGCGCAGCTTCACCCAAGGCAGCGCTGGCGAAGCCGACCAGGCAGCACGCGAGTCCAATGCACGCTGAGAACCTCAGCATCGGTTTGCACTCGCTCGGATCTCGGCCGTCCCCTCCGGGTTCACTGCGACGAGGCCGGGTCTTTCCGCGAGTGGGACACGCCGAGCCGCCGGAAGGTGTCGTGATCGGCCAGGGCCGCGGCGATGCGGGGGAAGTGGATGAGTACGATGGCTCGCGAGCTGATCCGGGTGATGGTCCAGAGGAAGTATCCGAAGGCAAAGCCCAGGGTGTAAGCCTCCCACGCGTCGTCGAAGGCTGGGGCGGCGGCGCCCTGTGCTTCCAGTTCGCCGAGGTAGTGGCGTAGAAGCTCGGCCTCGTGGGTGCGACGATCGTCGACGTCGAGCACGGTGGCGAGGTGGTACGCGATGTCGGTCGACCAGTGCCCGGGCTGGATGACCTGCCAGTCGAGCCAGCAGGCTCTTCCTTCGGCGTCCAGGTAGACGTTGCCGGAGTGGGTGTCTCCGTGGAGGAGGCACGTCGCCGGCGCCTCGCCGGTGGCGCGGACGGCCGCCTGCAGGAGTTTCGCGTCGCGCAACTCGGCCGAGACGTCGTGCCCGCGCCCGTCGTCGAGCAGCGTTTGCAACGCGTCGGCCGGGAATCCCCCGGCCATCGGGGCAATTTTCGGTTCGAGCCAATCGCACCCGGCAGGGACCGGTTCGCCCCAGGTGGCGGCGTGGAGCCGGGCGAGCTGGCCGAGGCTGTCGCGGGTCGTTTCGATCGAGTAGGGCTGACGGGCGTCGAGGAAGCGGCCGCCGTTGCCGACGACGTCTTCCATCACGACGAGCGCGCGTCCCGTCGCCTCGTCGAGGCCGGTGTAATAGACACGCGGTGTTCGAATGCCGACGCGGGGTGCGAGGTCGCGATAGAAGCGCGCCTCGGAAGCCAGGGTGGCCGGTCCGTCGTCGTCGAAATGGGCCTTGACGCAGTAGGCCGTCGTGCGGCGCGAACCGGTGGCGTCCTCGACCGTCACGCGAAAGCGCACCTTCGCGGCGAGCGTGCGCGAGGTGTCCAGCTCCTCGACCTCTACGATCCGGTCGTCGCCCCCGATGTCGGACAGCGCCCGCGCGAGCCATGTCGGCTCGAGCAGGGTGGCGAGGTTCGTGGGAACCGGGTCGAAGGCAGCGGTTTGCGTCATCGCCGGCTGACCTTTCGTGTCACCCTTGCGCAATCAACAGCGCGAGCCAGGCGAGGATCCCCTCGTCCCGCGAGCCCTAGAGGACGACCCTGGCGGCCACGTCGCTGTGGAGTGCCTCCGCCGTTGACGATCGCGCAACCCGTGCCGCTCAGTTGGGCCACATCACCACCTGGAGCTCGGTGTACTCCTCGAGGCCGAAGCGCCCGTTCTCGCGGCCGATGCCCGATTGCTTGAAGCCGCCCGAGGGCTTCTGGAAAGAGTTGAAGGCGCCGTTGATCGAGACGCCGCCCGTTCGGATCCGCTTCGCCAGCTCGATCGCGCGGCGCTTGTCGTGCGACAGGATGCTTCCGAACAGCCCGTAGTCGGAGTCGTTCGCGATGCGCACGGCGTGCTCCTCGTCGTCGAAGGGGATCACCGTCACGACGGGACCGAAGATCTCCTCCTGGGCGATGCGCATGTCCGCACGGGCGTTGCCGAAGATCGTCGGCTCGACGAACCAGCCGCGGTCGAGCTGTGCGGGACGCCCCCCGCCCGTCACGAGATCGGCGCCCTGCTCGCGCCCGGAGGCGATGTACTCCTCGATCGCCGCGCGCCGCTCGGGTCGGATCACGGGTCCCAGCAGCACGCTCGGGTCGGCGGGATCCCCGACTTTGACCGCGCTTTCGACGAAGGCCGCCATCTTCGCGACCAGCTCGTCGTGACGGGAGCGGTGGACGAGCACCCGGGTCGTCATCGCGCAGCCCTGGCCGGCGTGGAAGAAGGTAGGGGAGGCGGCGCTGGGCACCGCCGCGTCGAGCTCGTAGTCGTCGAGCACCATGAGCGCCGACTTGCCGCCGAGCTCGAGGTGCACGCGGGTCAGGTTCTTCGCCACGCTCTCCATGATGCGCATGCCCGTGGCGTTGGACCCGGTGAAGCTCACCTTGTCGATGCGCGGATCCTCGACGAGTGCCGGGCCGATCTCGGGGGCCTGCCCGCACACGACGTTCACGACCCCCGGCGGCACTCCGGCCTCGTCGACCACCTGGGCGATCATCAGGTCGATGAGCGGCGCCCAGGGGGACGGCTTCACGACCATCGTGCAGCCGGCGGCCAGCGCGGGGGCGAACTTCTGGGCCGTGACCCAGAGCGGAAAGTTCCAGGTCGGGATGAGCGCGCAGACGCCGACCGGCTGGCGGACCAGCAGCGTGCTCACCAGGTTGCCTCCGGCGGGGGTCGGCTGCTCGACCATCGGAAGCAGCTCCTCGAAAGGATGCCGGCTGGCGATCTCGGCCATGTTGCGAATCAGCTGGATCGGGCTCTCGAGCTGCTGGGCGTGGGTGACGAACTCGGCGCCGGCGGTGGCCACGAGCACGTCGCGGAACTCGTCCTTGCGACGCTCGATGATGTCGGCGATCCGCTGCAGCATCGCGACGCGCTCGGGGAGTGGTGTTCGCGGCCACGGCCCCTCGTCGAAGGCGCGCCGCGCCGCAGCGACCGCTCGCTCGACGTCGACGACGGTCGCGTCGGGCACGCGTGCGAACTCCTCCTCGGTGGCCGGATTCGGCACGGGGTAGGTCTTGGCGTCCCGCGCTTCGACCCACTTGCCGTCGATGTACATCTGCCAGGTGTTCATGGGTCGCTCCGATCCCGCCGCGGCGGCGTTCGAATACGCGCGTGTGAAGCTATCGCGCCAGGTAACCCCCATCGACAGGAAGCGCGATACCTGTGACGTTGGACGAGAGGTCGCAGGCGAGATACAACGCGGCGTTCGCGCAATCTTCGGCCTCGATGGGGCGACCCAGCGGGTGGTGGCTGCCCAAGAGCTCGCGCAGCGCCGGCGGCTTGGGCTGGAAGGCGGTTTCCGGGGGCATTGCGAAGTTCGTGTCGATGGCACCTGGGCACAGGCAGTTGACCCGGATGCCGAGCGGCGCGTTCTCGATCGCGAGTCCCCGCGTCAGCTGGATGACCCCAGCCTTGCTGACGCCGTAGGGCACGCCGCCCCAGCCCACCATCCCCGCGGCCGAGCCGGTGTTCACGATCACACCGCCGTCGCCCTGCGCCTTGAAGCTCAGGATCGCGTGCTTGCAGCCGTGGACGACGCCCATCAGGTTCACGTCGATCAGTCGCTTCCAGTCCGCTGCGTCGTGCTCCTCGAAGCTCATCCCGGGACGCGGCGTGCTGACGCCCACGTTGTTCATCATGACATCGAGGCGCCCGTACTCCGATGTCGCAGCCGCGATGAGGTTGCGAACATCTTCCTCGCTCGTGACGTCGCAGGGAACGAAGCGGCAACCGCGGCCGCCGGCCTCATCGATGAGGCGCAGCGTCTCCTTGCCCCAGTCTTCGCGGACGTCGCCGCCGATCACGCGCGCGCCTTCGCGGGCGAAGAGCAGTGCCGACGCTCTTCCCACGCCCGAGCCAACACCCGTGATCACGGCGACCTTGTCATCGAGCAGCATCGCGTTTGCCCCACTGTTGGCAGAGAGAAAAGAAGCGTCGAGTCAGTGGTAGTATGGCCAGCATGGACGCAGAAATTCAATCGCGCAGGATCAGTGAGGACGACGCCATGATCGATACCGACCCTCCCCACCGCGACGCGGTTGGGTCCGACCCGTCCGGCCGGGCGCGCAGGCTCGCCGCCGATGTTCCCGCGGAGACCCGGTCCAGGATCGCTCGCGGGAATGCCATGCGGCCGTGCGGGTGTACGCCTGCGGAGTCCGCAACATGAGCGAGTACAAGCAGCCCGACATCACGCTCCTGGGCGAAGAGCACGTTGCGAAGTACCGCGAAACCGACGGGGAAGTCGGCTACGAGTGGAACGGCGCGACGTGCCTGTTGCTCACCACGACCGGGCGGCACTCGGGCGAGCCGCGAACCGTGCCGCTCATCTTCGCAGCCGACGGGGAGCGTCAGGTGGTCGTCGCGTCGAAGGGCGGGGCGCCCGACGATCCCCAGTGGTACAGCAACCTCGCGGCGAACCCGGCTGTCGAAGTGCAGGTCAAGGGCGACCGTTTCACCGCGACGGCGCGGACCGCCCTCGGCGGCGAGCGCGACCGCTGCTGGGCGTTGGCGACCGCGGTGTGGCCGAACTACGACGAGTACGTGAAGCGAACGGAGCGGGTGATTCCCGTGGTGGTGTTGGAGCGAAGCGCGGGATGACACCCGCGGCCATCGCCCTCGATTCCGAGCGGATACGCGAACTCTTCGACCTGCGGCGCAATCCGCTCGGCGGCGTCTTCGAGGGGAACCCGTACCCGGCGTGGCATCGGCTTCGCGAGAGTGGGCCGCTCCACGAGGGGACGGCCGGCAGGCTCATCGGCTTCCAGGGCCCGGAGACCTTCTTCGGGCTGCCGGAGCCCGAGCGCCCGCACTTCTCGGCCTTCGATTTCGCGACCTGCGACGAGATCGTGCGCAACCCCGACGTGTTCCGGATGTCGCCGCCGGACCCCGACCCGGAGAAGGCACGCTTCCTCGAGTCGAGCATGCTCACCATGGACGGCGAGCGCCACCGCCGTTACCGCACACTCGTCCAGCCTTCCTTCGGTCCCGATCGGATGCCGTGGTGGACGAAGAACTGGATCCGCCCAACGGTGGATGCGCTCATCGATTCCTTCGAGGCGAACGGTCGGGCGGATCTCAACGTCGAATTCTGCGCGGCGATCCCAACGCTGACGATCTGCGGGAGCTTCGGCATCTCGGTCGACGATGCGCTGGACATCCGCGCGGCCGTCACGAACGCCGGCCAGGGCGAAGGCGTGGGGCGCCTGGCCGAGGTCCTCCGGCCCATCATCGAGGCCCGGCGCGCCGAGCCGCAAGACGACCTGATCAGCGTTCTCGTGAGGGCCGAGATCACCGACGACCAGGGCGACACACAGGTGCTATCCGATCCGGACATCCTTGCGTTCTCCTGGCTGCTGCTCGCCGCCGGATCGGGGACCACGTGGAAGCAGATGGGGATCACGCTGGTCGCGATGCTCGAGTGTCCCGAGTGGATCGAGGCGGTGCGGAAGGATGCCAGCGTGCTGAACGCGGTCGTGGAGGAGGCGGCCCGCTGGGAGGCCACGGACCCGACCTTCGGGCGCTACGCCCACCAGGACGTGACGCTGTGCGGGGTCGACATCCCGAAGGGCGCCGTCGTGCATCCTTGCTACGGAGCGGCGAACCGCGATCCGGGGCGCTGGGAGAGGCCGGACGAGTTCGACCCCGGGCGCAGCCCGCGCACGAATCTCGCGTTTGGAAGGGGAGCGCACGTCTGCATGGGCAAGAACCTGGCGCGCACCGAGATCGCCACCGCGGTCACCGCCCTCATCGAGCGCCTGCCCGACCTCCGTCTCGATTCCAGCGCGGAGCCACCGCGGATCATTGGCCTGTACGAGCGCGGCGCGACCGCGGTCCCGGTGGTGTGGGGATGACATGCGGGCGAGCGACTCCCCGCATCTCACCGGAAGAAACCCTCGTCAGCCGGCGAACGGTTCAGATTTCTTCGGATTCTCGCGATCGCCAACGAGCTGAAGTCGTCAGCGCATTCGAAGACGCTCTGCATCAGTTCGAGAGCGAGATGCTCTCACGCCTATCGACAGGCTAGACTCGTCGCGAACGATGCTGGACCCGAGAGCCGGGACTCGAAACCACGACGTCCGAACATCCTCGTGATCGTTGCGGACGATCTCGGTTGGTTCGATGTCGGGTACGCAATCTGAGCNGTCAAGCCGAAAAAGCCACGCTCTGACGTTCGCTCACTGGCCCCTTCCATTCATGGGGGTCGGTGCGTTCTCGGTAGGTTCATCTGGATTGCTCCCACTCCAGCCCCTTCATGCCACCTTCGGCTCGCCAGTCCTCGAGGATCTTCTTGAACTCTGTGGGCTTGCCTACAAAGAAGCCGTTCTGGCGGAAGTGCTTGCGATCACTCCCTTCGTTGTTGATGTAGCCGGGCGTGCAGACCTCCAGGAATTCATTCCGATCACTCGCGTGCTGAATCACGCTGGCGACCCACTCGGCTTCGGCTTCTTCCGAGACTTCGAGCGTCTTCACGTCACTGTCCAGCGCACGAGAGATGATGTATGCAAGGTTCTTGCTCTGCTCATTCATGACGTACGTGTAGTTCATCGTCACACCCGTTTGCGCGATACTCAGCATGAAGCAGTTGGGAAAGCCGTGAATGTGCATACCCTGAAAGGTCGTGATGCCGTCATTCCATTTCTGAGACAGGCTCAATCCATTGCGCCCGTAGGTCTCGTAGCCGGATCGGCGTGCGTATTCCGTCCATACCTCGAAGCCAGTGGCGTAGACGAGGCAATCCAGTGCGTACTCCTCGCCGTCGACGATGACCCCCTTCTCTGTCACCCGTTCCACTCCACGACCGTGGGTATCGACCAGGGTGACGTTGGGGCGATTGAATGTCTGCAGGTACTCGTCGTGGAAGCAGGGGCGTTTACAGAACGGTCGGTAGTAGGGCTTCAGGGCTTCCGCGGTTTCCGGATCTTCGATGAGGCTGTCCACTCGTGCGCGGATCTCTTCCATCTTGATGAAGTCGGCTGTCTCTAAGCATTCATCGATGCTTCGTGCAGCCGGACCCGCTTCTTTGTTCGACCGAAGGATCGCCATGCGCTTGTGCACGATGTCGGTCCAAGCATCATTGACCAGGTCTTCTTCCTCGGAGCCTCCCGCGGTGAAATACTGGAAGTTGTCCATTCGATGCTCTTGCCAGCCGGGCTCGAGGCTGCGGAACCATTCGACATCCGTGGGTCCGTTGCCTCTCACGTCGATCGGTGACGGTGTGCGCTGGAAGACGTAGAGATGCTGAGCACATTTGCCCAGATGAGGTATCGACTGAATCGCCGAGGCACCGGTACCGACGATGCCCACTCGTTGATCCTGCAGACCGACCAGATTGCCGTCCGAGTCGCCGCCCGTGTAGGCGTAGTCCCAGCGGCAGGTGTGAAAGACGTGGCCTTTGAAGGTCTCCACTCCGGGAATGCCGGGCAGCTTGGGCCGCTGCAGGAAGCCATTCGCCATGCAGACGAATCTGGCCTTGATCGCGTCGCCACGATTGGTCGAAACGATCCAGCGTGAGCGCTCTTCATCCCAGCGCTGCTCGGTGACTTCGGTCTGGAAGCAGACGTCGCGGTAAAGGTCGTATTTCTCGGCGATCGCCTTGGCGTGAGCAAAGATTTCCGGCCCGCGGCTGTATTTCTCCTTGGGTCGGTAGTCCATCTCTTCGAGCAGCGGCATGTAGATGTACGATTCGATGTCGCACGACACTCCCGGATAGCGGTTCCAGTACCAGGTACCCCCGAAGTCGCCACCCTTCTCGATGACGCGGATGCTCTCGACGCCAGCCTCGCGCAGGCGCGCGCCCGCCATGAGCCCGCCAAATCCGCCCCCGATCAACAGCACGTCGACTTCGTCCGTCAGCGGCTCCCGTGTGTACCCGGGCTCGACGTAGGGATCGTCGACGAAGTGGGCGAACTCGCCGTCGGGCTGGATGTATTGATCGATGCCGTCGGGGCGAAGCCGCTTGTCACGCTCTTCGAGGTATTTCTTGCGCAGCGCGTCTGCGTCGAAGCCAAGGTCAGCAGTGGCTGATTGGGTCTGCCCCGGGCCTCGGGTTGCCTTCGTCATCTTCGATTCTCCGTTCGACCGCTGGCAACCGGTGCGCCGCAACTCGTTGACATCGCTCATCCCGCACAGGCCGGTGATGAGAGCAAGTCAGATCATAAAGCAATCCAGGCGCCTCCACTGCGGCGGGGCCGGAGATTGGATGGGACCCGGTATCGAGGTGGGGAAGAACGGAGTCCATGGGGAAAGCACGCCCAGGAGGCCGTCCGTCGGGCGATTTCGTCGCGTTCGAGAAACTCGGCTGTTTCAGCGGCGGTACGACCCTCCCGTGATCTTCTCGAACCATGTCCGCGCGTAGTACCATGGAGCCCCGCCCAATCACCGAGAAGTCACCACCATGAGCATCCCGTGTGTTTCTGCCGACTCGCACATCGTCGAGCCCCCCGGCTGCTACAAGGACCGGATCGATCCCAGCTTCCGCGACCGCGCTCCGCACCTCGAGTTCAACGAGACGATGGGCGACGTCATGGTGATCGACAACGGCTTTNCGCACGTGCCCTATCACCTGATCGCGGCTGCGGGTCTGCCCGCCGAGGAGATCAGCCTCCGCAACCCGCGCCGCTTCGAAGAGCTGCACCCAGGGGGTCACGATCCGCGACACCGGCTGGCCGACCAGGACAAGGACGGCGTCGTCGCCGAGGTGATCTATCCGTCGACCGGGATGCTGCTGTGCAACCACCCCGACTTCGACTACAAGAAGGCCTGCTTCGACGCCTACAACCGCTGGATCGCCGAGTACTGCGAGCACGCCCCCGATCGGCTGATCGGGCTCGGGCAGACGAGCATGCGCACGCCCGAAGAGGGCATCGAAGAGCTCGAGCAGATCAAGGCCCTCGGCCTGCGCGGCGTGATGATGCCCGGCATCCCCGCCGTCGAGGATTACGACCATCCCTGCTACGACGACTTCTACCGGGCCTCGATCGATCTCGGGCTGCCGATCTCGTTCCACATCCTGACGGGCGGTGGCGACACGGCGCTCGGCCAGAAGGGACGCGGGCCGAAAATGAATGGCTTCCTGTCGATCATCCGCGGCAACCAGGACATCATGGGCACGATGATCTTCGGCGGGGTGTTCGAGCGCCATCCCAATCTTCGCGTCGTGTGCGCCGAGGCCGACGCCGGCTGGGTGCCCCACTACATGTACCGCGCCGACCATGCCTTCGAGCGCCACCGCAACTGGCTGACGACGGGCGACGAGCTCCACAAGCTACCCAGTGAGTACTTCCGCGAGAACATCTACACCACGTTCCAGGACGACTGGGTCGCGTTCCAGATGGCCGACATGGTCAACCACGAGCGGCTGCTGTGGGCCAACGACTTTCCGCATAGCGACGCCACCTGGCCGTGGTCGCAGCAGATGCTGGCGAAGCACACGAAGCACCTGACGGACGAGCAGCGCGACCGCATTCTGCGCGACAACACCTGCGAGTTGTACGGGATCGCCGTCTGACCCGCTGTTCGAGTCGCTCGATGGCCGCGTCGGCCAGACCCGGCGCGTGACATCATCGCGCGCAGCTTCAGGAGGACCCCATGGGACGCCTTTCCGGAAAGATCGCTCTCGTGACCGGCGCCGCCAGCGGCATCGGGGCGGCCACCGCCCAACGCTTTGCTGACGAAGGCGCCGCAGTGGCGGGCCTCGACGTTCAGCAGCCGGACGCCACGAGATGGAAGCGCGTCGAAGAGAGCGCACCCGCGGCGAGTTTCCACACGGCGAGTGTGGCCTCCGAGGCGCAGGTCGAAGCGGCCATCGCGGAGATCGTGGCGCGGCACGGGGGCTTCGACACGTTGATCAACGCGGCCGGCGTGGTCGGCGGCGGTGCCCTCGAATCCCTCGAGGAAGACGAGTGGGACCGCATCCTCAGCATCAACCTCAAGGGCATCTTCCTGATGTGCAAGCATTCGGTCGCGCCGATCTTGTCGCGAGGCGGGGGCTCGATCGTGAACATCGCCAGCGTCGAGGGCCTGGTCGCCAGCGAGCACTCGTCACCCTACGCCGCCTCCAAGGGCGGCGTCGTGCAGCTGAACAGGAGTCTCGCGGTCGACCTGACGCACCGGGGCATCCGCGTGAACTCGGTCTGCCCCGGACTCATCGAGACGCCCATGGTGGAGGCGGTCACCGGAGCCACCGAAGGCCCCTTGGCAGCCATGAAGGAGCAGTTCGTCAACAACCACCTGATGCGTCGCTTCGGTCAGCCCGAGGAGATCGCGAACGCGATTCTATTCCTGGCTTCGGACGAAGCGTCCTTCGTCACCGGCTCCACCCTCGTCGTCGACGGCGGCTGGACCGCGGGTCGGCGCGGCGACGTGGACCTCATCGGTCCGTGATTGCCTGGCTCTCGGTAGGCGGTGGGCTGCGTCTCCATGGGGCTTCCGGTCGGCCGTGTTCGCGGGAAATCCGACGCCAGCACGCGGCGGTCGTGACCCGCGTGCTTCCCGCTGCGCTCTCGGTTGGTCGAGGCCTCGCGTAGGCGCGTGTCCTCCAAACCCGCAGTCGGCTGGCTGGCACGCATCGCGTTCGGACTCGGCTCCTACGCCGAGGGGATCAAGAGCGGGGCCTTCAGCTACTTCCTGCTCTTCTACTACAACCAGGCACTCGGGCTCTCGGGCAGTCTCGCGGGTACGGCCCTCGCCATCGCGCTCGTCGTCGACGCCGTGACCGATCCGCTGGTCGGCTCGATCTCGGATCGCCATCGCTCGCGCTGGGGTCGCCGCCATCCCTTCATGTACGGCTCGGCGCTCCCCTTCGCTCTCGTGTTCTACCTGTGCTTCGTCCCGCCGGAGAATCTCGGCCAGGCCGGCCTCTTCGTCTGGCTGCTGATCTTTGCTGTAGCGACGCGGGCCGCTCTCACCTTCTACTCGGTACCGCACATGACGCTGGGCGCCGAGCTCACCCCCGACTACGACGAGCGCACGACGCTGGCCGCCATCCGCTCGTTCCTCTCCATCGCGGGCGGAGTGAGCGTGGTCATGGCCGGCTTCGGGATCTTCTTCGCCGGAGACGGGCAGCTCGATCGCGCCAACTACCCGGCCTTCGCGTTGACCGCCGCGATCGCCATGGTGGTGACGATCGTGCTCTCGGGGATCGGCACGCACTCCTACATCCCGCGTCTCCCCAAAGCCCCGGCCGAGCACATCGCTTTCAGCTTGCGGCGGCTCCTGCGTGAGCTGCGCGAGGCCGCGAGCCTGCCTCCCTTCCGCTTCATCCTGAGCTCGATGATCGCGAATGCCGCGGTGATGGGTCTGCTCGCCACGTTGGCGACCTACATGCTCACCTTCTTCTGGCAGCTCGAGGGCGTGGCGCTCGGCGTGCAGCTCTCGACGGGGATGAGCGGGGGCGTGTTCGGCGCCCTGATCGCCTCGCCGGTCGCCGGCCGAATGGGAAACAAGCGCAACGCCAAGATCCTGGGGATGCTCTGGTTCGCGTTCTTCACGTCGCTGATGACGAGCTGCCGCCTGCTGGGCTGGGCGCCTGAAAACGGCGATCCGTTGCTGCTCCCCCTGCTGATGTGCAACTCGTTCGTCGGCGGTCTCGGAATGGGGCTCACCAGCGTCCTCGGCAGCGCCATGATCGCCGACGTCACCGACGAGCACGAGCGCGTCCACGGCACGCGCCAGGAGGGCATCTACTACAGCGCGATCTCCTTCGTGGGCAAGGCGACGTCGGGTCTCGGCACGCTTCTCGCGGGGACCGCCATCGACTTCGTGGGGCTCGATCCGAACGCGGACCCGGCGACCGTGCCCTCGACGGTCATCAACGGGCTCGGCATCGTCTACGGGCCCTCTGTGTTGCTGCTGATCCTGCTGCCCATCGGCCTGCTCTGGGGTTACGACATCGACCGCAAGCGACACGAGGAGATCCGGCACGATATCGCCGAGGCCAGAAAAGCTCGCGCGGAGTGACCGATCGCCGTTGCGCTCCTGCCTCGGCTTCGGCCTCGAGCACTCGGCCGGGCATCGCGCCGGCCTGGAGTAGAATCTAAATCCACCCGGTCACGGAGACCCTGGCCATGGCAAGCACCCAGCAGCAGCCCGCGGAACCCTACGGCCACCTGGTCGACCCCGACTACTACCAGCGCAGCGGCTACCCGCACGAAAGCTGGCGAGAGCTCCGGACCGAGCGGCCCATCCATTTCATCGAGCGCGAACAGGGCGACTCGTACTGGGCCATCACGAAGCACGCAGACATCACGGCGATCGGCCGTCAGCCGGAGATCTTCAGCAGCCGGATGCCGGTCGTTCGCGACCAGGAACTGGTCGACGCGCCCAGCATCGACTTGCCGCAAGCCATCATCACGCTCGACCCGCCCATCCACGCCAAGTACCGAGAGCTGGTCAGCAAGCGGATGACACCGCGCAAGGTCGCCAAGCTCCACGACGACATCGAGAAGATCGCGATCCGCATCCTGAAAGACCTCGAGGAGCACGAAGACGCAGGTTGTGACTTCGTCGACACCGTGGCGGCCCCCCTTCCGATCGCGGTGATCGCGTACCTGCTTGGCGTTCCGGCAGACGACTGGCGACAGCTCTACAAGTGGACCAACGAGAGCGCGGGGTCGAGTGATCCGGAGAACCGCCGGGATGGCGAAAGCTCCCGGGACACGATGCAGCGCGCCGCCCACGAACAGTTCCGCTATTTCGCCGAGCTCCGCGAAGAGAGGCTCGCGAACCCGCAGGACGATCTCGTCACCCTGCTCGCCAACGCGAATGTGGATGGCGAGCCGCTGCCTGTCATGGACGTACTCGCCTTCTACCAGATCCTGCTCGCCGCCGGCAACGAGACCACCCGCAATGCGACGTCCGGCGGTCTTTTGGCCCTGATCGAGCACCCGGAGGAGATGGCCAAGGTGCAGGCCGATCCCTCCCTCCTCGGGTCGACGGTCGAGGAAATCCTCCGCTGGACGAGCCCCGTCATCCATTTCGCACGCACCGCCACGCGCGACAGCGAACTCGGCGGACACGAGATCCGCAAGGGCGAGGTGGTGGGCATGTTCTACCCCTCGGCCAACCGGGATGAAGACGTCTGGGAAGACCCGGAGCGTTTTCGCGTCGACCGCAAGCGCAACCCCCACATCGCCTTTGGTGTCGGCGAGCACTACTGCCTGGGTGCGCACGTCGCACGCCTCGAACTCAACGTGATCTTCCGCCACCTGCTGCCGCGCCTCGCCGAGGTGGAGATCACCGGACCGGTGGACCGTCTGCGCTCGAACCTGATCGGCGGCGTGAAGCGCCTCCCCATCCGCTACCGGCTGAAGCCAGTCGCCTGAAGAAGGGGGACGAGCGCCCCGCATTCTCCCGCGGCCTCGGCTCCGTTGACATCGATGGGTCGTGGGTCGAGGAGTGTTGCCTTCCGCGGGAATTCGCCTTCCCGGCCAGCCGCCGCGCGTCGGGCCCGAGACGGTAGACTGGACCCGACGCATGCGAGCGCCGTCCGACGCATCGACCCTCCCCGATCGCTTGCGATCGCGCTTCGTGATCGCGTTTCTCGTGCTCCTCGGCGTCGGTCTCCGCGCCGCGAGTCTCGGGCTCCCGATCATCGGCGCGCACGACTTCCGTCAGACGCAGACGGCGCTCGGCGTGATGGAGATCCGCGAGCACGGCTTCGAGCCGCTGCATCCAAAGCTTCCGCTGTTTGGCGAGCCCTGGGAGGTGCCGTTCGAGTACCCGTTCTTTCAGCTCACGGCCGCGCTGGTCGACGTCGCGAATCCCTGGGCCGACCTCGATACGTCGATCCGCTGCACCGCACTCCTCTACTTCCTGCTGGCGGCCTTCTTCCTGTTCCGGCTCTGCGGTGAGCTGTTCGAAGCGGAATCGACTGGGACCTGGGTCCTCGCGGTCTTCCTTCTGTCACCCTTCAACGTCTACTGGAGCACGGCCGGCATCACCGACTACGCGGCCGTGGCGTTTACGCTCGCGTATCTCGCGTTCTTCGCGGGATTCGCGAAGCGCGGGTCGAACCGGGAACTCCTGGCCGCGATCGCCTTCGGCTGCCTCGCCACTCTCACCAAGATCCCGAGCGTCGCCGTGGTCGTGCTCCCCATGGCGGTCTGCGCGGTGGGGTCACTGTTGGCGCAGACCCGGCTCGACGGGGCGCAGGACTCGCCAGCCGAGGTCCGGCAGCGGGCTTGGAAAGTGGGTCTCGTCGCGCTCGTGCCGCCCGTGGTCGGGTACGCGTACCTCGCCTTCGGAGACGTCATCAAGGCCGAGTCTCCGTACACGGACTGGCTCGTCGCGGACCGGCTCGGCGACTGGTATTTCAGCGCCCCCGGCCAGCTCCTCGACCCGGCGAACCACTTGCTCATCGCGCGCAGGATTCGCGATCAGCTCATCACGCAACCGCTGCTGATCTTCGCCCTCGTCGGCGTCGCGGCGTGGCCCCGGGTGGTGAAGCCGTTCGGTCGCCGAAACTTCGATTCGGCATTCGCGGCGTCGCTGCTGATTTCCCCGCTCCTCGTGATCCTGGTCTTCTTCAACCTCTACAAAGTCCACGACTACTATCTGGTCACCGTTGCGCCCGTCGCCGCTCTCGTGGTTGGCGCGGGGATTGATCGCGTCTACGCCATCCGCTGGCTGCGAGGCGGGGTGTTGCTCCTGCTCGTACTCTCCGCCGTGAACATCGGCTTCGTCGAACCCCAGAAGTGGGCGCTCGGAGATCGGCCCGAGCGGCTGCGGTTCCTCGAGACCGCGCGGTCCCACGTCGCCAGCCACGACGCGGTGATCGTCGTCAACGAGAACTGGAGCTCGTTCGTTCCCTACCACCTGCGTCGGCGGGCGTTCATGCTCCTCGACCGGAACATCGAGCAGGCCCTCGACTCGGGTTTCCTCGCGAAGGCGCCCTTCCAGTGGATCGTCGAACGCGCGGTCCGGGGCAAGCCACTCGGGGAGGTCGAGCAACACTGGGACCGCTCCTGGGAGTACCTGATCGCCGAGGGGCGCAGTCCCTACCGGCTCGTCCGGGTCGACAACGGCGACGACGCGATCACGTGGCGTCGCTCCATCCTCGAGCGGGTCGCTTCCATCGAGGGAGCGGCCCTGGAGCCGCTGCGCAATGGGGCGGTCGAACTCCGAACGCTGACCGCCGGCGCCCACGTGTCGTGGAGCGTCGACACGCCGCCGGAGCCCTCGCGTTTCGACGGCCTGCTGATCGACCTCGCCGTGACGAGGCCGTTGCGCGCCGCGATTCGACTCTCGGGAACGCGCGCGGCGGCAAGTCGCACGTTCGAAGTGCGCCTGCACGCGGGGCGGCCGAACCGGCTGTTCATCCCGGCGGATCGGTTCGAGGCGGGCGACGCATCCCGGCGCGTTCGAGTGGACTTCGACGTCGGCGGCTCCGAGCGGGTGATCTTCGCCGACGTTGCCTTCGTGGCGTTCGAACGCTGAAGCCGCCTACGCTGGAACGCGGCGTCGCACGGCGATCCATGAGCCTATGAAAGAATGAGTGAAATCGATGAGTTCCAGCGCTGATCTCGAGCATCGGTGGAGCTATCGCAGGGCGCGGGTCACGCGCGAGTTTGGCCAGCAGTTTGGCGGTGTGCCCAGCGTCTGGGTGCGTGCTCCCGGGCGCGTCGACCTGATGGGGAGCCACACCGATTACAACCTCGGCTGTGTCCTGACCGTCGCAATCGATCGCGACACCTGGATCGCAGCGACGCCCCGCGCGGACGGATGTGCGCGTGTCTTCTCGTCGAACCTCCAACAACTGGCCCGCTTCGAAGTTGCGACGGCCGCAGCGGGAGAGCGGAACTGGGACCGCTATGTCCGGGGTGTGGTGGCCGTCTTGGAACGGGAAGGCTTCCGCAGTCCCGGTTTCGACGCGGTCGTGCACGGGACCCTTCCCCTCGCGAGCGGATTGAGTTCTTCCGCGTCGCTGACCGTCGCGACGGGCAAACTCGTAGAGGAGTTGGGGGGACACGAGATCGATCCGCTGCGCCTCGCGAGACTGTGCCAACGGGCAGAGAACGAAGTCGTCGGGGTTCCGTGTGGCGTACTCGATCCTTGCAGTTCGATCCTGGGCAGGGCGGGACATGCAATGCTGCTGGATTGCCGGAACCTGGAGTGCGACCACCGCCATGTGTCGGAGGAGTTGACCGTGGTCGTCGCCGATACCCGCGTCGCGCGCGAACTCGCCACTTCGAAGTACGGCGAACGACGCGCGGAGTGCGAAGAGGGTGTGCGGCAGCTGAGCAGACCTCTGCCCGGCGTGACCTCGCTGCGCGACGTCGATCGCGATCGATTCGAGCGTCACCGCTCGCAGCTGCCCCCGCACATCGCGCGGCGTTGTTCGTTCGTCATCGAGGAACACGGCCGCGTTCGGCCGATGGCCGAGGCGCTCGAACGGGGCGACCGGAAGCGGATCCGCGAGCTGTGTGAGCACAGCTTCGCGGGGGCGCGAGACGAGTACGAGATCTGCGTTCCGGCAATGGAAGCCATGTTCGCCGCCCTGTCGGAGACACCGGGTGGCGTCGGGGCTCGCCAGGCGGGCGCGGGCTTCGGGGGTTGCCTGGTGGCCATCGTCGAGCGCGGGGCCGTCGACGCTTTCATGCGGGATGCCTCGCGCCGCTTTGCCGCGGCGTGGGGACAGGAAGGCTCTCTGTTCGAGGTCCAGATCGCGCAGGGCGCGGGCCGGGTCGAAGAGCGTTCGTGAGTTGCGCCGCTCGTCAGCGGCGGCGCGAGCGCGGCGCGAGGAGTCGCTCGTGCAGTGCTGCGAGCCGCTCCGGTGCGAGCTTGAAGACCTCCCGGTCGTAACTCAGCAGCCCGTTCCACTCGCTCTCGACGTCGGTGGTCTGGGTGTAGATGGCGCCCGCCAGGCCGCGCGCGACGAGCGGCTCGAGGGTTTCGATCAACTCGGTGTATTGGGCTTCGAAGCCAGCGGGAGTTTCGGAACTCTCGTAGCCCCAGCCCCGTTCGGCCGTCGTGTGCCCCGGGACCTCGAGCTTCAATCCGCCGAACTCGCCGTAGACGACCGGGCGATCGGCTTCGAGCGGGTGGAAATCGGCTTCGCGGTTGTACATGTGGTAGTCGCGAATGGATCCGCTGCCGGTGTCCTGCCAGCCGCTGGGCCCATCCACCAGGCGGCTGGGATCGCGCTGGGCGATGGAGTCGAGGATGGCATCGGTATCGAATTGTCCCCAGGCCTCGTTGAAGGCCACCCAGATGACGATGCTGGGGAAGGCTGCAAGCGCCCCGAGCATGGCGTCGAGTTCGCGGCGGTAGGACTGGCTGGCTTCGCTGGAGACCCGCAGGGGAAAGACCATTTCTTCGGGCTGGCGCCCCTGCTTGAACTGCTCGATCAGCGGCGCCAGGTCGAAGGCTTTGGAGGGCATGTCCTGCCAGACCAGTACGCCGAGACGATCGGCGTGCCAGTACCAGCGCGCGGGCTCCACCTTGACGTGCTTGCGGATCGTGTTGAAGCCCATGCGCTTCGTGGCCTGGATGTCGAAGGCGAGTGCCTCATCGGTGGGGGCGGTGTAGAGCCCCTCGGGCCACCAGCCCTGGTCGAGCAGGCCCAGTTGGAAGCGCGGTTCACCGTTCAGGAACAGGCGCCAGATGCCGTCTTCATCGCGCGCGGTCGAAATTTCACGCGCCCCGAAGTAGCTGTCGACGCGGTCGACGATCGCGGCGCTGCGCATCAGGCTGACTTCGAGGTCGTAGAGGAACGGATCTTCCGGCGACCACGGGCGCAGCGAGG
>JABSQW010000189.1 GCA_013215605.1 Myxococcales bacterium
ACGCGCGTCGCACCGGAGCTCAGCGACGAGGAGCGCCAACAGCTGCGCGACCTCGGCTACGCGGACTAGCGGTTCGGCGTGGGGCCGTTCAGCGCAGCTCGTCGCCGAGGTGCCAGGCTGCGACGAGCAGCACCGCCATGAGGACAGCGGTTCCGCCGTAGAGGACGAACGCTCCGAAGCTCCCGTACACCCAGCCGCCGACCGCTGCGGTGGCGGCCGCGGTGGCGAGACCGAGAGCGCCGAGAAGCCCCTGTCCCGCTGCGATCTGGTCGGGTGGCGTCGCTCGCGCCACGGCGAGCTGATTCGCGGGCATCGTGAACGCGTCGACCACCGAGTGCACCGCCACCACGATCGCAAGGGCGATCAAGGCGTCGAACACCGCGTACCCGCACATGCAGACGATCGCGACGCCGATGCTGATCGGGATCACGCGCATCGGACCGATGCGCTGGGCGAGGCGCCCGGCGTACGGAGGGATGAAGAGCATCGGCAGGGAGAAGAGACTGAGCGTCGCGCCGATGAAGAGCTGACTGGCGCCGCGATCCGACAGGAAGATCGCCCACGTCGCTTCGAACACGCCGACTGTGAGGTAGAAAGCGATCGCCGCGAGCAGGCACGCCCAGATCGTGCGCCGCGTGAGAAGTGACCGAACGACGCGCCGCTCCGTCGACACCACACCTTCCTCGAGCCGGGTACGCGCCACGACGGGAACCGCGACGGCGAGCATCGCGGCGAGTGCGATGAACGGGGCGCGCAGACCCAGAAGCTCGTTCAACACCGAAGCCAACACGGGCCCGATCAGGAAGCCACCCAGTTCGAACACCATCATGCGACCGAGGGTCTCGCCAGCCCGTTCGGGATCTCGAATCACGGCGATCCGCCGAACCGCCGGGGAGAAGGTTCCGGAACCGAGTCCGAGCAGGAGGCGCGAAACGATGAACTCCCACAACTCGGTGGCGACCGCCATGCCGAGCATTCCGAGCAGGCCCGACAGCACACCTCCTACGAGCATCAATCGCTGGTAGCCGCGATCCGCGTAACGCGACAGCGCCACCTGCGCGACGAATCCGGCGGCGAAACCGGCGCCTCCGATCCACCCGATCGCCCAGTCCTCGAACCCGAAGCGGGTGCGGATCTCCGCCAACAGCGTGAAGACGGAGCCGTACCCGAGGGTGAGGGTGCCGCTGACGAGAAAGAGACGGACCAGATTGAATTGCATGGGTGCTCGCGGAATCCAGACCGGGTGTAGCAGCCCCACGATAAACGGCGCCAGCAGTCGGCTAGAGTGAAACTCCGCGAAGCGGAGTTACCCTACTTCCCCCTCCCATCCGAGGCCCCCCATGCCGATGCCCACCGACGTTCCGATCATCGATCTGATGCTCGGCCTTCCCATCCTCGACCTCGAGAAGACCTACGGAAGCCTGCGCGACGCCGCGTCGGACAAGGAGAGCAAGGAGGGCTTCAAGTTCCCCGCCGAGTACATGTTCAAGGGTGTGCCCCACGGCTGGGGCGAGGGGCGAGACCCCGTCGAAGTCACGCTCGAAGAGATGGACAAATGGAACATCGAGCGCGCCATGATCGGCATCTCGCCCAAGTCGCTCGACGCCGTCAAGACGCGACCGGACCGCTTCATTCCGCAGCTTCACATCGACCCGAACCGCGGGATGCAGACCATCTACGACATCGTGCGGGCCCACGACGAAGCAGGCATCAAGGCGGTCGGGTGCTTCCCGGCCGGGCTCATGCCCCAGGTCGCAATCAACGAGCCGCGTTTCTATCCCGTGTACTCGAAGTGCTGCGAGCTCGACCTTCCCATGTTCATCAACGCGGGCGTCCCGGGACCGCGCGTACGCATGCACTGCCAGCACGTCGAGCACCTCGACGAGGTCTGTTACAACTTCCCCGAGCTGCGCATCGTCACGTACCACGGCGCCGAGCCCTGGGAGGCCCTGGCCGTGAAGCTCATGCTGAAGTGGCCGGGACTCCACTTCTGCACGAGCGCCTTCGCCCCGAAGCACTACCCGAAGGCGATCATCGACTACGCGAATACGCGGGGCGCGGAGAAGATCCTGTACGCGGGCTACTTCCCGATGGGGCTATCCATCGAGCGGATCATGACCGAGATGCGCGACGTTCCGTTCCGCGACCACGTGTGGCCGAAGTTCCTCCGCGAGAACGCGATCCGGGTGCTGAAGCTCGACGCGTAGCGCACGCGCTCTCAGGAGGCCTTCTCCCCCTCCTTGACCCGGTAGTCGCCGAACGGGCTGTCGCGCTTCTGCAGGGCGTTGGTCAGCCCGTCCTCGCGCATGCTCTTCGTAAACTCGGCCATGCTCTTCGTGTGCGTGCCGAGCGTGCACAGCTCCGTGCCTGCACGGATCCCGGTGCGCAGCCCCATGATCTCCATCTGACGGTGCACCACGCGCTTGTTGAGCTGCACGAGATCCGGCGGAACCGACGCAACGCGCTCCGCCATCGCGAGCACCCTGCCCTCGAGCTCCTCGAGCGGATAGGCGTCGTTCGCCCAGCCGCGCTTCGCGCACTCGATACCGGACAGGGAGTCGCCCGTGAGCATCATCTCCATCGCTTTGCGCATACCAATGAACCAGGAGTGGAAGTGGTTGTCGGGCACGCCGAAGCGCACCGCCGGATATCCCATCTGCGCGTCTTCGGCCATGTAGACGAGGTCGCAGCACGTCGCGAGCTCGCTGCCGCCGGCGAGGCAGTAGCCGTGGACCTGGGCGATCACGGGCTTCGCGAGGTCCCATATGCTCATCCAACCTTCGGTGACGTGGCGCGGCCAGTGCCCCTCGCCTCCCGGTGTGAAGTAGGGATACTCGAGACCCTCGTTTCCGCCGCCGAGGTCGTAGCCCGCGGAGAAGGACTTCCCCGCACCGCGCAGGATCGTGACGCGGATGTCGCGGTCCTGGTCGGCCTCCTGGAGTGCCAGGAGGACTTCGCCGCGCAGCGCGTGATTGAGCGCGTTGCGCTTCTCCGGTCGGTTGAGGGTGACGCGGCGAACGTGCGGCGCCGGATCGTCGGTGAGAACCACGGTATAACTCACGGTCTTCTCCTTCTCGCGAGCCCGATGACTCGCACCTTGGTCTGGGGGGTCGCGGGGCGCCGGCGACCTCGAAGGCAACCAGAACGCGCCGGCGCATTATGCACCGAACCGACCGCGATGGGTCGCCGGCTCACACCGCACCGACCCCCAGGCTCCACAAAGTGACTTTCCGTCCGGATTCGACGGTCGGTAGCGACGCGGTACGCTGGTGTCGTGGGACGCGCAGAAGATCGAGTTCCGCTCACATCCACCCGTCGACGGTCGAAGGCAGGTGGATGCTGTGGCATGAGGGAATCATGAACGGGATTCATCGCGGAGCGTGCCTGCTCCTGCTCGCGTCGATCGTCTGGGGGTCGGCTGCATCCGCGAAGCCGACCGATACGTCGGATTCGGCAGACGACCGCTTCGCAGCCGAGCTCATCACGGCGGCGAACATCCGAGCTCTCGATCAGACCGGGACCAACGCCGCCGGCGGGATTGGCGACTGGCACCTCACGAACGGCGTGCTGTGCGCGATCGTGAGCAGCGTCGAGCACGGAACGGTCCTGGGCGCGACCGGGGGAAGCCTGGTCGACCTCTCGTACTGCGACCGGGGAGGCGATCAGTGGATCGCGTTCAAGGAGCTTCTCAACGGCTCGCGGCGCCAGGTCTGTGGGGCGGAGGAGATCGTTCCGCAGCAGCAGGGGACGTCGGCCAGCCTCGTCGTGCGCGGTCGGTACGACGGGGTCCACTGCGAGACACGCTACGCGTTCGACGATCGAGCCGACGATCGCCTTCGCGTAACGACGTCGGTGGAGCGCCGATCGGAGGGGGAGAGAGGCTTCTCCGTCGCCGCCAGCTTCGCGACCGCCCAGTCGTTCACCTCGTTCGTTGGTTCGGCGAATCTCCTGCAGCCCGATCGGGGATTCGTGCTGCCCGAGTACTCGAGCCACGGCATCCGCGAGATCTCGAAGGCGGCGTCGCCGGCCGATCTCGTGGTCAACGTCGGCCGTGCGGAAGGAGATGCAGAGATCGCCTACGGGCGGAGGATCGTGTCCGCAACCCTCGAGAACGAGAAGGGCGAGGGGCGGGAGGTTCCGGTGTTCCTGCTCGTCGATCAGGGCGCGTCGGTTGCGCTCGCGATGGTGAGACCCTTTTGGCTCGGCAGCGGATCGTCCTTCGGCCTCCTGCAGCTCCTGCAGACCCGATGGATGGATCTCCGGGTCGGGCACCGCGTCGTGATCGAGCAGGAGGTTCTCGTGGGCGACCGCGCCGACGTGGCGTCGATCACCGATCGGCTGGTCCCCGATGCCCCACTCCTCACCGGATCGGTGGACGACGCTTCCGCGGTCATCCATATCGAAACCGAGGACGGCGCACCCATCACCGCGACCCGACCCGAGGCCTCCGGTGACTTCTCCGCTCGCGTTCCCGCCGGGCGGGTTCGCCTCCGCGTGCGCACGACTCCGGGACGAGAGGTAATCGTGCCGGTCGAGGTCGGGTCCGACGGCGCCCTTGTGCCTCGCATCGCGGTCGGCACGCCGGCGCGCGTCACACTCCCGGCGATCGGTCCGGCGCGACTCGTCTTCATCGGTGAGGGAGACACCCCCGACCCCGACTTCGACGAAGATCTCACGGATCTCCGCTACGTCCACGGCAGGTCGAGCCGGGGGGTGTTCCCGCCTGTTCGCGACGTCTCTCTCGGCGGCGTGGCAGGCGATCCTGCGGCGGTGCGTCTGGCACCCGGCACGTATCGTGTGTTGGCAACGCGCGGACCCGAGTACTCGGTCACCCAGAGCCGCGTGGAGGTGAAAGCGGAAGAGGAGGTTCGCCTTGCGATCGATGCGCCCGCGCTCGAGGTCCCCACGAAGGGTTGGATCGCAGCGGACTTTCACGTGCACTCCGGCTTCAGCATGGACAACCCCTTCCCATTGCCCGATCGCCTGGCCGCGTTCGCGGGCCAGGGCGGCGAGGTGCTCGTGGCTACCGAACACGAGAACGCCGTGGACCTCGCGCCCGCGGCGCGCGCGCTCGGGTATGCGGCGCGGCTCGCGCTCGTGACGGGGGTCGAGGTGACCGACGAGGCACCAACGCCGGAGAACCCCAACACGATCGGCCACGCGAACATCTTCCCCTACCCCCCGGATCCAACCCGGTACATGAACGGCGCGCCTCTCCACGGAGGCCGGCGCTGGCGGGACGTCATCGCGGAGACTCGGGCGCGACATCCCGCCTCGATCTGGCAGCTCGATCACGCGCAATACGTCACCCTCGAGGGCAAACAGATCCAACACCCCCAGGCGTTCCTTTCGCACATGGGCGCGGCCGGTCACGGGTTCGACCCCTCGCTGCCGCTGACCGACGAGTGGAATCGCTCGCTGATCGAGCCCGATCCCCACAGCGGCGTTCGCGATATCGACTTCGATGCGATCGAGCTCCTCAACGGCAAGCAACATCCGAGCTATGAGGCACTCCGCGAGACCTGGTTCTCCATGCTTCGTCAGGGCGAGCGGCTGGTGGGAACCGCGAACAGCGACTCCCACCACTTCGCACAGCTCGTCGCGGTTCCCCGCAACTACGTACGGCAGGACGCCGACGACCCGCGCGCGCTCGACGAACGCTCCTTCGTGGAAGCCATCCGCCAGGGACGCGTCTATGGAACGACGGGGCCGATCCTCGACGTGCGCCTCGGCGACGCCCACGTCGGCGATCAGTTCACGGGAGACCGCGGAACGCTCGTGGTATCCGTGCGGGCGGCGCACTGGGTGCCCGTGTCCGAGCTGCGGGTCTTCGTGAATGGCGAGCGGGTATACAGCGAGTCGTCGGCGAACGGTAGAGAACACCGTGTGACGCTCGACTTCTCGGGAGACAGTTTCGTCACGGTGGAGGTGGAGGGTGAGCCGTCCGAGCTCTTTGCGGCCCTGCTGCCCGGCCACAGCTCCTTCGCGTTCACCAATCCGATCTTCGTCGACGCAGACGCCAACGGTGCGTGGGAGGCCCCCGGACCGGGGCAATGAGGAGACCGAGTCTCGACGAACGCGGACGATCTCGAGTCGGGTCAGGCGGGCTCGAAGGAATAGGCGTTCCCTTCCGATAACCCGGCGGATCTCGGGTATCGTAGAGGTTCGATGGTTTCAGCGGCCGAGAACGCGCGGAAACAGACCCACCGATCGACCGCCCCCGGCTGGCAGCGGGCTGCGGTTCTCGCCATCGCCATCTGGCTCGTCTACCGCATCACGTGGATCGCCGCGCGTCCCGCGGTGCTCGGCACCGACCCGTACGTCCGGATGTTCAACCGGGAAGAGATCGTCACGGGACTCTTCGGTCGCAAATGGCTCCCCTTCCTCCAGACCTTCATCAAGGGCATCTTCGACTTCGGCGGAACCGCGGACGACGTCCAGGTGTTCATGGCCGTCCTCGGAACCGGCCTGATCGCCGCGGCCGGCTACTACCTGTACCGGACCGCAGGGCTCGTTCCGGGGCTGCTCTTCGCGGTGCTGCTCAGTACGAACTTCAACGTGATGTGGATCAACGCGTCGCCGTACCAGGAGACGCCCTTCTATCTCTTCGCGTTCGTGGTCCTGTGGAGACTTCGGCGGATTTCGGAGCGCCGTGACGCCAGCCCCGCTGCGTCCGCGCTCGCCTTGCTTCCATGGGTCGCGCTCGCGCTGCTGTGTCGCTACGAGGGCTTTCTCTTGTCGATCAGTGTCGGCGTGGCGATCGCTGTGCACTGGTGGCGCGACCGCGGATTGCGGAAGCTCCGCTATCCGATTGGCCTGTTCGTGGTGTTCGCCGCCCTGCCAATGACCGCGCTGCTGCTCTACACGGGGCTCGAGGACGACCGTCACTCGGCGTTTACTCGGGGCATCCAACTCGAGCAGGTGCGCACGGCGATCGTATCGCTGTGGGACTACCTCGCGCAGCCCGGCATCCTCTTCTGGATCGCCGTGGGTCTCGTGCCGTTCTTCACTCGCGACAGGGAGCGACCGTGGCCGCCCGATCACATCGCCGCGGCGCTCTACGTCCCGTCGTTCGCGCTGGTGTTCCTGATCCTGAGTCCGTTCGTACCCGTGACGAATTCGCGCTTCCACGTACCGCTCGCGCTCGCGATCCTCGCTTGCGCGTCGGCGGGTGCTCCGATGCTCGCGCGAGCGCTGTGGCGCGAGCTCACGCCGCAGCGCGGACGCATCCTGACGGCACTTCTCCTCGTGGTATTCGTCGCGCACGCGGTCGAAGTCTGGACGCGCATGAGCGACTCGATGGCGAAGCGGTCGGTCAACAAGGAGCGCGACGCCGTGATCGGCCGAGTCGTCGACGCCCGGATCGCCTCGCCGACGCCCGTGCTGTTCGCTTGGGAGCGCGGCGAGTTCGATGTCTACCCGTCGACCTTCAACATGAAGATCGCCGCCTACGTCCGGGGTCCGACAGCCCGCATCCAATTCCGCGAGGACTACGAGGCGCTCGACACCGAAGGGCGTCGACTCTGGATCGGCGAGGCGGGCGGGATGCTGCTCAAGCGCAACGAGATCGAAACGCGGCAGATCCTGGATCTCCTGCGTACCGCGCGGGAGGTGCACGGTGACGAACTCCTGGCCACCCAGCTTCCGCTCGAAGTCGACCTCGTCACGTGGAACGCGAGGCCGACGGGCGAGGGGGCCCTGTATCCGTCGCGACCGTTCTTGGTAAGCGAAATTTTTCGGCGGGCCGCTCAGTCGCCGGCCAGCGACTCGAACGCCGTGCCGTCCCAGCGATCGATCGATGATGCGCCGGTCGTGACGTTCCAATAGAAGCGGTAGATCGGCTCGCCCGGGTGGTTCGACCCGATCTCGCGGATTCGCTCGGGGTCATTCGTGTTCCGGAGCCACGTGATCGGTGTACCGCCCATTGGATCGTTGTGCAGGAGCCCGCTGCTCTCCGCGTGGTAGGGGCGACAGCGAAACGCTCGGTGTTTGGTCAACGGCCACACATGCCGGAGCTGACCCCGCGGATTCACGATGACCACACCGCTTTCGATGCCGGCTTCGTTCAGCTTGTGCTCGAGGTCCGACCGAACACACCAGTAGTTGTTCGAGAGTTCGCCATAGACGATCGGATAGGTGTACGCGGCACCGGCGACGAGGATGAGCCACACGATGGCCTCGCCACCAACGCGGGGAATGCGGACTCGTCCCGCCAGCCACGCCAGTGACACGGCCGCAGCCGGGATCGCGGCGAGATAGGCCGCGTGCCAGAAGCGCGCTCCGTAAGAAACACCGTGATACCAGTAGAGCGCGTAGCCGAGCGGGACGCTGATTGCCGTGAACGCGAGCGCCGGCGAGCGCCGGGCGACGGCCAGCAGACCCGCGAGCGCGATGAGCGCTCCGCCCGGAAAGCCCAGGAACAGCCGATCGAAGTAGCGGGCATTCCGACGGAGGTTCCCGAATGCCATCTCCACGGTGTAGCCAGCGACCGCGTTGCGCGCTCCGCAGCCGTGATCCACGCCGAATCCGAGGGCGTTGCAGCCGGGTCGGTGACTGTCGTCGAAATAGACGTCTTGCGGAAAGATCAATGGCGAACCCGTGAGCCTCGCGTTATCGGCGGCCAAGAGGACGGGCCCCGCGGCGGCGAGCGCAATGAGCAGCCCCGCCGCGGGTCGCATCGCGGGATTGCGAAACGCACGCCAAGCCCCCCAGGCGAGGAGAGGGCCGCCCGCCACCGCGAAGTCGAAGGGGCGGGTGAGCGCGAGCAGCGCAAGTGCGGCGCCGGCGCGCGCCCACCGCGCGACGCTGGGAAGCGGACCCCCAATCGCTGCCGCGGCGAGCAGCAGCAGGGCGAGCGAGAGCGTATGGCTCATGAACGACGCGCCGAGGGTCCAAACGCCGGGCGACAGCGCTGCGATACCGCAGGCGATTCGCGTGGTTCGCGCGTCGAAATGGGGAGAGAACGCCGACCACGCGAGCCACGGAAGAGTCGCCGAAATCAGGGGATTGACGATCCATGGAAGATCGATCGCGACGCCGCCCGCGAGCACCACCGGCCAACCCGGTGGAAAGATCGCGTACCACTCTGGCCAGAGGATCTGAAACTCGCGCGCCAGCAAATCCCCGTCGATCGGTGTCGGCGCGACGCGCGCAAAGTGCGTGAAGATCCGAGCCTGGAGGAGGTAGGCGATGCCGTCCTGGACGTGCGGAATGCCGCCCAATGCGAAGCGGGCCGCGATTGCTGACGCCGCGAAGGAAAGCGCGGAGAGCGCGGCGAGAAGAGGCTTCGGCACCGTTTCATGTTGCCAGACCGGTGGTCGGTGTTCCAGCGCTCCAACTGCGATTCGCGAGCACCCGCCTGCTATCCTTCGACTCGCGTGAAAACCACTGGTCGATACGAACCCAAGCTCGCCGCGTTCGCGATCCTGTCGGTTCTGCTGTCTCCTTTCGCGTTTCGCGCGGCGCTCCTCTGGGATCGCGCAAACACAGGGCTCGCGCTGCAGGACGCACGCGGCTTCCTATCGGACGCGGCCACCGCGTTCACGTGTCTCGCACTGGTGATCCTCGCGGCGAGAGTACGCGGTGTGATCGGGTTCGCGATCGCGATCTTCTGGGCTGCCATCCAGTACGGCAATTACGAATACGTCCGGGTCCTCGATGCGCTCGCGAGCATTTACGATATCGGATACCTGGGCGAGAGCACGTTCGTTCTGGGCTCCGCACTGGTGATTTCGACGCCCATTCTCCTCACGTCGGTGCTGATCGGTACCGGGCTTCTGGTGGCGCCAACGCTGCGTCGAACGCCCCTGTGGGCGGCCGGGGTATTCGCCGCGATCGCTGCCCTGGGATACTCGGTCTACGCGATGTGGCCGTGGAGCGACGAGGTCTCCGTCTGGCGCCAGACGAATTTCATTGCGCACAACGCGGTGCGTCTCGCGCGCGATGCGTCAGATGACGAGACCGACGGGCGCCGGTTCCCCAATTCACCTGCTGCGATGCTCGACCTGGTTCCCGAGCTCGCCGTCGATTTCGACGGCCAGCCAATCCTTCCGCTCGATCGTCGAAACACGAACGTGATGCTCCTCATCCTCGAGTCCGTCTCCGGGCTCCACGTGCCGAGTATCGCTGCGGTCCACGGGCACGAGTCTGAGGTCCCCATGGCCGGTCTCGACCGTTTCGCGAGAGAGAACGTGACGTTCACGTCGTTCATTACGCAGCAACGCAAGACCGCGAGGGGACTCTACGCACTTCTCTGCGGGGAGTTCCCCGCGCTGATGCACGGCCCCCTGAAGCTCGGCGCGTACGCCGCAGGTGATCGGACGTGCCTGCCCGCCGCTCTCAAGAACGCGGGCTACGCCACGGCCTACATCCAGGCGGCTCCGTTGGCCTTCCACATGAAGGGACAGTTCATGCCGCGCGCGGGCTTCGAGCGTGTCCACGGACACGACTACTTCGAGCGCGAACATCTGCGTACATTCTGGGGGGTCGACGATCGCACCCTGTTCGAGCAGACGCTCGATCTCGTGTCGGAGCTCGACGCTGGCGATCGACCCTGGTTCCTCACCCTACTCACTGTGGGGACCCACCACCCCTACAGCATCCCCGACGACTTCCTCCCGGACGAGGAGGACCCCGACGTTCGAGCCTACCGCTACCTCGACGAGGCGCTCGCGGAGTTCTTAGCGAGCCTGAGCGAGACCGGTGTCCTCGACGACACGGTCGTCCTCATCACGTCCGATGAGGCCAAGGGCTTCCGCGGCGGCAACTACTGGCTGAACCGGCTGAGCCAGAACTGGGGATTCCTCGTCGTCTCACTGCCCGACGCCCCCCGGCTCGAAGTGGACGAGACGTTCTCCCAGATCGACCTCGCGGCGTCCGTTCTCGATCTGCTCGGTTTGAGCGACCAGGCCGCTCAGCTGTTCGGCCGGAGCGTGTTCCGCCACTACGACTCCGGCCGCTGGATCTTCTTCGCGAACGGTAACAAGCGCGACGTCGGAGCACTCGACCCCGAAGGTGACGTGCTCCTGTGCGTCGACAATTTTCGGAAATGTAAACGGCACACACCAAGAGACGAGCGGATCTTCGCGTCGGGGCCGACACTTCGTGAGTGGCGGGAGGAACGCGACGGAATCGTTTCCGAGATGGCGGCGAGGAGTCTGCACACGCGGCCCGTTCTCGCGAAGCAGAGCATCTTCCCCCTGCTCGTGGAACCCGACGTCCGTGTCGACAATGCGAACACACGAATTCTGTTCGGCGGTCAACACCTGACGCTCGCGTCGGACCAATGGATCGAGGTGGAATTCGATCTCCTGGTGCGCGGCGAGGCAGCCTCGAGGATCCGCTTCTGGCACACGCTGATGGCCGGCGGCGGGCGACGAGAACTCTTCAATTCCGAGCGTGAGCTCGTGGGCGGTGACCGCCTCCGCATCCGCTACAGCTACGCCCCCACAGTCGTCCGGCACAACGTACAGAGCCGGGCCTTCGCGCAACTGGTGGCTGGCACGGCGCTCGATCTGCACTTCGCGAACGCCAAGATGGTCCTCCACCGCGACGGCGCACCACCGGGTCCAGGGGTCACGGAGATCCGGGACGAACTCGACAAGGGCGCCCAACCCGTCGACGACGCTTCGGCCCGAACTGGACTCAGCCAGGGCACTCGGGCGTCGTGAAATGCTTCCAGCCCTCGCTCAGCCAATGATCCATATGAGTATTGATCCGCCAGGTGTGGAATCGGCCGTCGGCGAGCGCGACGACGTAGGATTCACGTCCCTGCACGGCGAAGGGCCAAGAGGGTTCGCCGGCGGGCTGGATGTCGAGCCAGCGCGTCTTCCGCCGGTGATGGGGATTCCACGTGAACTCCACGAGCGTGGTCGATTCCGAGCCTGCCAGCGATGCGTCTGGCTCCGGTGGATCGTCCGAACAGATGGGACGGACTCGAAGAAGATCGCTCTCCAAGCAGAACCACGTGTTCTTGCATATCGGCGGCATCAACTCCTGGGGGCCCGTGTAGCCGTAGGGGATGTCGCTCGCTGCAAGGTCCGCCAGCCGCAGGAGCTCGACCTTGCAGCCTTCTCGCAACCACAGCATCACGTAGCCCACGCGATCGGGAAAGTACGCCATCAGCTCCTTGTTGCGATCGACGCCGATGTGGTTCACCCAGAGAACGTCGTTCTCGAGATCCGGATCGTTGTCCGGCCTCCAGAGCACGAAGTTTCCGGAACCGCGACACGGCGCCACGAAGGGACGCTGCGAAAAGATGACGACGCGTTCATCGTCGAGCTCCCGCACGGCTCGATGGGGAAAGTTGCTCTGGAAGGCCATCAATCGCATCGCGCCGGCGCGCTTGGGCGCGTAGCCGGCAAGGGAAACCAGCACGAGGGCGACGGTCAGTGCGGCGGGCAGGAATCGCGCGGTGGGGAACGTGGATCCGGCCAGCGCATCCACGGCGACCTTGTACCCCACGCCCGTGAGAATCAGGACCGGCCAGACGAGCTCCATGAAGTAGACCGGCCCGAAGCTGTCTATGCCCGAGTGGCGCTGGAAGAAGTGCGTGGCGAGGAAACACACCGCCGACGCGCGGAACCAGCGCGCTCGCGTCGCACCCAGCGCGAGCAGTGCAATCAACAGGCTCGACGGCCAGCCGAAGAGCGCGGTGTTGAGCCGAAACAGCGTGTTCGCGCTGATCGCGAGGTGCCACGGGATATCGCGCACGCGCGGAACGTCGCCGCCACTCTCGAGATAGTCTCGCGGCATCCCCGCGAACTCGAAGTCGTTTGCCTGGGAGTACTCGACGATTTGTTGATACGCAGTGGTCAGCGGCGAACCGTTCTGAATCTGGTTGACGAGCAGGAAGGCAATCGCAAAGACGAGTGCCGGAACCGCGAAAGCGACCAGCTCTCGTGGCCGCGGGCGCCGCAGGATCGGCCACAGCGTGAACGCGAGGAACGGAAGCCCGACTCCGAGCGCGGCGAGGGGACGGATGAAGAACGCGATACCGAAGCACGCCGCAACTCCGGCGAACGAGCGGAGTGGCGCGTCGGGTTCGCGGGTTCGCAGGAAGAACCACGTCATCCACGCGAGCCCGGTGATGCAGCTCGTGTGCGAGAGATCCGTGGCGGCCCCGAGCATCAGCATGGGCGAGCTGACGTAGAGCAACAAGACGATGCGCGCACCGCCCGCGCCGAGCACCCGGCTCGCCACGCGCACCGCGGCGATCGCCGTGAGCCCGGAGCAGAGCGGACTCATGAGCCAGGGGACACCGAAGAGGTAGCCGACGGCGAGAATCGCAGGCCAGCCGACGAAGTACTGCGCGTAGAGGCGGCCGTCGTTGACCATGAAGCCGCGGGAGAAGAAATCCGGCATGGGGTGCGACTCGGCGAACAGGCGCCCCGATGCCAACAGCTGGCCCATGAAGCGGTAGGAGCTCTCGTCATCGGCGAAGGACGCGTTGCCGAGCAGCAGGAAGCGAAGCGAGAGCGGGATGCCGATCCCAGCGATGGCCGCCGCAATGATGAGCAGACGATCGTCGGCCAGGCGAGGCCAGACGGCGCTCCTACCCATCAGCACCGCGATGCGGGCGAGCGAGAGGGAAAGCGCCCCCGCCGCCAGCGCGGAGAAGCAGCTCCAAACGGCGACGAAGGTGAGCACGCCCTGCCTCGGAAACGCGACTCTGCCGAGGTCGAGGGGAAATCCGTCCGCGTACTTGTCGCCCACTGCGAAGAAGCCGGCGAGAAGCCCCACCGCGACCGCCGCGGGCCAGACGATGCCGAGCGCGACGCGCAGACCTTCAGTCACGGTGCCGCGTCCCGAGCCCGAAGAAGCACTCACGCGATCCCGACCTCCGGACGCTGTCCTCGACGCATTGGAACTCTGCAACAGGACGGACCCGAGCCCCCGGTCGACATCGGAAACGAAGTGTACCCTAATCGACCCGCACCATGACAAGACGAACTCGAAGCTTTGGGCTCCTGATCGCGCTGCTCACGATGTTCGCGGTAGCCAAGACGCAGCTCGACATCGGTCTCGGCCCCAGCGCCCGTGACGCCGACTAGTACTTCACCATTGCGCGCTCGATCGCGCTCGGCGAGGGGTTGCGCTCGACCCTGTCGCTCTACTACCAGGGCTTCAAGGAGTTCCCGCACTTCGTGCGCGGCCTGCGACCGCATTCGCTTCGCCTCGTGAAGGAGTTCGGAAAAGGAGGCGCCGCCATTCGCCTGCTCGCTTTGCGCGACCCGGACGACGCCGCGCCGTAAACGCCCGAGCTGAAAGCGCGTGAATCCATCGAAGAGCTCGGCTGCGCCCAGGTGTCGCCGGGTTCAAGACGTTGCGAGCGCGCGGCGCAGCACCTCCCCGACCTCGCGTGTGTTGCGCTTCGACGGCTCCGCTCCCGGCAGGAGAGCCGATCCGTGGAAGGTCCCCGCGTAGGAGTGCAGCTCGCACGGCACACCGGACTGCAGCAACCGCACCGCGTATTCGATGCCCTCGTCGCGCAGCGGATCGAACTCCATCGTCGAAACGTAGGCGGGCGGCAGCCCCGAGAGGTCCTTCGCTCGCGCGGGTGCGGCATAGGGGGACACTTCGCCTGTGTGGTTCGGACCCAGGTAGTGCCTCCAGCTCCACACGGCGTTCGGTCGGTTCCACAGCGGGGTGTCGTTGAACTCCTTCATCGAGGGCGTCTCGAGGCGATCGTCGAGCTCCGGGATCTCGAGCAGCTGGAAGCAGAGCGGCGGCCCCCCGCGGTCGCGCGCGAGCAGGGCGGTGGCCGCGGCGAGTCCGCCGCCGGCGCTCTGGCCGGCCACCGCGATGCGCGCGGGATCGATCCCGAGGTCGTCGGCATTGGCGGCGGTCCACTGCAGGCCCGCGTAGCAATCCTCGAGGCCGGCCGGGAATGGATGCTCGGGCGCGAGTCGATATTCGACCGACACGACCAGCGCGTCGAGCTCCGCCGCATACGCCTGACACCAGGGATCCATCATCTCGATGCTTCCCGTCATGAAGCCGCCGCCATGGATCTCGAAAACGCAGGGGCGCAGGCCCTTCGCGACGGCCTTGGGACGGTAGACCCGGATCGGTACGGGCGGTGCGCCGTCGGGGCCCGCGATGCTGCGGTCTTGTTTCTCGACATCGTCGCGATCCGGAGTCGGGCTGCCGAACAGCTCCGCGCGCGCGCCGCGCATCTCCTGGATCATCTCCAGCGTCGAGAAGTCCGTGACGGTCGGGAGTACGGGGAGGATGTCCTTGAAGGCCGGGTCGTACTTGCGTTCGCTCATGCCGCCATACTATCGGATGCTTACGTCGAGACGCTCGGGCCCGTACTCGAGGAACACGGGCACGCCGGACCACCGGAAACCCGGGACGAGTTCCATGGCGCCGACGTCGAAGTGGCGCAGGTAGGCGAGAACCGCCTCGCGGGCCACCATCCGCGCGAGGCCTGCACCAACACACAGGTGCGTCCCTCCGGCGAAGGCGAGATGTCGGGGAATCCCACGGTCGAGTCGGAACACGTCGGGATCGTCGTAGACGTCTTCGTCGCGGTTCGCCGAGGCGATCCCCACGACAACGCGCTCGCCAGGCTCGATGCTGACACCACCGATCTTCGTCTTCGCGGTGCAGTTGCGGATCACGAACAGGACCGGCGGATCGATGCGCAGGCTCTCCTCGACGAAAGCCGAAACGAGTGAGGAGTCGTCCCTCAGCTTTTCGTGCAGGACGGGGTCGCGAAGCAGTCGGTAGAGCATGCTCCCGATCAGGTTCGTGCTGGTCGAGATTCCGCCGAGAATGATCTGGGCGATCAGCGTGCGGAGCACGATCTGCGACGGTCTCGCGCCGCCGACATCGGCCTTCGCGAGCCGCGTGACAATGCCGTCCGCCGCGCCCGGTCGGCTGCGCTCCTCGCTGAGCGCGTCGATGTAGCCGGAGAATTCGGGGAACGCTCCGGCCAACCCCTCGCCGCGCTCCGTGCGGTTGGTCTCGGGCCACGTGCTGTGCAGCAGCTCGCGCGACCATACGACCACCCGGCGCGCGTCGGCCTTGGGAAAGCCCATCAGATCGAGGCTGACGTAGTTGGGGAGCTGGTCGGTAAACTCGCTCACGAGCTCGGCCGAGCCCTGTGCAGCGATCCCCGACAGGAGTTCGTCGGCCGTCTCTCGGGTGAAGTGTTCTCGTGCGGTGACATCCCGACGGGTGAAGCCCGACCGTACGATGCGCCGCAGCAACGTGTGACGCGGCGGATCCATCTCCCCGAGACTGCGCTCCTCCTCGGGAACCTCGACGGACTTGAGACCGTTCGCGTTGCTGAAGGTGCGCGGATCGCGCAGCACTTCCCAACAGTCGAGCCACCGCGCGACATACACGTAGCCCGGATACGGCCGGTTGACAGGCGCCTCGCGGCGCCACTTGCGCATCGTCTCCCAGAGCTGCTGTGTCTGATGGTGGTCGAAGAGATCGACCTGGGACTCGCTCGACATGGCTGGTTCCCGCCTGGCGTTCAATCGTCGGAGACGACGTAGCTCGAGATCCCGGCGCCGGAATCCGCGCGCACCGGAAAGGGACGCTCGGTGCCGATCCGGTCGAGGAAGCCGCCGTAGGTGTAGCCCGTCTGCGCAGGGCTCGAGAACATCTCGTGCGGCCAGGCCAGCGGGATCCGGCTCACCTCTTCCAGGCGCTCGAACAGCTCCCCCGGGATCGAGACGTCCGCCGCGCCGAGGTTGTCCTGCAGCTGCGCGAGCGTGCGCGCCCCGACGATGGGAATGGCGCGCGGCGAGCGCTGCCGCAGCCAGCGCAGCGCGACCTGCGCCGGGCTGCACGAGAGCTCTTTCGCGATCGCTTCGAGCTCCGCGACGACTGGGGCCTTCGCGTCGGGGACGCTCCCGCCGTGCATTCGGCTTCGCAGCGACTCACCCCCGGCGGGCGATCCGGCCGAGAACTTGCCGGTCAGAATTCCCTGGTCGAGGGGCGACCAACAACAGACGGCGAGGTCGAGAGACTCCGCCATGGGAAGGAACTCTCCCTCGATGCCGCGCTCGGTCAGGCTGTACAGCACCTGGATGGCGGCGAGCGGCGTGCGGTCGTTCAGCTGCGCGATCGTATGCGCCCGCGACATCACCCAAGCTGGCGCGTCGGAGAGTCCCACGTAGAGGACCTTGCCCTCGCGCACGAGATCGTCGAAGGAGCGCATGACCTCCTCGATTGGTGTGAGGAAGTCCCAGACGTGCACCCAGTAGACGTCGACGTAGTCGGTTCCCAACCGCGTGAGGCTGGCCTCGAGCGCGCGGCGCATGGTCTTTCGGGAGTTGCCCGCGGCGTTGGGATCGGCCGCCTCGGGACCCGCGGTGAACTTCGTCGCGACGACGAACCGATCGCGCTCGGCGCCCATGAATTCTCCGAGCAGTCGCTCGCTCGTACCGCCGGTGTAGACGTCGGCGGTGTCGATGAAGTTCCCGCCGGCCTCGGCGAAAGCGTCGAAGACGGATCGGCTTTCCTTCTCCGAGCTCCCCCAGCCCCATTCCTCTCCAAAAGTCATCGCGCCGAGGCAGAACTCGGAGACCTTGATCCCGGTGTTTCCGAAGACCTGGTAGTGCATCGCGGGATCTCCTCGGCCGCGGCCGCGCGGTTCGCTTTCACGATCATAACCGCGGGAGCGCGCGTGCAGGAGCCCGAACGCTCACCACCCCGCGTCGCGCGAGAAGAAGCGGGCTCCACGCCGAACTCGGACCTGTCAGAATGGCCCGATGGCAGCTACCCAAGCGTCCAGCCCCGGGGAAGTCACGCCCCCCCACGGGTCCCTGCCGCTCCCGCGCATCCTCGCCTACGGCATCGCGGGCGTGGGCCTCACCGCCATGGCGTTCCTGAACGCCCTCTATCTCTTCAAGTACAGCACCGACGTCCTGCTCATCGCCCCCGGAGTGATGGGCCTCCTCTACGGAGCGTCGAGGATCTGGGACGCCATCTCCGACCCGCTCGTCGGCCGTTGGTCCGACCGCACGAATTCGCGCTTCGGTCGCAGGCGTTCCTGGATCTTCGCTTCGATTCCGGCCACGGCGATTACCTTCATCATGCTCTGGTCACCACCCGAGAGCCTCTCGACGTTCGCGCTCGCGCTTTGGGTCGGCGTCGCGATGCTCGTGTTCTCGACCGCGCAGACGATGTTCCACGTCCCCCACTACGCGCTCGGCGTGGAGATGACATCGGACCATCACGAGCGAACCCGTGTGTTCGGTCTGCGCCAGTTGATGGGTGGCGGCGGATTGCTCCTGGGACTCGCGAGCTTCTACGGACTCGCCCGGGCCGAGGACCCGCGCTCCTTCGCGCTGCCTCTCGCCGTGGGCGTCGCGCTCATCGCCTCGATCCTCACTGGCTTCGGGGTGAGCGCGATCCGCGAGCGTCCCGAGTACCAGGGGCGCGGCGGCGGAGACTTGAAGCGCGCGTTCTGGGACGTCTTCCAGAATCCCCACGCGCGACTCCTGCTGATCATGTACGGCATCGAATCGTTCGGCGCCGCCACCACGGGAATTCTATCGGTGTACGTCACGCAGTACGTCGTGAAGGCGCCGCAGGCCTTCTACCTCGTGGTGCTGATGTTCTACATCGTGCCTTCGTTCGTTCTGGCGCCGCTGTGGACCCGCGTCTCGAAGAAGGTCGGCAAGCGGCGCCTCTGGCTCTGGTCGATGGCGATCGCGTCCGCCGCCTACGTCGCCCACTCCTTCCTCTGGGAGGGCAGGATCGTCTTCTGGTGCACGATCTCCGTGATCCAGGGGATGACCGCCGGCGTCGGCTCCGTGGTCGCCCCCTCCATCAAGGGCGACGTCATCGACTGGGACGAGGCGCAGACCGGAGAGCGAAAGGAAGGGTCGTACCTGGCCGTCTGGACCTTCGTTCAGAAGAGCGCGGCGGGTCTGTGCGCCATCCTGCTCGGCTTCGCGCTGCAGTTCGTGGGCTTCGAGCCCAACGCCGAGCAGTCGCAGGCCACGATGTTCATGATCCTGTTCCTCTACGGCGTGTTCCCCGGCGTGTCCTATGCGATCGGCTGCGTGCTTCTGTCGCGGTTCCAGCTGAACGAGACGGAGCACGCAGCGGTGCGGGCCGAACTCGAGGCCAGAAAGTCCCGGAGCGACGAGAGCGCGTAGCGTATAGAATGGTGGGATACCGCCTGTTCTGCGGCCCGATCCCGAGTCGTCGAAAAACGTTTCATCAAAGGAAGAGGGAGAACCGTCGTGACCGATTCCAACACCGGGCCGCTCATCAAGCCCGCCGACATCGCCGCCTGGCCGATTCTGCGCATCGAGTACCGCACGGATGCTTCGGGGATCGCCGAGCTTCTGCCCCCCGGTATCGAGCCCGGTGCGGAACCCAACGTCCACCTGTCGATCTACAACGTCCCGGTGCTGAACGAGCCCGAGTACGGCGTGGTCGTCAAGGTGAACGCATCGTATCGGGGAACCGAGGGCCAATACGCGCTCGGCTACGGGATCGACCAGGAAGCCGCCATCTTCATCAGCCAGGAGCTCAACGGTCAGCCGAAGTACCCCTGCCAGATTCGCTACTTCCGCAACGCCGACCAGGTCGAAGCGAAGTGCACCCACCAGGGCCACTCGTTCATCGAGTTCTCCGGCGAGGTGACGGGGGTCGCCGAGAATCCGCCGGACCACGAGTCCAACGAGTGGTGGATCAAGGTGTCGCGCGCCGTCGGCTCGGCAGAGAAGAGCTACGACTTCCCGCCGCACGTCGTGCGCGTCCACTCGACGGGCGGGACGGCCTTCATGGAGACCCTCGAAGGTACGGTCAAGCTCAACCCGAGCCCCTGGGACCCCATCGCCCACTACTTGCCGTTGCGCGAGCAGCTCTCGGCGAACCTCGTCACCGGCATCCACAAGAGCCGAGAGATCACGCTCGAAGGAGCGCTCGATCCCGAAGCCTTCTGGCCGAGCGCCGACGTGATCGGCGGGTCGCGTTGGCCGGGAGTGCGGGGCGGTCCGAAAAAGCTCGTCTGATCGCGCGACGGTTGTATGCGAGCGCGAAGCACGCGCAGCGAGCGGACGCGAGCAATGCCGGGTCGATCCGGGCTACGCCCGGATCGGGACCCCGCGAACGATCGCTTTCGCGGACTCCGTCTCGCCAATGGCTGGGCGCGGCGACTCCTGCGGGTGTCCCTCTACCCGGCGACTTTCGTCATCTTCGTCGGCGGCGGCTCGCTCCTCTTCGACCGCATGGACGGAAACGGCGTCGCCCTCGGCGTCTACCTGATCACGATCCCGATCTTCTTCCTGCTCGAGCGGGCCCTCCCCTGGAGTGAGCGCTGGATCGGGTCGAAGGGCGACGTCCACGCGGACGTCGGTCTCGTCGTCGCGGCGGGCGCGGCGGGTGCGCTGCTCGAGCCCGCTACGCGCTTCGCCGCGCTCCCCGTGGGCGCGTGGCTCTCGAGTCACGTGGGCGTGTCGCTGTGGCCCGGCGACTGGCCGCTGCTTGCTCAGGGCGCACTGGCGATCGTGGTGGGCGACTTCTTCCGCTACTGGGTGCACCGCGCCATGCACGAGTGGCCGCCGCTCTGGCGCATTCACGCCACCCACCACTCGGCCACGCGCCTCTACTTCTTCAACGGCGCGCGCATCCACCCCTTCGAGGTGTTGATCACGGGCTTCGTCGAAATTGCGCCCATGATCGCCTTCGGCGTTCCCCTCGAGGCGATGGCGATGCGCATGCTGATTGGCCGCGTGATCGGTCGCTTCCAGCACTGCAACCTCGACCTCGAGCTCGGCCCGCTCGACTACGTGTTCAGCAGTCCGAAGAACCACCGCTGGCACCACTCGCGAAACCTCGGCGTAGCCGCCCACAACTACGGCGGCGACCTCGTGCTCTGGGACCACGTGTTTGGGAGCTTCTACCTGCCGCGGGATCGCGAACCCAGCGACGAGATCGGCATCGAGAACATGCCGGACTTCCCGCGGCGGCTCTGGGACGTGATGTGGACACCGTTCTCGTGGCGCCGCTTTCTCTCCGAGTCTACGCCGGCGGCGGAAACTGCTGTTTCCCGTTGACCTCGACGCGAATTCGCCGGAGCTTGAGATCGAGGATCCGCCACTCGCCGTCGGCTTCCTTGCGGTACTCCTCGAAGTACCAGCCCATGCCCCATATTTTCTGCCCGCCCCTTTCCGGCGGCCACCAGAGCATGTCTTCCATCGACCAGGTCGCCGTCGCCGTGGTGGAGCTCGTGATCTCGATCTGCGACATGTGGCCGTGGTGCACGGTCTGTACGCCCTCGAGGATCGGCAACAGATAGTCGAGGAATTCCTTCCTCCCGTTGATGAGGGGAGAGCCCTCCTGCGTGGTGTCGATCGTGACATCCTCGCAGAAGACCATCGACCACTCGTCCCAGTGCTTCTGGTCCATCAACTGGAAGTAGCGGGCCTTGAGTTGGCGGATGCGTTCGATTTCGACGAGGTCTTCGGGGGTCATGGTGGGCTCGGCGAAGATGGAGTCGCCGCAGAATAACAGACTCGTCGAAACCGGTTCACGGTGGTCATCCTCACTCCTCGAGGAGGTGGAGCGGTTCAGGCTGCGGACGGCGGGACGCCAGGCTCACGTCCCGCCTGGCTCGCGTCGTCGCCCAGCCACCGGAACGCCACCCCATCGACGCTGCGGCGGATCTCGAAGCCGAGCTTCTCGTACAGGCGGATGGCGTTGTCGTTCGTGTCGACGACGTGGAGAAACGCCTCGTCGCCGCGATCGCGAATCGCGTGGGCGACGTGAAGCGTGAGGGCGGCCGCGAGGCCGCGCTTGCGCGCGTCGGGGTGGGTGCACACTGCCGACACCTCGGTGAAGCCGGGAACGCGAAGACGCTCGCCCGCCATGGCGACGAGGCGATCCGCGTCGCGCACGCCGACGTAGGCGCCGAGCTCGATCGTCCGCGCGGCGAAGGGGCCCGGCTCGGTGAGCTTCGTGAGGGCGAGCATCTCGTCCACGTCATCCCGCCCGAGCCTTTGTGGCGCGAAGTCGGCCGGCCGTGGCGCGAGGTCGCCGGCGACCATCTGGAGTCCCGGGGCACGAACGACCTCGACCCAGCCAGGCGGCGCGTCGCCGACGTCTCCGCGAAACAGCACCGCGAACCCCCGCGGTCCGACCAGCTCCGCCTGGGCGCGCCAGCTCTCGGGGTCCACGTGTTCGACCGCTCCGAAGATGCTGACCTCCGGGGTGAATCGAACCGCGCGACTGCTGGGATCCGATTCCGCGAAGGCCGACTGCGGACCGCGCAGTGCGTGCCACACGACGTTGTCGAGCGGGTGATCGTTGATTCTTCGGTTTGCCATGATTCGTCCGGGACGTCCGTATCGCTCACGATCCCATGCGAAGCCGAAGCATTGTACTCCCGCCGCTGGATCGTCGGCCGCAGCGGCGCCGGAATCTCGCGCGTGGAGGCTCCGCCGTGAAGCGCATCGAGGGCGTTCGGATCACGGGTGTGATCGCGCTGGGCTCTCTGCGCTGTCAGCGAGGCTGGAAGGTGATGGGCACGGAGACGTAGCCCGCCACGAACTCCGAGCGTTCGGGCACCACCTCGCTCTCGTCGATGTGGTACTCGGGAATGGCTGAGAGGAGCTCCTCGAACATCACCTTCGCCTCGAGCTTCGCCGCGTGCTGGCCCAGGCAGATGTGTGTGCCGTGGCCGAACGAGAGAATGCGCTCGGCGCGACGGTGAATATCGAAGCGATCGGGATCGGGAAACTCGCGCTCGTCGCGATTCGCCGAGCGGTAGAGGAACATCACGCCCTGCCCCGTCCGCAGTTTCTGGCCGCGGAGCTCGTGATCCTCTGCGACCATTCGCGTGAGGAACTGGGTCGGCATCTCGTAGCGCGCGATCTCGGTGAAGGCCGTCTTGATCAGCGAGGGATCTGCAACGAGATCTGCCAGCTGATCGGGGTGACGGTAGAGCTGCAGGATCCCGCCGGCAAACACCTTGGGCAACGTCTCGGTTCCCCCCACGACGAGGATGTTGAGGTGCTGACCGATCTCCTCGTCGGTGAGCGGTCGTCCGTCGAGCTGCATCCGGAAGAACGCGCCCATCGCGTCGTCGCCTTCGCCGCCGTTGCGTCGACGTCTCTCGCACACGGCCTCGTAGAGGTATTCGCCGAGCGCCGCGCCCGCGAGAATGCCGTCGGGCGTCTGTCCCTCGACGCCCGGGACGCGCGTGAAGATGCGGCGTACGATTCCCGACAGGAGCTCCGAATCGGAGAGCGGCAGGCCGATCAGCAGCGACGCGACCCGCACCGAGATACGCAGGCCGAGCTCGGAGATGACGTCGAGCCGGCCCTTCGGCAGCGCCTCCGCGATCGATGCGCGCGCCGTCTCGCGGATCTGCGCTTCGAGCTGCGCCACACCGCGCGGCGAGTAGTGGCGGACGAGCGCCTTGCGGACCTCGGTGTGGACCGGCGGATTCAGCCCGAACATCGACGCCCCAACCAAGGTCACCTCGGGATCCCTGCGTTGGATGAGCGGCGGCCCCGGCGACCGGTAGACCTCGGAATTCTGGCCGGCGTTCCAAACGTCCTCGAAGAGCGAGAGCGCCCAGGTGTCGAACTCCTCGACGTAGTGGACCGGGCTCTCCGCACGCAGCCTCGCGTAGAGGGGAAACGGGTCGTCCTTCATCTGCGGGTCGTAGGGGTTGTAGGAAACCATGCTGCAGCTCCGCGCGAGGAATTTCCCGACGCACCATACACGCTAGATCCCGGCAGTGTCAGGAGGAATGCGGCCGTTCGAAGCGCGCCAGCGTCTCCGCGTGATCGGTGTACGGGAAGAGGCCGAAAGCCTCGATCGCCGCGAGTCGCCACCCGGCGGACCGCAGCGCTGCGCAGTCGCGCTCGAAGGACGGCCAGCCACAGCTGACGTAGAGGATCCGCTGTGCCGGTGCGTCGCACAGGGCAGCCAGGAGCTCCGCATCGAGTCCCTTGCGGGGCGGATCCAGGATCACGGTGTCGGTGTCGGCGAGCGCGTCGACGCGCTCGCCGGCCCGCCCCGGCAACACTTCGCAGCGACCCCGAGCCGCGCCGGGGAGCGCTGCGATCCCCGCTTCGAGTCCCTCGAGCGCGTGGACGTCGAGTTCGTTGAAGCGGACTCGCGCGACGCGCTCGGCGAGACCGAGACCGATCGCGCCGGTCCCCGCAAAATACTCCGTGACCCGCGCACCCTCCGGAACCTGGCGCCGCACGTGAAGTACCAGTCGCTCGGCGAGCGCGAGGTGACTCTGCACGAAGGCGCCAGGCGGCTGGTAGATGCGCGCGCCGGCGACGTCGAGGGAGAGGTGCGCGGGTCCGTGCACGAGGTGCCAGTGCGGACCGAGGATCACATTCGTGCGCTCCGGATTTCCGTTCCACCAGAGGCTGTGGAGCGCATCCCCGAGGCGAGCGCGCAGCGGCGCGAGCAGGTCAGCAACGGGTGCGGGCTGGTCGCCGTTCGTGACCACCACGACCTGTGCCTCGGAGCCACCGCGATCGACCGTAATCTGCACGTAGCGCACGAGGCCCTCGTGCGGGGCGTCGGCGTAGGGTGCGAGGTTCGCGTCTCGTATGACGTCGCGCAGAGCGAGAGCCACTCCATTGATGCGCGGGTGGTGAATCGGGCAGCGAGGAATCGCCGCGATGCGGTGCGAACCCGCCTGGAAGAGGCCGAGCTTCGGCTCGCCAGGGCGCCCGCGGACTGCGAGGCGAGCGCGGTGGCGAAAGCCGCTCCGCGCTCCCTCGTGAACGGTGGGCGGCGGCAGTCCCGCATCGCGCGCGACCGCCTCGAGCGCCGCGGTCGCGGCCGGCGCGAGTCCCCCCTCTCCGAAGCGGGGACAGCCGGGGCACGCAGGGCGATACGGACAGGAATCGGAGGACATCGTGGGCGGATCCTACCGCGACCCGCACGCAATCGAAGCACGCCGAACAGATGCCGTGCCATACTTCGGCCCCGCCCCAATCCCCGGACCGCGGAGGAAGTGCCCATGGGTACCCGTATGGCCAAGCCGGCACTCGACGTCGGCATCGTGGCCGCCGACGCTGCACCCCTCGTCGCCTTCTACCGCGACGTCTTCGACCTCACGGTCGGCGATCCCCTCGAGATCCCGCATGTCGGCACCATCCACCGCCTCGCCTGCGGTGACAGCCTGCTGCGCATCATGGTGCCCGCCGAGAAGCCTGAGCCCGACGCCGCGCCGAGCTGGTCGGGTCGCTGCGGCTTTCGCTACCTCACCCTCGAGGTGGTCGACATCGACGCGGCCGTCGCTGCCGTGCGCAGCTGCGGGGGCAGCGTTCCCCTCGAGCCCTTCGAGCTGCGTCCCGGACGCCGTGTCGCACAGGTCACCGACCCCGATGGAAACCTGATCGAGATCGGGCAAGACATCGGGCAGGGGTAGAGGCCAACACGAGAGCCGACCTCCGCGCGGTGAGCCGAGGGGGAAGAAGTGCAGACGAACCCAGGAGCGTCACGTCCGTGATCGAGTACGACCCGTTCTCCGATACCGTCATGCGCGATCCGTGGCCCTATTACGCCGAGCTGCGCGAGAGAGCGCCGGTCTTCTACTTCGAGAAGTACGACACGTGGTTCCTGTCGCGGTTCGAAGACATCTGGGCCAGCACGACGAACGACCTGTTCTCCGCGGAGCGCGGTGTGACGCCGGAGATGGTGCTCCTGAAGGCGGCGCCGCCACCGGATCCCGTCTTCTCGATGCTCGACATGCCGCGGCAGCGACCGTATCGACGCCTCCTGAGTGCGCCCTACACGCGGCGCGCGGTCGCGGGCCTGGAGGAGAAGATCCGGAGCGCGGTCCGCGCGAAGCTCGCGCCCCTCCTCGAGGCCGGGAGCTTCGACGTCTATCGCGACCTCGCCAACCCGATTGCGACGGAGATCATCGGCGAGGTGATCGGCCTGCCCGAAGGCGAAACCCTCCCCCTGCGCGGGACGATCAAGCGCTACTTCGCACGGGTGCCCGGTCAGGTGGGCACGACTCCCGAAGCCGACCAGCTGCGCATCGAAACGCTGACGCGCTTCGGCGAGATCGTGGAAGAGCGCTCGAAGAGCCTGGACCCCGATGCCGAGGACCACATCTCGGTGATGCTGCGGGCGCGCATCGACGGGGAACCTCTCGACGTGGGCGCGATCGTCGCGGCGATCTACACGATGCTCGTGACCGGGGCAGAGGTGGTTCCGCTCGCCGTCGCCAATACCGTCCAGTACCTGTGGCAGCACCCCGACCAGCGGAGCGAGGTGGTGGCGGATCCCTCCAAGGTGCCGGAGGCCTTCGCCGAATCACTGCGCTACGACCAGCCCACGAATCTCCTCGGCCGCTTCGTGAAGGACGACGTCGAGATGCGCGGTCAGACGCTCCGCACCGGACAGGGCGTGATGTTCCTGTGGGCCTCGGGCAACCGCGACGAGAACGAATTCGAGCGCGCCGATGTCTTCGACATCTCACGACGCCCCAGACGCTCGCTCTCCTATGGACACGGCATCCACAAGTGCATCGGCGAGCACCTCGGCAACATCGAGGGCCGCGTGATCCTCGAAGAGCTGCTCGCCGCAGCTCCGAAGTACCAGGTGGACACCGACCACACGGAACGCGCCTACAGCGAGTTCCTGCACGGCTACCACAAGATGCCGATTCGCGTGTGACGCCGGCGCGCCGCGCCTAGACCTTCGGTTGCAGTGCCGCCGCATCGAGACCGTGGTGGCCCCACTCGTCGCCGCCGCCGGCGAACTCGTTCTCCACCCAATCGTCACCAATGATCAGGCCATCCCAGCCGATTTCGACGTCGAAGCCCGACGGGCCCTGCATGTAGAACGAGACGGTCTGGTCGTTGCGGTGTCGGCCGAGAAACGAAGTGATCGGAATCTCGCGGGAGAGAGCGCGGTCGAGGGCGCGGCCGACGTCGTCGAGGCTGGTGTTCTCGAACATCAGGTGCTGCACGCCCGCGATGTCGCCGACCTGCAGGAGGGCCACACTGTGGTGCCGCTTCGTGCAGCGCAGGAAATGGATGCCCATTCCGCCCGGCCCGAACGTCATGTAGTCGCTGCGCTCGAAGCCGAGAGTCTCGCGGTAGAACACGAGCGCCGACTCGACGTCGGGTACGTAGAGCACGATGTGACCCACGCCGAGTCCGCCGGTCTTGAACTCCGCTCCCGAGGGGGAGAGAAAGCCGCGATCGCGGATCGGTCCGGCAAACAACTCGACGCGGTGACCGGCGGAATCGCTGAGCACGGAGAGCGCCTCGACGCCCCGGGCGGCGCGCTCGTCGTCGGACCCCGCGCGAATGTCGGCTCCTCGCGCCGCGATGCACTCGCTGGCACGAGCGACTTCGGGTACGTCGCGCAACTCGAGCCCGAAATAGCGCAGGCCCGGCTGCTTCGACGGGTGCACGGCCAGTCGCCACTGATGGTCGTCCATCTTGAGGAACGCCGTCCCATCGGGAGCGATACCGCCCGCTTCGATGTCGATGCTGACGGCGCCGCCCTTGCGAGCGCCCGGAAAGCCGTTGGCGGGCATCAGACCGCACACCTGGGTTGCGAAGTCGCGCCAGGCCACGGGGTCGACAGCGTCGATGCCCACGTAGCCGAGTCCGGCGTACGCGATGTCTCTGGGTTCCATTCTCATCGCCTCCGTGGTTCAAGTGACCGGATCGAGAATCCCCGTAAGGCCGTAGCGGTCGTGCGGCCCCATGATGGCCTGCTCGAGCACACCATAGCCGATGCGATCCCCTGCCCGAGCGCGGACCACCTGCTGGACGTGCTGGTACTGGCGGGCGCTGCGGTCGAAACTGTCGACCTTCCACGATTCGCTCATGATCTCCTCTTCGCCGATCCAGCTGCCGTGGTTCCATTCGCGATGCCCGTAGCCGATGCCGATCATGTGAAAGCGGAGCACCGGAAGAAGCTCGATCGTCACCGTCTCGCCGTTCGCGCGCACCAGGTCGATCTCGCTGTCGCTCGCGAACCGCGAGCCCTTCTCGAACGTCAAGCGGTGCTCGCCCGCAACCGCCTCCTCGACTCCCGAATCGTCCGTGGTGTCGAAACCGCTGTCACTGGGGAAGGCGGGAATCACGTGGGCGAACTCCTTCCAGCGCACGCCGTTCGCGTGCTCGAAGAGTCCGTAGTGGGTGCACTCGTCCTCCCAGTGGATCGGTGCCCACAGCCAGAAGACCTGCGTGGCGTGCTGCTCGGGAGCGCCGGTCTCCGGCTCTCCGACACCACGCCAACCCCAAGAGCGATCGCGCGTGGCGTACACCTCTGCGGGGTCGACCTGCTGCCGCCGCTCGCCCACCGTGATGTGCCCCTCCCAGGTTCCGAACTGCGTGTAGCGCTGGGTGTTCATGATCACGCGCGTACCGCTCCGTTGGAGGTCGTTGGGCTCCTCGATCGCAGCGGTGCGCGCGCGGAACACGAGGTCGGCAGTGATGCCGGTGTCGTTGTCGTCGATGGTCACGCGGAGTGTTCGCATCGGCTCGGTGATCTCGAGCCGAAAGGGGCCGATCTGCATGTCGGTGCGATCCCGCGGGCAGCGGCGAGAGCCGCGAAAGCAATCCTGCGTGCCGTCGCTGCGCACGATGCTGAGCGAGCAATCCATCACTTCCCGGTTCGGGTAGACGCCGAGGGCGATTCCGAAATAGAAGCTGCCGTCGCGCGCAAATCCGTTGAACCAGTAGCGCCCGTAGGCGTTGCGATCGCTGGTCGCTGGATAGGCGATGGGCTCCGGCGTCTGGTGGATCGGAAAGTCGTCGAACTTCGTGAGCATGGTCGAGGCCTCCGCACATCACCCTACCATCAGGGTCCCGGCAGAAGGTTCGCTCGGACGGGCTGCGAAGACGAGCTCGCGCCGAGCCCCGTCAGTGAGCGCCGAAACGAACCGGAAGCGCTTTGGGACCCCGCAACACCGTGCCGGAGATGCCGACCTTCTCCCGATCCGAGATCTCGAGGTCCGGCAACCGCTCGGCGAAGACGGCGAGGCTCACCTCCATCTCGCGGCGCGCGAGGTGTGAGCCGAGACAGAAGTGCAGCCCGTGGCCGAAGGTCAGGAACTCGCGCTCGCTGCGCCAGGGATTGAACTCGTGAGGCGCGGCGTAGACGTCGGAGTCGCGATTGGCGGAGGTCACACCGAAGAGCACTTCCGAGCCACCGGGAATGTCGACGCCGGCCCATGTCATGTCCTTGGGCGCGAAGCGCGGCAGGATCGCCGTGGGCCCCTCCCAGCGCAGTGACTCCTGAACGACCGACGGGACGACCGACATGTCCTTCTGTACGCGCTCGAACACTTCACGGTGCGTCAGAACCGCGTAGAACATGCTGCCGAGCCCGCGGTACGTGGTGTCGGCGCCGGCGGGAAACAGCAGCCGCACGAACGAGAAGATCTCCTCGTCGCTCAGGCGCTCGCCGTCCACCTCGACCGTGCAGAGGGACGACAAGAGGTCCTCGCCCGGATGCGACCGGCGCGCGTCGACGATGGCCTTCACGTAGTCAGTGAACTCGCGCGACGCCCGAAGAGCACCCTCGGGGTCCCACGGAAAGTCGATCAGGCCGTCCCCCCAGCGTTTCAGCTGCTCGAAATCCGTGGGCGGAAAGTCGAGCAGGCGCGTGATCACCGTGAACGCATACCGGGTGGTGTACTGCGCCACGAGGTCGGCTTCGCGATCGCCCGCAAACTCGTCCACGAGCTGATGCGCCACGGGGGTGAGGAACGCCTCGACGAACTCCGTCATGAGCTTCGGTCGAAATGCCTTCGCGACGAGGCCGCGATTGCGATTGTGCTCGTCTCCGCCCATGCACTGGAGCGTCTTTCCCATGACGGGCGCACTGTGGCGCAGATAGGCCGCAGCCGACGGGAAGGCCTCGTCATCGCTGAACGCGGCGTGCACGTCCTTGAATCGCGTGATGAGATACGCGACGTCGCCGTGGTACATGACGGGTGCCACGCTGTGGCGCCCCCGCAGATCCTCGAGCACCTCGTGGAGATTCGGGATCTCGTCGGTCGCAAAATCGATCTCGGGAACCTCGGGCGTGCGATTCGACATGGCGACTCCTCGACGTTGAGCGTCACTCTACCCGAATCCTCTGAGATCGGGTGGGAGGACCGTGGCGAAGAAAGGCAGCAGCGGCCGGATCCAACGAGCGCGCCCCGCCCGCGAAAAGCTCCGATATGATGCTGCGCGCACGCGGTGCCGATGTTGCGCCGCGAAGCTCCTCGAAAGGAGTCTTTCAATGGATCACCGATCGACTCGAGCTCTCGGTGCGGATCGCAGTCCTGGGCGGAAGTTCCGACGAGCCGCCGAGCGAGAGCCACTGGCTGTGGCGCCTCGATCCCCGGTGACGTGAGCTCGCGCTCCGAGTGACCAAGGCCGGGGTATGACGATGCAACGCTTCCTCGTCGCGACGGGAGTCGTCTTCTACTCACTCGCCCTCGGGCTCGCTTTCGTCGAACACACCGGTGAGACCGCGGTCGCGATCATGCTGGCAATCGCGCTGGCGCTGACCACGGCACGCGGCCACGCCGCGCGTCTCATCCCTCGGGTCCGTGTCTGGCTGATCGTCGCCATCGGCGTCGGCCTGCGCTTCTCGTGGGCCGCTTTCGCGCGCCTGCGGCCCGTCAACGACTACGAGGTATTCTGGAACGCAGCCGAGCGCTTCGTGTCGAACCCCCTGGGCGTACTCGCCACGACGAAGTCGCCCGGAGCGGTGCTCTACTACGCGGCCATCCGGGGCGCGTTCGACGATTCCCTCACGGCGGTCCACCTCTTCAACGCGCTCCTCGGCGGCTTGCAGATCTTCCTCGTCCACCGGATCGCGCAGCGTCTGTTCGGCTCGCGGGCCGCATGCGCAGCGGCCGCGATCTACGCGCTGTTTCCGTCGCTCGTCTTCTACTCGGGAGTGGTGAGCTCCGAGGCCCCGTTCCTGTGTTCGATGCTGGCCGGTACACTGCTCTTCCTGCGTGGGGAGGACACGAGAGCGACTGCGCGTGCAGGCCGGTTCGTCGCCGGCACCGGCGCATTCGCCCTCGCCTATCTGACGCGCGCGGTGGGCTCACTCTTCTGGATCGCAGGGCTCTCGTGTTGGGTCGCCGGCACCCTTCGCTCGCGACGCGCGCTCGTCGCGGTAGCGGGCATCGCCCTGTTCGCCTTGCTGTGTCTCCCGCAGATGGTCTCGAACCAGAGGACCTACGGCTGGCCCATTCCCGCGCCTTCCGTCGCCGGCGACCTCAATTTGTTGTTCGGCACGAACCGCGAACACGGCGGTTGGTGGAACCAGGACGACATCGATCTCGTCGCGTCGATGGGCGGAACCCTGGCACCGGAGCGCATCCGGGAATTCATGGGCAACGCGCGAAGAGCAGCGCTGGACCGCATTGCCGATGATCCGCTGGGCTTTCTCGCCTTCGCACTCAGCGAGAAGTACGCCGCCATGTGGTCGAGCGATCGCGGCGGCGCCGACTGGGCAGCGGCGAGCTCACCGCGTTTCACCGTGGGTGGTGGCGCGTCCGATCCGACGTTCTTCGATCGCGGCGATCTACTGCGCATTTCGAACGTCTTCTATCTGCTCGTGTGCGTCGGCGGCTTCGTCTCGTGTACGCACGCGCTTCGCCGCCGCGACGTGGCGCGGGCGCTGACGCCAATCCTGCTGCCGGTCGTCCTCGTAGCGTTGCTTCACGTGTTGCTCGAAGTTCAGCCCCGCTATCACCTCGTCGTACTCCCGCATCTCTCGATCCTCGCGTCGGCGCGCTTCGGCCGGGCACAGCGGGGCGCCGACGGCAACGGGAAGCGCACCGAAGAAGCCGCCGCGAAGGGATTCTAGGGCTTCGCGCTGTCCGCTCGAACGCCCGGCCGATCAGGGCGAGTACCAGACCGGCGACGTCCAGGCGCGCTCCTGGATCACCGGGCGATGATCCGGCGCGCAGCAGGGCTCGTACCCCCGCGTGACGGTGCTCGGATCACTGCACACCACCCCGGCCTCGACGCACAGCTGCTGGCTCCAGCGGCAGGTGGGGTTCTCGAGGACGCGCGCGTAGTAGAAGGCGCGCTCGTTCGGGTCGAAGTCCGGATCGGTCCAGACGCTGCAGAGGCTGGCCTCGCCGGTCCCCCGCACGCGGCACGTGCTCGGATCGACCGACGCGCCATTCTCGCCGCCCGCCACATCCACCACCGTCTCGTGTGCCTCGCCGTTCTCGACCCAGCCCTTCACGATCTGGATGCGTTGCAACGCTGTACCCGGGTGCGCGGCCGTTCCCGGATCCATGAACGCCGACACGGCGAACACCGGAGCGTCGCCGCCACCGCTCGCCTGGAGGTCACCGCCCATGGGCACACCGCCTCGGTACCCCTGCTTCACGAAGTCGTCGCCGCCGCACATCGAGTCGTCGTAGTCCCAGCCTCCGAAGAAACGCACTACAGGGCGGGTACCGCTCGTTCCGTACGTCTCCTTGCGCTCCAGGGCCGAAAAGATCGAGTCGCGGCTGTTCTCCTCGGCCCACACCACGGCCAGTCCGCCCGGGTTGAACTCGATGTTGTCGGGAAGCCCGACGGGCATGGCCGTGGCCGAGCTCATCCCGGCGCCACCGTGCCCCTTGGAGTCATATTCCATCACGAGGCCCGGCGCGCCGAGATGCGTGTCGGTGCTCGCAATGATCCCGAACTTGAGCGGGTTCGTACCGAGGCGTTCCTGGAGGAGGAGGCCCTTCTTGAGTGCTTCGCGCACCATGGCGGAGCGCTTCGGCTTCGGCACTTCGCCACCGGGACGCAGCGCCGCCATGCGTTGGACGCCCGCGAAGCTGTCGTAGTCGAGCTTTTCGAACGCGCACGCCTCGTCGACGGTGTCGCCGCCGAGCAGACACTCGGAGTCGCCCTTGTGCTGCATGATCTCGACCAGGGGCTCGTACTTCTGGCGACGTACCGCCTCCTCGGCATCCACCGGCAGGCCGCCGTCAGCGGTGGTGCGAAGCTTCCCGCTCGCGAACATCAGGCCGTCGCCGCTGATGTTCGAGTTGTGGGGGATCGTGAGCACAGCACAGCCGGGGACGCCCTCGACGCAGTCGCGCTCGAGGCCCAGCCAGAGATCGTACGCGGAAGGCGTGTCGACCCACGACAAGGCGTAGCTCGGCACCTGCGCGTTGCGAAAGATCACGTTGCGATGGAGGTTTTCACCGTTGCCGACCGACGCCGTCCACTCGTAGCCCACGAAGCTCGTGAACGAACAGGTCGGGGTGCGATCGTAGGCCTCCTCGGCCGCGTCCTGGATGTCCCGCCAGGCTTCTCGATGGTTGGCGCTGCAGAGTTCGCCGCTCTCGCCACAGAAGTTGAAGCGCTGGCGACCCAGAAGTGTGCGTGTCGCGCTGATCATCGCGAGCGGTCCGAGATTCCGGATGAACCAGCACGCGTCGGAGTCGTAGCCGGGCTTGCCTTCGGTGTAACAGCTGCGCACCTCGCCGAGCATCTCGGAGTGGTCCGTCACTGCCGTCCAGTCGAGGGGGCGGGCGATCTTGACGGTCCGCATCGGTGTGCCGTCGAGGTTGTAGGGCTGCAGTCCGATCGTCTCACCCTTTGCGAAGCGATAGGCGTCGCGCGGAGTCGCGAGTGTGTTCTGCGACCGGGCATCGAAGGAGTACGCGGTGTGGACGTGGGTGTCGCCGAAGAACGGCTTGCGAAGCGCGTCGCGATCGATGCACACCTCGCGCGCCTCGGTGACCTCGAACTCGGGGAGCCGCGGCTCCTCCTCGGAACACGCGGTAACACCGGCCAACACGAGAGCGAGCCCGAGGGCCGACTTTCGATTCACCAGACGCGCCTTGCTGCAGTTCATCGTTCGTCCCTCCCCACTCGTTCCTTCCATTCGGACCACTAAGTTCGTTCCAGTGGCTTCGAGAAGCATCGTAACCGGCCAGCGCAACCACGGGGGGCGAATCCGTAGCGACTCGGGGGCCCGTGAGCGACTTGGAGGTGCGATCCCCCCAAATCGGCTGTGATGTGGAGCGGGAGGCGCGAAGGAGTTCCGGCCTGCCTGGCCGGAGGCAGGGCGATGGCGTCCATCCCGGCGTGGGAGAGAGGATATCGCTCCGAGGATTCGCCAACTCCGTGCGGTCCGTCCAGCGCCCTCTTCCCGTCAGCGGAGCCGTTCGCGCAGGAAGCTCGTGATGGTCCTTCGTGCTTCGCGCGCGGACGGCGCGTCCCACTCGCGCTCGAAATTGTGACGGGCCCCGGGAATCGCGTGGAACTCGACATCGACGCCGTGGGAGCGCAGCGCCTCGCGCAGAAGCACCGACTGCGTGATCGGGATGTCGCGGTCCTTCACACCGTGAAGGAGCAGGTGGGGAACCGTGACCCGATCGCGGTACGTGACCACGGACGCCTCGCGGAATACGGGGGCGAGTGCACGGGGATCGCACGTCGCTCCCAGGAAGATCTCCTCGCACGTACGCATTCCCGAGCGGCAGCGTGTTCGCCAGTCGCTCACACCGGCGAGCACCACGACGGCCTCCACCGATGCGTCGACGTCGGCGCCGCAGGAGGTCCGGTCGAACTCCGGAAGATCCTCTGTCGCTCCCAGCATCGCGGCCAGATACCCGCCCGCTGACGTCCCGAAGACGGCGACGCGCCCGGGATCGAGGTCGAAGTCTCCGGCGTGACTCTTCAGCCAGCGCACGGCGCACTTCGCGTCCCGAATCGCCTCTGGGAAGTGCCCTCCGGCGTTGGCGAGCCGATAGTCGATCGTCATCGCAACGAATCCCTGGTCGGCGAGATCGCGGGCCTCGGAGACGAGTCCATCGCTCGAGCCGTGGAGGAAGCATCCCCCGTGGAGCAGGAGCACCCCCGGGTGGGGCCCGGATTCGGCCGGTCGAAAGACGTTTGCCGAGAGGCCGTGGGCGGAGTCGAACTCGACCCTGTGCCGCACGGCGCCCGGATCGCAGGCGAAGGTCGTCCCGGCGAGCAGCAGCAGCACGGCATTGGCGATTCGTGCCATCGCCCGCGAAGTTCGCAGCTTTCTTCGCGAGAATCACGCCCGACGGAAACCACGACCGGCCCTTGACACGAGCGGCTCCGTCCCGGCAAATGAGCAGGGACGTCAGACCAGGGGAGAAACGCAACATGGGTCAACTCGACGGTCGGATTGCGGTGATCACGGGTGCGGGAGATGGGATCGGCGCGGCGATGGCGCGGCGCTTTGCGAGCGAGGGCGCCAAGGTGGTCGTGGCGGAGATCAACCCGGCGACGGGCAAGGCCATGGCCGACGAGCTTGGCGAGGCGGGTCATTTCGTCGAGACGGACGCCGGCGACAAGGCACAGATGGAGGCGATGATTGCGGCGACCGTCGACCACTTCGGCACGCTCGACATCCTCGTCAACAACGCTTGGGGTGGCGGCCGCTTGTGTCGGTTCGAGCAGAAGACGCCCAAACTCATGGAACACGGCGTCAACGTGGGATTCCTCGGTCCGTTCTGGGCGATGGTGGCCGCGCGTCCGATCATGAAGGCGAAGGGGTACGGCCGGATCATCAACATCTGCTCGCTGAACGGCGTCAACGCGCACATGGGAACCGTCGAGTACAACTCGTCGAAAGAGGCGCTCCGGACCGCGACGCGCACCGCGGCGCGCGAGTGGGCGGCCGACGGGATCGTGGCGAACGTCATCTGCCCGGCGGCCAAGTCGGCGTCGTTCAAATCAACGATGGAGGCGCACCCCGAGCTCATCGCGGCGGCGGACGGCTCGAACCCGATGGGACGGATCGGCGACTGCTACGACGACATCTCCCCCGTCGCGCTGTTCCTGGCGAGCGAAGGCGCGCGCTACCTGACCGGCAACACGCTGTTCGTCGACGGCGGCTCTCACATCAACGGCTCGGCGTGGGCGCCGGATCTGGGAGACTGAATCCCGGAAGCAGCAGTGCGCCCGCACCACGGTGCGATAATCCTCGGCGTGACTCCTGCTGGCGAGTGTACGATCGGGTGAAACCCGTCCACGAGAGCCTCGCCATGCCCCGCGAATCGGATCCCGCCAGCTTCTCCCCGAGCCGGCCCTGCCGGCTGGCCGATGTCGAGAGCTTCGATTTCGAAACCGATGTGATCGTGATCGGCTTCGGCGCTGCGGGCGCTTCGGCCGCCATCGGGGCGGCCACGGAGGGAGCGCAGGTGACGCTCCTGGAGGTCGCGTCCGGCAACGGCGGCACGAGCTCCATGGCCGGTGGCGACATCTACCTCGGCGGCAACGGCGGCACGCCCGCTCAACGCGCCAATGGCTTCGAGGACGACACCGAGGACTTCTATCGCTACATGATGATGGCCGGCGGTCCCGACGCCGACGAGGCACGCACACGCCTCTACGCCGACAACGCACTCGACCACTACACGTGGCTCGTCGATCAGGGAGTCCCGTACCGAACGACGCACCTGCCGGGCAAGGTGCAGGCGCCGGGGACCGGTGACTGTCTGATCTGGTCCGGCAGCGAGATCGCGTACCCCTTCAACCAGCACGCCAAGCCCTGCCCCCGCGGCCACCTGCCCGAAGTCGTGGGCGAGATGGGCGGCCGGCTGCTCGTCGACACGCTGGCCGCGCGCGTCACGGACCTCGGCGTCGAGATCCACTACGACGCGCGGGCGGTTGCGCTCATCGCCGACGGGGAGTCGCGAGTACACGGCGTCGTGGTGCGCATCGCCGGCGAGCACCGCTTCGCGCGGGCGCGAAATGGCGTCATTCTGTGCGCAGGCGGCTTCGTTCTCAACGAGGCGATGATGCGCCAGCACGCGCCGCACGCCGCACGCCTGGCGCCCGACAGCCTGAGCGCCGGCAACGACGATGGCAGTGGGATCCGCATGGGACAGAGCGTCGGCGGCGCCGCCATCCACATGGACGAGCTGTTTTTGACGCTCCCCATCTATCCCCCCGAGTCCCACGTGAAGGGCATCCTCATCAACGAGGCCGGCCAGCGCTTCACCAACGAAGACGCGTATCCGGGGCGCGTGGCCGTGCACTGCGCGCGACAGGTCGGGAACCGCGTGTTCCTCCTCGTCGACGCCGGAATCTTCGAGCAGCCGAGCGAGTTCTCGCGCATCGAGATCGCCGCCGTGGGCGAGAGCTGGCAGGAGATCGAGCGCGAGATCGGGATGGTCGAGGGAACACTCGTGAACACCGTCCGCGTGCACAACCAATACGCGGCGAAGGGCGAGGACCCCCTTTTCCACAAGACCTCCGAATGGCTGAAGCCGCTCGACGAGCCGCCCTTCGCGGCCCTCGCCTGCCATCTCGGCGAGGCCTTCTATCCCTTCTTCACCCTCGGCGGTCTCAGCGTGAAACCCACGGGCGAGGTCCTCACGGCAGACAGCGACGTGATCCCCGGACTCTACGCGGCCGGTCGCACGTGTTGTGGCCTTCCGCGCTCGGCCGAGGGCTACAGCTCGGGGATGTCGCTCGGAGACTGCACGTTCTTCGGCCGCATGGCGGGCGCGGCGGCGGCACGCAAGACATGACGCGGTAATCCCTCCTCCCTTGACGGCGAAAGAAATGCAACGAGGCTAAGACTGAAGCCTTTGCGACGGCAAGACTGCGAAGCCCTGCGAGAACCCCTGGGAGGAATGACGTGCCGCTAGACCTACCGATCTACACAATGACCGGCCTCAAGCCGTGCTCGATGGTTCGGACGCCAAATGGTGGATCGGAGATTTCGGGTTGGGATTTCGAGAAGGGTATGATGACCGGCGACGCCGCGACGTGGGAGAACATCATCGGGATGTTCGAAGACGATCGCGACGGGTTCATGCCCGGGGACGACTGGCGAGAGGTGACCAAAGAGGAGTTCGACGCCGCCGTCGAAGAGCTGACAGCAAAGGCACGGCGGAAATCGCACGACACGCCGAAGAACGAAACGACCGACAACGATTCCGGGACCATCGACGAAATGCCCGACGCGGGACCTCTCCCCGGAATGTTCGAGCGTGACGGCGACGAAGAGGCGATCGAAGTCTCCGATCGCCCACCCCCCAAGCCGCTCACAGACGAGCCCCTCGACGACGACGATCTCAGCGTCAGTGATTACAACTCGATCCTCGCCGAGCTTCTCAACGGGAATCCCCTTTCCAACAAGACGCGCGGAGCGGCGGCCTACCGCGAACGACTGGAGAAAGAGGTCGAGGGGATGCGCGCACGCGGAACCGAGCCGATGTTCATCTCCGACGTGGATGCACCGACCGAGATGGAGGAGCGCGTCATAGACCGCGACATCCGCCGGATGTTCCCCGAGATGTACACGCCCGAGGCGGTCGCTGAGCGAGAAAGACACATCCGCATCGCCGTCGCGCGGAACGAGAAGAAGCTAGCCGAGCGTATCGCGGCGAACGAAACGGACGACGACTAGCTCCGTTCGGCCCCATGAGTGTCGGTGTTCCACCGATGCGTGACCGGGCTGATCGGTCGCGGTGAACCCGTGTATGCTGCGCCCTGTCTCGAGCGCACCAACCCCGGGGAGAAACGAGATGGGAACGACGGAAGCGGAGCAGCGGATTCTCGACGGGCGGATCTGGGAAGACTTCTGCGATCGCCTCAAGGCTGCCGGAGCCCTCGTTCGCGGGGACGGAACCCCGAAGGACGTGTTCAACCAGGCACTTGGATACCGTTTTCTCACGCGGATTCTGCGGGCGGGTCTCGAGAGCGCTGTCGACTACGCGGACCCGCAGTACCCCGCGTTCTTCCGGCTCGCCGACGACACGAAGAAGATCCTCAACGACAACCCCGACAACTACTACGAGAACTGTGTGATCGATGCCCGGTTCGACTATCGGATCACGGGGCATCGCGGCACGGTGAAGTGGTTCAGTATCGGGTCCAAGGCGAGCGCCGGGAGCGTCGACGGCATGGCGAGCACCGGCGAGATCGATTCGAGCCAGATCCGCTTCGACGACGACGGCCACTTCGAGGTCATCGTCAGCCAGACGGAGAAGCCGAAGAATTGGCTCCGGCTCGCGGAGACCTCCGCGATGCTGATCGTCCGTCAGACCTTCGGAAACCGCAGAGAAGAGCGGCGGGCCGAGCTGTCGATCGAGTGCCTCAACCCGGAGCGTCCCAACAACAACCTCGATCCGGCCGAGCTCGAGCCGCGTCTCGACCGGGCCCTCGGTTTCCTCGAGAGCACGGTGGGACTGGGACTCCAGTGGACAGCGGACTACAAGGCGAAGACCCTGAATGCGCTACCGCTCCACGACCAGGCGCCCCTCCAGGCCGCCGGGGGAGATCCGACCATCAGCTACTACCAGAGCCACTGGTCACTCGCGCCCGACGAAGCCCTGCTCGTGACGATCAGAGACATTCCGGATTGTCAGACCTGGAACCTCCAGCTCTCGAACTTCTGGATGGAATCGTTGGAGCACCGCTTCTTCGAGATCTGCGTCAACAAGTTCACGGCGCGGGTCGAGCCCGATGGATCGGTGCGGATCCTGATCGCCCACGAAGACCCCGGTCCGAAGTTCCCGAATTGGCTGAACACGCTGAAGCACGAAGAGGGCGGAATGCTCGGCCGCATCGTGGGAGCCACGGGCGACCCGCCGAAGGAGATGTGTACCGAGGTCGTGAAGCTCGCCGACGTCGTGGGCTGACGCATCGGAAGATCTCCTTCTCCCGGTTTGCGTCGACAGCAGAAGCCGAGTTCGACCCTTCGGATTCTCCTTGTTCTCGGTGGCCTTTTTCGCAGCACCCAACAGCGGAGCCGTGGGTCGAGCCCCGGTTGCTTGTCGACACAGCGGATGTCATCTTGATCGCCGAAGGCGGTACCCCCACGACCTTCCAAGGAGCCCCCCATGCGGATTGGCGTGATGTCCGGCGCGACCTCCGGACCCGACGGAACACTGAGTGGCGTCATTGCCCGCGCGAAGGATCTCGAAACGCGCGGCTTCCACTCGATGTGGATGGCCAACATCTTCGGCCTCGACGCAATTACGACCCTCGCCCTCGCCGGCCAGGCCACCGAACGGATCGAGCTGGGCACCGCCGTCGTTCCGTCCTACCCGAGACACCCGGGAGCCCTGGCTCAGCAGGCCGCGACCGCGGGGGTGGCCTGTGGGGGGCGATTCACTCTCGGCATCGGACTCTCGCACCAGATGGTCATCGAGGGAATGATGGGTCTGTCCTATGAAAAGCCCGCGCGGCACATGCGCGAGTACCTGGCCGTGCTCGGACCGCTACTGCGGGGCGAGCCCGCGAAGTTCGACGGCGAGACGTATCGCACGAACCTCGGACTCGCCGTGCCCGAAGCCGCGCCGGTCTCCCTGTTGATCGCGGCCCTCGGCGATCTGATGCTGAAGATCGCGGGGCGCAGCGCCGACGGCACGATCCTCTGGATGACCGGACCGCAGACCATCGAGAGCCACATCGGCCCCAAGCTCCGCGCCGCGGCGGACCAAGCCGGCCGCCCAGAGCCGCGCATCGTGGCGGCCCTTCCCATCGCACTCACGAACAACGAGGAGACGACGCGCGAAGCCCTCGGGAAGTCCCTCGCGATGTACGGCCAGCTTCCCTCCTACCGGGCGATGCTCGACAAGGAGGGCGCTGCCGGTCCGGCGGACGTGGCGATCGTCGGCGACGAGAAGGCCCTCGACGCCGGTCTGCAGCGGCTGCGTGACGCGGGCGTCACGGACTTCGACGCCGCCATCGGCTCGGTCGAGGACGGCGCCGACGCGCGCACGCTCGAATACCTGCAGAGCTGCCTGTAGCCAGCCCGTTCAGCCGCGGTCGTCCAACGAGAGCGCGGAATCGCCGCTGCGCTCGGTAGCGTTCGCGCAGTGAATCAGGTCTGAAGGCTCTTGCGCGCGTTCTCCGCGAATTTTTTCGCGGCCTTCTCGTCATCGACGATGGACGGCGCTACGAACGGCACCTCGACGCCCTTGCGGCACTTGGGGCGCTCCTTCATGACGTCGAGCCAACGGCGCACGTTCGACAGCCCTTCGAGAGGGATACCCGACCACTTGTAGGTGCGCACCCAGCACCAGTTCGCGATGTCTGCGATGGAGAAGTCGTCGGCGAGCCACTCGCTCTCGCCGAGGCGGCGGTCGAGCACTTCGAACAGCCGGCGCGACTCGTTCTGATAGCGGTCGATGGCGGGCTGCAGCTTCTCGGGGAAATAGCGGAAGAACACGTTCGCCTGGCCCATCATCGGGCCGACACCGCCCATCTGGAACATCAGCCACTCGATGACGCGGGCCCGCGGTGCCGCCTCGCTCGGCAGCAGTCGGCCGGTCTTCTCGGCGAGGTGGATCATGATGGCGCCGGATTCGAATACCGGGAGGCCGCCGAAGTCGTGGTCGACGATCACGGGGATCCGGCCGTTCGGGTTGAGCTCGAGGAAGGCGTCTTCCTTCTGCTCGTTCTTCGACAGATTGACGAGCTTCGCCTCGTAGGGGAGATCGAGCTCCTCGAGGGTGACGGACGCCTTCCAGCCATTGGGGGTGGGCGCGGTGTAGAGATCGATCATGGGGGACTCCTGCAATTTGGCGTTCAATTCTCGCACACCAAATCGAATGAGACATAATTGCTACCCAATCATTCGGCGAGCCCCTCATGTCGAGGAGAGAGAGGAGTCACAGCATGCATATCGTCGCTCGAGTACTCAGCCTTCTGATCGCGCTCACGTTCCTGATCACGGCTGTCCAGTGGATCGCCGACCCTGCCGCCGCGGCCCAAGGCCTCGGCATGGAGCTCCTCACCGGTCTCGGGGCGAGCACACAGATCGGCGATATCGGCGCGCTCTTCATCTCGTTGCCGATCATGATCGGTCTCGCTCAGCGGCAGGGGCAGGCGCACTGGCTGCTGCCGGCGTCGCTGCTGTTGCTGTCGGCCGCCGGTATGCGCACGCTCGGCTGGGCCACCGGAAACGCGGGGTTCGGCGCGCAGTTCATCGTGCCGGAGGTCGTCATGGCCGCGATCCTGTTTTCGTGCGAGCGGCACACCCGAATCCGTTCAGCCCGCGAAGCAGCTGGCTGACGTCCCCGGCGACCCGTCCCGGGAGTGGAAGCCGACCGACCCCTCGCACGGCGATGGAAAGCGGCGCAGTAGCGCGCGCGACCGGAATCCGCGTCAGACCTTCTGCGAGAGTTCGACTTCGAACTGCGCAGCAGCGTTGCCGCCGAGCATGCGCGCGATCGTGTCCTCGGCGATGTCGGACTTGCGAAGCGCGTCGATGGCATCCCACGCGCTCGTCGTGTCGTGATGCGGATACCGCGATCCCCAGACGACCTTCTCGGCGAAGGTATCGGGCAGCTTCCGGACGAGCCTTTCCTCGGCGTCGAAACCGAGGAGTACCCGCCCCTCATCCCACATCACCTCCGGGTCGGTGCGTACCGCGTAGGCCTGGGAGAGCGGCAGGGTGCGCGTGGACGCCTCCATCTTCTCGATCACTTCCTCCATCCAGGAGGCCTTGCCGTGGGCCATGACCACTTTCATCTCGGGATGGCGTTGCATCACCGCAAAGCCAATCAGCGTTGCGGCCACGAACATGTGATTGTCGAGCCAAGGGGAGAGAATTTCCGCGATCGGATGGCCGATCCCCGGACCCGATTGGAACGCCATCGCGTCACCCCCGCCGCCGCCCGCTCCCGGACCACCCGCTGTGGCCATCATCGGCGCGCGCGTCGTCAGGCGGTTCTTCACCTTCTCGGTGAAGGGTCCATGGGAGGTCCACTCGGGATTCCACAATCCCGCGGTGGGATGCACGGCCAACGTCAGCCCGAGCGACTCGATCGCCGCCCAGAGCGGCTCGTAGACGGGATGGGTGAAGTAGCGACCTTCCAGAAACATCGGCCGGAGGAAGGCCCCGCGGAAGCACGCCAGCCCGCTCACTCGACGAAGCTCCGCGATGGCGAAGTCGAGGTTCTGGAGCGGCAGCATGGCAGCGGCGAAGAGGCGATCCGGCGCGACCGCACAGAAGTCCGCGATCCAGTCGTTGTACGCGCGGGCGAGCGCCCAGGCGACGTCCGGATCTTCGACGAGGTGGAATCCCTCGGCGAACCACGTGGGGTAGAGAAACGTCTGATCGACGCCCATCGCGTCCATGTCCGCGAGACGCGCCAGCGGGTCGCTCGCCCCCTCGGTGGCGGTGTGCCTCGTGTCGGGGTCGAGCGCACCGACGTCGGCCCAGCTCATCCCGGGGCGCCAGATCGCGTGCCGCGGAATGTTCGCACTCCTCGTGTCCCGGAACATCCTGCCGTTGACCTTCAGGTAGGCGCCGTACCGACCCTCCTCCCGCCACAGCGCGTGCCTGCCGAGAGTCTGGTACTCGGGATCGAGGTAGCGTTCCCAGACGTCGGGCGACTCGACGACGTGTGAGTCGGAGTCGAAGACGGCGAAGCTCTTCTCGCTCATGCGCGCCTCCCCCTGTTCCTCGGCCGTCGCATCGCAGCTTCGGGTTCGAGCGACCGTGCGACTTCGTCCTCGCTGGGCCACCAGTCGGGGCGCTCGATCTCCGTCACGCGCTCGCGAATGAATTCCTCTGGCGCTTCGATGCCGTAGAGGCGGCGGGCGTTCTCGCCGAGGAACGCCGCCTGCCGGGCCTCCGGTAGCTCGCTCGCCTTCATCGTTTCGATCGCGCGCCACGCGTCGTCGCCGTCGTGGTGATACACGTCCGACGACCACGCCAGGATGTCTGCGTAGAAGTCCGGCAGCTTGGACGGCGGGGCCTCGTCGCCCTCGAAGCCGGTGACACAGTGCTCGAAGAACATCTCGCTCGGGAGCTTCGATAGCTGGGGCAACCGCCGCTCGTTGCGATACAGGGTGTAGCTCTTGTCGCACTCGTCGAGCAGGAAGCTCAGCCAGGTCGACGACGCCTCGAACACCGCGGCGCGAATACCGGGGAAGCGGTCGAAGAAGCCCGACATCAACACCATCGTCACCCACAATGCCGCTTCGGCCTGGAAGTTCTGGACGTTGGTGAGGAAGAAGTGTGAGAGACCGGACGTGGTGCAGGTCCGATGGATGAGCTCGGCCCCCGAGTGCTGCTCGGTGTAGCCGGGCGGCGCGAGCGCACCCATCGCCGGGAAGGGATGCATCCCGTAGACCACCCCCGTCTCCTCCATCGCCTTCCACAGCGGTTCGTACTTGGGCTGGATCGGGTAGTTGCCCAGCGCGTCGTTCGGTCGGACGAGCGCGACCCGACAGCCCTTCTCCGCGACGCGGTAGAGCTCCTGCATCGCGAAACTCGGATCCTGCATCGGCAGGAGCGCGGCGAAGAAGATGCGCTCAGGAGCTTCCTGACAGTAGTCGTATGCCCACTCGTTGTACGCCTTGCACATCGCTTTCGCGCCCATGGCGTTGCGCAACCAGGGGTAGGTGTCGATGTCGCTCGGAATGATCATCACCTGGTCGATCCCCTGGACGTCCATGTCGAGCAGGCGCGCCTTCGGATCGTACGCGCCCTTGTGGTCGAGATAGTCGGCCTGCTCCGCGGTGATGGCCGTCGCAGGGTCGAGGTTTCGGACGTTGATCGCGCGCTGGATGTCGTGCTTGAGGCCCGGCCCCGCGAGCGACAGAACGTTGACGATGCCCGGTGTTCCGCCGACGCGCTGTGCACCGATCCCCGAGCCCGCCTGACCGTTCACGATGAGCTGACGCGTGTCGGCGTCGTACCAGATCGTAGTTTTCAGGGCTTCGATCTCGTCGCGGGTCAGCCACTCCTTCGCCCGCTCCCAGATCCACGGTGGCTCGGCGACGTGGGCGTCGCAGTCGAAGGTGGGGAAGTTCTTCGTCATCGGAGCGAACTTCTGGACGGGCATGCGAGACCTCCAAGTCGGGTATCGTCCGCCATGATACGGCAACGGGATGACGGGAGAGCGGGAAGACCGTGGAAGAGCGCTTCGCGAGCACCTTCGTCATCAGCCTGACTGCGTACGACGCCGACGGCGGGCTCGACGAGGAGAATCTCCGAGCGCATCTTCGGCGTCTCGGCGCCTCGGGCATCGGGGTCTACGTTGGCGGATCCGGGAGCGGCGAGGGCTACACCCTCGACCCCGCCGAACGCCGCCGCGTACTCGAGATCGCGAAAGAAGAGCTCGGGGAGCGCGTACCCGTCCGCGCCATGGGCGTCGAGCCGCGGAGCGCGCTCGAGATGATCGGGTTCGGCCGGGAGGTCGCAGAGGTCGGCCTCGACGCCATGCAGCTCTACTCGCTCGATCCGGGCCACGGTTACCACCCGCGGCGCGAAGAGCTCGAGGCGTTTCTCATCGAGGTGCTCGAGGCCGTCACGTGCCCGGTCGTGCTGTCTTCCCACCAGGCAATGGGGTACGGGCTGCCGCCCGATCTCGTGGCGCAGATGCTCGAACGGTTCCCGCACGTCATCGGGATCAACTTCACGAACCCCGACCTGGGCGCGCTGGTTCGAATGCTCGAAGCGGTCGACGGCCGCGTGGACGTCCACGTGGGCGGGCCCATGCAGACCCTGACGGCTCTCGCACTCGGCGCGACGGGCTATCTCTCGAGCGAGGGCAATCTCGCGCCGCGACTGTGTCAAAGCGTGATCGCGCACCACCGCGTCGGGGAGCTTCTCCTGCGCGACGCCGCCTTCGCGAAGCTGCTGTTGCTGCACGTCGCCACGCAACGGCTCGGCGGCGCGTCGGCCGCAAAGGGCGCGCTGCGCGAGCTCGGCCTACCCGGCGGCTGGCCGCGGCGCCCGCGCCTTCCCGTGTCCGACGAGCACGCGCGGGAGCTCGCCGCCTGCTTCGAGTCGCTCGGGCTGCGCGAGGTCGAGGACGTGTCGTAGGCCAGGCCGAGCGGGTACCGCATGCAGCCGAACACCGCCCAGGCGGCGCGACCGCGAACGTCCCCCAGAACACTCACCGGGCCACCCGAGTGCGTCCGAACTTTGTTCGCCTTCGCGCAGTCCGAATCGCTGACCGCAGCTCGCTTATGAGATACTTCGCGCCTGATCTCGGAATCTGGAGGCAGCGCCATGGTGAAGCTCGGAACCAATCTTCCCGAACACCTCATCGGAACGGATCCGGGCGCACTCGCCGAGTTTCTCTCCGCGCTCGAAGACCTCGGCTATGCGTACGTCACCGTCGGGGATCACGTCCTCGGTGCCGAGACGAAGAGTCGTCCCGACTGGAAGCCCTTCTTTGGCACGGCACCGCTCTACGATCACCAGATGGTGTGGCACGAGCCCCTCGTGCTCTTCGGGTACCTGGCTGCGCTCACGAAGACACTCGAGCTGTGCACGGGCATCCTCATCAGCCCGCAGCGTCAGACGGTGCTGTTTGCGAAGCAGAGCACCGAGGCCGACGTCCTCACCGGCGGGCGGATTCGCTTCGTCATCGCCGTCGGCTGGAACGACGTCGAGTACGAGGGTCTCGGAGTCGACTTCAAGAAGCGCGGAAAGATCATGGAGGAGCAGTTCGCGCTGCTCCGAGAGCTGTGGAGCAAGGACGTCGTCACCTACAACGGACAGCACCACACCGTGACGGCCGCCGGCATCAATCCGCTCCCCACGCACCGGCGCATTCCGCTCTGGGTCGGCGGACAGAGCCCGGTCGTACTGAAGCGCGCCGGTCGCCTCGCTGACGGCTGGTTCCCCTACTACCCGTGGTTCAGCGAGCAGGTCCTGCACGAGGATCTCGAAGTGATCCACCAGGCCGCGAAGGAGGCGGGCCGCGACCTCTCGGAGATCGGCCTGGAAGGTGCCGCGTACTTCGAGGACCCGCGCTTCGAGATGCCGCCGGGGGGGCGCAAGCCGCCCAAGACCCTCGACGAGTGCGTCGAGTACGCCCACTGGTGGAAGGAGTTCGGCGCCACGCGATTCTGGGTGACGGCGCCCTGGGCAGACCTCGGCCCCGAGGAGACGGGTGTGAGGACGCAGGGGAAGGAGTGGAGCGGCATCGAGAAGCGCATCCGCGAGCTCGAGCGCTTCAAGCAGGCGGTGGGTTCAGACTACTGATCGACGACCGCCGAGGTGGTCAGCTGACCTCCGGTGCTGCGGCGGACTCTGCTCGAGCGAACTCGGGGATCAACTCCCCTGCGTTGCGGATGCTGCTCATGACGACTTCGTGCCGTAGGGGACCCATCTGCATCAGGCACATGAGCCGGTCGAGGCCCAGATCTCGAAGGCGCTCGAGCTTGCGGCGGCAGGTGTCGACGTCGCCAATGATGACCGCATCGTAGGGTTCGAGTGCTTCGTAGGCCTCGACGGGGTCGATCTTCTCGCCGGCCAGCTGGCGGTTCATCAGAGCGATCACCGGAACGGGATCGTTGAGATCGAAATTGCCCACGGGCTGCGTCTCACCGGGCTCGAGCTGCCCGCTCATGCCGCCCACCCACGTTACCGACTGCGCTCGGATGCTCTCGATCCAGTCCGTGCGGCGCACGCTGTAGACCTCCGGCTGCATGTTCATGAACCACAGGGCCGCGGTGCTGGCCTCGCTCGCGATCGCCTCCTCCCGGGTTTGTGCGCAGTGAAAGAAGGCGAACAGGGCGCGCTGATCGTTCACGAAGGCGCCGGCGGGCTCGCACCGATCGAGACCGCGCTGGTAGGCATCAAAAGCGATCGACAGGGTTTCGGGCGGAGCCAGCAGCAGGGTGGCGAGCACCCCGACGCCGCAGCGACCCGCGCGCTCGAAGCCCTCGAGGTGGGCCACGGTCAACCAGAGTGGCGGATGCGGTTTCTGCAGCGGCTTCGGAACCACGTTGCGTGCGGGAATCGACAGAACCTTTCCCTCGTAGGCAAAGGGCTCCTCGGTCCATAAGCG